>CAMKLG010000011.1 GCA_946413585.1 uncultured Bacteroidales bacterium
GAGTTTCATGTCGTGGAATACGGCAAAACACAAGGGGATTTCAAAGTGGATTCGAGATACACCTTCGAAATCGGCGGTCGCAGCAAGGACTTTTCACAGATTGCTGGCATGAAGGACTCCTATGTTTTTGCCGACGACTGGGATATGCCCGACGGGGCTAAACTTCCGCTTTGGATGTTGGGATTCCTATATTAAACATTTTACCCTTTCAAAAAAATGTACTTTCGCATTTTCTCTGTTTTTATGAGCAATCCTCTTTTCAATATACGAAACGGCCTGTTCGTCATCACCTTACTATTGGTCATCAGCGTGCAAGCGCAGCAGCGCGACCGATTAGGGGAACTTGATGTGGTATGCCGCAACGAGAGCTACAGCTCCCTGCAAAGCGGGGATTTGATATTCCTGAGCAACAATCGCTCGGATATGGAGAAAGCCATCACGGCCAGCACGGGCGAATATTCGCACGTGGCACTGGTGGAACGCGACAGCGCTGACGACGTGTGGGTCGTCGAAGCCTCGCCAAAGAAGGGTGTGCAGCGCATATCTTACGAACAATTTGAAAGAAATCACAACCTCGGATTCTTCCGAGGGAATCTCGACGTTTACCGTCTCTCTGTGCCTTTCGACACCGCTGCGGTCATCGCTCGCGCCAAAAGTCTCGTCGGAAAACCCTACGACGACGCTTTCCTGCCCGACAACGACGCTTACTACTGTTCAGAATTCATCCAGGTGGTCTTCGGTGGTATTTTCCCGTCGAAGCCGATGAATTGGCGCGATGCCGAAGGAAATTTGCCCGAATACTGGATCAAGCACTTCGAAGAACTTGGTGTGCCCGTTCCCGAAGGCGTTCCCGGCACCAATCCTACCGATATGAGCCGATCGCCGTTGCTGAAAATGTTGAAATAACAAATTGCCTGAAGAGACCCGTGTTGCGCACAAACAACATTTTTCTGAGAAAGTGTTGCCTGCGCACAACAATTCATTCATCTTGCAACCAAAATAAAAGAGTCAATGATCGACCAAATTATGTCAAACTCAGGTGCGGAAACAGCATATTTTTATATAGTTTCCGCACCTGAGTTCATTCACTTTTCATGATGTGCATAAAACTCGTATGCGAAAACACATAAAAAAACAATGTTTCCGCACTTGAGTTTGATATGATATTTTTTCTATTTTTGCACCCGAAAAAGCAGTCGTTATGGACAAGAACCTCTTTATCGGGCGTGAGTATGAAATCCGTCAGTTGGAAAAATACCGCAACTCCAAGGAATCGGAGTTCGTCATCGTCTATGGTCGCCGCCGCGTCGGGAAGACCTTCCTCGTCAAGGAGTTCTTCGACGACACGTACGATTTCAAGGTCACGGGACTTTACAAGAAACCCAAGAAGACGCAACTCAAGAACTTCTACCTCGCCCTGCAGGAATATGGCGCAGACGTGAAGAAGACGCCGGCGAACTGGTTGGAGGCTTTTGCCGAACTGAAGAAACTCCTGAAAAACATTAACGAAGACAGGAAGAAAATCGTCTTTATCGACGAGCTTCCGTGGTTGGACACACGGCAGAGCGAGTTCTTGGCGGCATTCGAATCTTTCTGGAACGGTTGGGGTGCCCAGCAGAACGACATCATGCTGGTGGTGTGCGGCTCCGCTACCACGTGGATCACCAAAAAAATCCTGTCCGACAAGGGTGGCTTGTTCAACCGTGCCGCACGACGGCTCTACCTGAAACCGTTCACCCTCGAGGAAACAGAAAGGTATTTGGTCTCGCGGGGCATCCATTGGAACCGTTACGACATCGTGGAGTGCTACATGACGATGGGCGGCATCCCTTATTATCTGAAACTCCTCGACAACGAGCTCTCTTACCTCGCCAATATCGATGCTGTGTTCTTCAAGCCCAAAGGCCCGCTGTGGGATGAGTTCGACCACCTTTACGCGACCTTGTTCGGTACTTCGAAAGGATACCTGAAAATCATTGAAGCGTTGGCCACGAAGAAATCGGGCCTCACCCGGAAAGAGATCGTCAACGAAACACATTTAGAAGACAACGGACTTCTCACGGAAATGCTGAAAAACATGTCGGACTGCCAGTTCGCAAGGACATACAGCACCTTTGGCTATAATGAGAAGAACGTGGTGTACCAGCTCTCAGACTATTTCACGCTGTTTTACCTTCGCTTTTTGAAAGGGAAGCAAAATCCCGACGAACACTTTTGGAGCCACATTCTCGACAACCCGGCAAAAAGCAGCTGGGCGGGGCAGACCTTTGAGCAAGTATGCAAAGATCATATCAACCAAGTCAAAAAAGCCATCGGAATCAGCGCATTGTTGACGGACATTTCCACTTGGCAGGGTTCTTCGGAAAGCGGGAAGGCGCAGATTGACCTCATCATCGACCGTCGCGACCGTACGATCAACATTGGCGAAATCAAGTTCTCCGTGGATGAGTTTGCCATCGACAAGGATTATGAGGAGAGGCTCAGAAAGAAACTTCAGGTATTCCGCGAAGCCACTCATACGCGCAAAGCCTTGCAGTTGGTCATGATCACCACTTACGGAGTCCGGCAGAACGCCCATAGCGGCATCGTGCAAACGCAGGTGAAGATGGACGACTTGTTTGTAAAAGAAGCCTGATTTCGGATATCATGTTGACCGTCCGCCATATCCGCCACTGGTACGAGCCGAAGCTGCCGCACGCGGTCTTCATCAACGGTTTTTTCGCCGGGATGATGAAGGACCACGACCTGCGCATTGAAGCGCCGCCTGGGAAATACAGTCTTAAAGTGCAGTTCGGAGGCCCGTTGCGTTTTGGGGAAAGCGGCAAGAGCATCGACCTGTCGCTGTCATCCACCACACAGGTGGAGATTCCGCAAAACGGCGAGGTTCTCTGCACGTTCCACGACCGCGAACGACTCTGGAACATCCTGTTCGACATCGACCTTGTCCTCTGGATTATTTCCTGGTTCGTCACGATGCCCCCGCTCTACAAAATCCTGTCCGATGTCTTCTTCGCGATTTGGATAGTGCGAATAGTGGTGATAAGGAAGCGGTATTATAAGATATGTTGTAAAAATCCCTAATAAATTATGAACGCTACAGAATTTATTCAGAAACTTGGCCTTGAGCCCCATCCCGAGGGAGGCTATTACCGCCAGCTGTTCGGCAACGACGAAACAGGCGACAAAGCGGTTTCCACCATCTATTACATGCTGACCGCCAACGACATGTCGGCGTTCCATCGACTGCACAACATGGTGGAAATCTGGTATTTCCACGCAGGCGAACCGCTCAACATCTATGTGATTGATCCGGACGGGACGCTGAACGTCCATCAGCTTTCCGAACAAAACGAGATGCAGGTGCTCATCTATCCGGAGCAGTGGTTCGCCGCCGAGATCCCCTCCAAACGCGGTTTCTGTCTTGCCGGGTGCGCCGTCGGTCCTGCCTTCCGATTCGAAAACTTCGAGCTGGCCAAGAAGAATGAGTTGCTGAAACAGTACCCTCAGCATAATGCGTTGATAGAACGAATGTGTAAAGAATAACCATAAATAGACCCATTATGACCTTACAAGAAGCCATCGTTGCCCGCCACAGCGTGCGGCAATACATTGAAAAGCCCATCGAGGCGGAGAAAGTACAGCAATTGCAAACCCTCATCGACGAGTGCAACCGCGAGGGTGGATTGCATATACAGTTAGTGACAGAGGAACCCAACGCCTTTGCCGGCGGGATGGCCAAGTACGGCAAGTTCCGCGGCGTGCGCAACTACATCGCCATGATCTGCAAGAAAGGCGACGACGTGAAACTCGGCTACTACGGCGAGAAGGTGATCCTGTTGGCGCAAACGCTCGGGCTGAACACCTGCTGGGTGGGGCTCTCCTTCCGCAAACAGCCCGACCAGTACAAGGTGGACGACGGCGAGACGCTCGTCTGCGTGGTGTCGCTCGGTTACGGTGCCAACCAAGGGGTCCAGCACCCTCAGAAAAGGACTGTCGCCGATGTGACGGACGACCGCCGCACTGCCGACCACGGCAAGCCTTTCCCTGCGTGGTTCGGGCGTGGCGTGGAGGCCGCGTTGTTGGCACCCACGGCCGTGAACCAGCAGAAGTTCGTGTTTGTCCTGCACGATGACAACCGTGTGGAGGCCAAGGCGAAGTTCTCCCTCATAGGCTATGCCAAACTCGACCTCGGCATCGCCAAATGCCACTTCGAGATCGGCGCGGGCGGGGAAGGGAGTTTTGAGTGGGCGTAATTTTCACGATGCCTTTTTCTATCTGGAAATTATTCGGATGAATGACATAGCTAACACTAATGCGCTCATTGAATTTCTCTTTGAACCGATCCAGAGATGTGGTCGATGATTTCGTCGAAAGATTACAATCCGCAATTCAGTTTCACCCTTTCAGACGAGATGCTGACAAAGCCATTAAGCAAACAAAGCTATGTGAAAAACTAGTTGATACTGGGAGACATTGAACGCGATGTGGTGAGAAGATTCATCATAGATTCGGAGACGGTATTACATAATTGAAGTGTCTTGATTTCATCAGGAAAATTGTATTTTTGCACTTTTAATAATTCTGTTTTTATGAGTAACCCCCTTTTCAACATCCAGTACGGCCTGTTCGTCATCACCACATGTGACGGCGGCCGCGACAATGGCTGCATTAGCAATACCATCGCGCAGGTGGCCATGCAGCCCGATCGCATTTCCGTGGCTCTCAACAAGGGCAACCTGACCACCGAACTCATCCAGCATTCGCGCCGGTTTACCGCCTCCATCATCAGTGAGGCCGCCGATTTCGAGTTGTTCAAGCACTTCGGCTTCCAGAGCGGTCGCGAAGTCGATAAGTTCGCCGACTTCAAGGACTGCCGCCGTGTCGCGAACGGCACATTAGCCGTCACCCGCGGCACCAACGCTTACATTTCCGTCGAGGTGGAGCAGGTCGTAGATCTCGGCTCTCACGTTCTCTTCATCGGGCCCGTCGCAGAAGCGGAAGTGCTCAACGAGGTGCCTTCCGCCACGTATAGCTACTACATGGAGCACATCAAGCCGAAGCCGCAACCTGTGGGGCAGACCGCCGAGGGCAAGACCATTTGGCGTTGCACCATCTGCGGTTACGAATATGTGGGCGAGGAGCTCCCTGAGGACTTCATCTGTCCCATCTGCAAGCATCCCGCCTCGGACTTCGAAAAAGTCGTTGCGGAAGCCCATGCGCCCGCAAATCCTGGCAAGTACGCCGGCACGCGCACGGAGAAGAACTTGGAGGCCGCTTTCGCCGGCGAGAGCATGGCCCGCAACAAATACACCTACTACGCCTCCGTGGCCCAGCGGAACGGCTACGAGCAGATTGCCGCCCTCTTCCTGAAAACCGCTGACAACGAGCGTGAGCACGCCAAGCTTTGGTTCAACCATCTGGGTGGAGTGGGCACGACCGCCGAGAACCTGCTGCACGCCGCCGAAGGCGAGAACTACGAGTGGACGGACATGTACGACAAGTTCGCCCGCGAGGCCGACGAGGAGGGATTCCACGAGCTGGCCGAGCAATTCCGGGCCGTCGCGGCCATCGAGAAGCACCACGAAGAGCGCTACCGCGCCCTGTTGCACAACGTGGAGGCCGCAGAGGTCTTCCGCAAGAGCGGTGTCAGCATCTGGGAGTGCCGCAACTGCGGTCACATCGTCATTGGCACCGAAGCCCCCAAGGTATGCCCCGTCTGCTTCTACTCCCAGGGCTGGTTCGAGATCAACGCGGAGAACTACTGATACTGACCGCAAGCTAATCCCTTCCCACGAACATGCTGCAGGATGGTTTTATGACGCCATAAAATTTCTGCATCTGAGTTCATAACTGTTTCAAAGAAGTTGTGTTTTGCACTTTATATACGAAGAATTATGAAAAAGCCATCCTTGACAGCTCAAATCGGCATCGCCCTTGTGCTGGCGGTGATTGTCGGTGTGTTGCTTCGACATCAGGTCGATTTTGTCAATACTTATATTAAGCCCTTCGGCATCATCTTCTTGAATTTGTTGAAATTCATTGTGGTGCCGTTAGTGCTTTTCTCCATCATGGCGGGCATCTTGTCGATGAATGACATTTCGAAGGTGGGGAAGTTAGGAGTCCGCGCACTGCTTTATTTCGTGGTGACGACTCTCTTCGCGGTGACTTTGGGACTATTGGTGCCAAGTTTAGTGAAAAACATACTTCCGGTCATCCGAATCAACGCTGACGCATCGGCAGGGACCGTCGAGACGCCACATTTTTCCGTGATGGAACAGATCGTGAATATGTTCCCGAACAATATTCTTGAGCCCGTTAGTTCTATGGCGATGATGCAGGTTATAGTGATAGCTCTCTTTTTCGGTGTCGCGATGGTGCATATAGGCGAGAAGGGCGAGATGGCACGGAAGGTGACCCTCAGCTTCAACGATGTGGTGGGCAAGATTTTGGAGTACATCATGGCGTTGGCACCCATCGGCGTGTTTTGTATGCTTACTCCCGTGGTGGTGGAAAATGGTCCGGCGGTGCTCGGCTCCTACGCGGCCTTGTTGGTATTGGCCTATTTCTGTTTTGCTGTGCATGCAGGTGTGGTCTATGCTTCCGCAGTCGGTCTTTTAGGCAGAATCAACCCGCTGAGATTCTTCAAGGGAATGCAGCCGGCCATGCTGTTCGCCTTCTCCAGCGACTCGTCGGTGGCTACCTTGCCTTACACCATGCAATGCACTGAGAAATTGGGCGTGAACAAAGAAATTGGGCGTTTTGTGCTGTCATTGGGTGCAACGATCAACATGGATGGTGTCGCCATCTATTTGGGGGTGGCCTCCGTGTTCATGGCTGTCTGTTGTGGCATTGACCTTACCATGTCTCAGTACATGGCCATCGCATTTGCCTCCACGGTGGCTTCTGTCGGCACGCCGGGCATTCCAGGTGGCAGTTTGGCGTTGATGGCGATGGTGTTCGCCTCGGCCGGAATCCCCGTGGAGTGTGTGGCCGTGGCCGCGGGCATTGACCGCATCATCGACATGGGGCGCACCGTCATGTCAATCACTGGCGATGCCTCTTGCGCCGTTGTCATGCAGCGACAGATAGGGAAAAATAGATAGGTCTTCAGAGTGCCTTTTGTGTAACCAATTCAAGAATGCGTATGCTGACCGTGTCGTGTACTTGGTATTATCCGCAGTTCTGCGCCCGCTATGACAGGGATCCCAAGCAGGCTGTTGCCACGCGCACGCGCATCTTCAAGAGTCTGCGTGACAACGGACAATACCTTGCGGGAGCCCACTGTTACGAGCATTTCATCAACCTTCGCGACCGTAACAAGGAACGTTGAGACAGGCTCGTTTACCACTCCTCCTCTTCATCCGTCTTCATCTCCAATTTTGTGGCAATCTGGAAATAGCGACGGAAAACTTCCATGCCCTCGCGCAGTTGGTCTGAAATGCCGGGCTGTTGACAAATTTCATCGCAGAAAGTGAAAATCTTCTCATTGGCGATGACGATGCATTTCACGCGGGCGCGGGTGATGGCTACGTTCAAGCGGTTCGGACTGTAGAAAAATTCCAAACGGTCTTCCACTTCCGCTGGGTTTGAATTGGACATACTGTAAATGATGTAGTCCTTTTCCTGACCTTGCATCCGCTCTACTGTGTCTATAAATAATTGGTTTACAGATAATTGTGTTGATTTATTTTCTGATAAGGAGCGTTTGATTTCGCGGATTTGTGCGCGGTAGGGACTCATAATGCCGATTTGAGGGATTGACACGCTGTTGCGCAACAAATCCGACACGATGTCGGTGGTGAGGTTGGCCTCGTAGGGCGAACGCCCGAGCGAGTCGAACGCATGATGAATCACCAACAGTTCATTAGAGGGATGGTTGACGATTTGTGGTGCGGCAGGGCAAGTGAAACGGGTGTAGGGTTGCTCTATTTCGTGTGCGGCGGAGATACGGTCATCGTAGAATAGTTGGTTAGGAATGTGTATCAGGTTGTCATTCAGACGATAGGATTGATCCAGCAGGGTAATGTCCTTTGGATAGAGGTCAGCCAGACGCTTGAAAATGCTGCAGTCGAAGAAACGGTTGCCTGTGTTTTGCGGCACGATGGGGTCGAGTTGCTGGTGGTCGCCGACGAAGACAAGTTTTTTGCCGCGCATGATGGCGGGCAACGCAAGCGGGATGCTCATTTGGGCGGCTTCGTCCATGATGATGTAGTCGAACAGCCAGCCTTCCAGTTTTTTACTGGCAGGAGAACACAGAGCAAACGGAGTCCCACCGATGACAAAGCCCTGTTGCGAGTAGGCGGGATTGTTCTCATAATCGTGCTTTTTCAGCGAGGATTTCCGGGTGATGTGCGAATTGTGCAGAATTTCTTCCGCCTGATATCGCTCACCCACCTTCACCACTAGTGTGGCATCTTGCAACTCTTTGGCGATGGCGTTCAAGCAGTTGTTGATGGCCGTATGCGTGGGTGCGGTCACGAAAACTTTCTTGCCGCATTGCACCAAGAAGCGCACAATCTTAGCGATGGTGAAGGTCTTTCCTGTGCCTGGAGGACCCTGAATCAAATGGAAATAGTTGCAGGTGAATGCTTTGCGGATGGCCTCGTTTTGGGAAGGATTTCCGCATGTGGGCGAAGGCGATTCGCGATATTGGTTTGGAAATTGTCCCGTCAAGAAGCGTTCGAGGTGGTCGCAGTAGTCGGGATTACCGTACAGAATATCCCAAGAAGTTTGTAAGAGTCGCTGAGTGATGTTGGTGTTAACGGCGTTGATTTCCCATCCGTTGCATGGGAAATGGCGGGCATCCATGAGGTTACGTTGGATTTCATAGCTGCCCGAACGCAACACAAAATCGTTTACACCGTCTTCCTCGATTTCCATGAGGAAAGAGAGCGGGCCGTGACTGAGTCGCACCTGTGTGCCTTCGCGGAATTTGGAGATGTTGTTCGCGCAACGGATACGCACGCGGCTAATGTAGCGCATCGGTGCGGCGGGCATGGTTATCCATCGTGAGGGTGCACCGTCATAAAACTCGAACTCTGCGTGCAGATTGGTCATCGTGTAGCCGCGATTTACGCGCTCCTGTAACGGCCGACTCATAAGTTCGTTGTACTCTTCGTCTTGACGCTGTTGCTGGATGTTGATGGCATCGGAAAGTTGCTGGAGGAAGGACATGTTGGTTTAGGGTTTATAGGTTTAAGGTTTATGGGTTTGTAGGTCAGGGGTTAGGGTACGTTTCGTAATTGTAAGTATGAAAATTCGCCAAATGTTACAGGTCGCAAAAATAATTTTTTTATGGAATTGTTTTGAGAACGGGATGAGAAAAAATAGTAGAACTGTTGATGTGTTAAAAAAAATTGTAGTTTTGCAGGGTTCAATTTTTTATTATTCTTTAATCAAGGCCCAATTAGTAAATGGACAACAAAAACATATCGTTCTGTCATAAGATGTCACGTTTCATCAGCGTTTTTTTACTGTTTTTGGTCGGTGTTCACCATTTGCAAGCGCAGGAAAAGTTCATATTCACCCCTCAATGGACCGCACAGGCGCAGTTCGCCGGTTACTATGTGGCGCAGGAAAAAGGATTCTACAAGGAAGCTGGGCTCAACGTGGAGATCGTCCATCCTTCGCTCACGCAACCGGCCATGAAGCGCATCCAGAACAAAGAGAGCCAAGCCACCACGCTGCAACTCAGCCAGGCACTGGAAATCGTGGATAGCGGCATCGAATTGGTGAACATCCTGCAGACCTCCATGAACAACGCATTGACCATCGTGTCGCGCCGTGGGATGAACCCGTTGACACAAAAGGGTGCGCGTGTGGGAATCTGGGCCTCCGGCTCCAGCCAGCTGGCCCGTTGTGTGAACATCAAAGAACATCTTGACTACGAGTGGGTTCCCTTCGCCTCGAATGTAAATCTCTTTGTGGCGGGTGCCATCGACGCGACGGTGGCCATGAGCTATAACGAATACTACCAGCTGTTGCAGACGGGCCTTCCGATGGACGAGAAATGCGTATATCGGCTCAGCGAGCACGGCTACAATTTCCAGGAGGACGGGGTCTATGTGACACGGGATTACTACAACAAGCACCGAGACCAGACGAAAAAGTTCGCCCAAGCCAGCCGTAAAGGTTGGGAATGGGCAGCCGCACATCCGGATGAGACCCTCGACATCGTGATGAAATATGTGCAGGAGAACCACATCATCACCAACAGAACCCTGCAGAAGCTGATGCTGGAAGAGATTCTCCGCTTGCAAGTGGATCGCGATTCCGGGAAGCGGGAGTTCCGCCTCCGTCCCGACATGGTGAAAAAGCTCAGCCAGCTTCTAATGGAGTGTGAAATGCTGAAACGTGAGGTTACTTACGAACAACTAATCGCCCAATAGCCATGAGATTCAGAATCCTGTCCTTCGTCAAACGGTCGTTGGCCACGCGCATGAGCCTTCTCACCGTCTTTTTTGCCGCCATCATCCTGATTGCCGCATTGGGTTACATGTTCAACGTGTCGCGACAGGCTATCCGTAAAGAGGCCGTTGAACGGGCCACGAACCAACTCGAGAACACGGTCTTGCGTGTGAACAACATCTTGGACCATGTGGAAGTGGCCACCAACAACACCGCCTGGCTGATCAACCGCCATCTCGACTCGCCCGACCTCATGTTTGAGTATTCGCGCCGGATTTTGGAGAACAACCCCGACCTCAATGGTTGCTCCATCGCTTTCGAGCCATACTTCTTTCCGGAGCGCGGTCGATATTTCTCCGCGTATTCCTACAATGACGATGGTGTGATCGAGACCACCCAGGAAGGCAATGAACATTACGAGTACTTTTACTTGGACTGGTACCAACTCTGCAAACTGCTGGATCGTCCGGTTTGGACGGAACCATTCGTCGACTATAATCCGGATGACATCTACTCCAAGGATATGATTGCTTCTTATTGCAAGCCGCTGAAAGACAAGGACGACAAGTATATCGGCACCCTTTCCGTCGATTTGTCGCTGTCATGGCTCTCCAACACCATCTCGGCCGTGAAGCCATACCCGAACTCTTACAGTATCATGATTGGTCAGGGTGGCACCTATTTCGTGCACCCCGACTCGACAAAACTTGTATATCAGACCATTTTCACCGAATCGATGGAGCATCCCGACACGGCCATGGTGAACTTAGGGCATGCCATGCAGCGCGGCGAGGCGGGTATGCGGCAGCTGAAAGTCAACGGCGAGGACTGCTACGTCTTCTACAAACCGCTCAGCACCACAGGCTGGAGCGTGGCCATTGTCTGTCCTGAGAGCGACATCTTCGGTGGGTTCAACAAGTTGCGCAGGTCTGTGACGGGTACTGTGGTCGGGGGACTGTTGCTGCTGATGCTGGTGTGCGGTCGGTTCATCCGCAATGAAATCAAGCCCCTCACGAAACTCGCCCGCCAGGCGGAGACCATCGCGTCGGGCGACTTCAACGTGACGTTGCCCGAAGACGGGCGCACCGACGAAATCGGGCAACTGAGCGAATCGTTCACCCACATGCAGCATTCGTTGGTTACCTACATTGACGAACTGAAAACCACCACGGCGCAGAAGGCCTCCATCGAAAATGAATTGAAGGTGGCCAGCGACATCCAGATGAGTATGGTGCCCCGCATGTTCCCGGCATTCCCCAACCGCAACGATATCGACCTCTACGCCTCGATGACCCCGGCCAAGGAGGTGGGCGGCGACCTCTACGACTTTTTCATCCAGGAAGAAATCCTATACTTCTGCGTGGGCGATGTCTCCGGCAAGGGCATTCCCGCCAGCCTCTTCATGGCCGTCACGCGCAACCTCTTCCGCATCGTGGCGCAGCAGGGTCTTCCGCCCGCGGAAATCGCCAGCCATATCAACAACATCCTCGCCGTTGACAACGACCGAGGCATGTTCGTCACGATGTTCATCGGCAAAGCCGACCTGCGCACCGGCCACCTTGACTATTGCAACTGCGGTCACAACGCCCCTGTCCTTGACGGTGAATTCCTGAAAATGCAGTATGAAAACCAACCGTTCGGACTCTGGGAGGACGACCCCTTCTACGGAGAAAGCATCGACAACATCAAGGGCAGACAGTTCCTGCTCTACACCGACGGTCTCAACGAAGCCGAAAACGCCGAAAAAGAGCTCCTCGGCAATGACCGGCTGATAGAGCTGATGCAGGGTGCGCAAGATATGAGCGCCCGTCAGGTGGTGGACATGCTCAAAGCAGCCGTGGAGGAACACCGCGCCGGCGCAGACCCCAACGACGACCTGACATTGTTATGCCTGACGATTAAAGGTTAACGGTTAAGATGACATTATTTGTAAAACCAATGAATTTAGTGATTATGGAAAATTTAACAAAAGAACAAATCGAACAAAAGAAAGAGCAACTCAAAAAGCTGTTGCAGGAGGCTAATGCTTTGAAGAACGAACTTGTATCCATGGGAGAATGGCCGATTGACGATGACGACCTCGACGGTGCCGCAGGTGGTGTCGGGCCTTTAACGCCTGGTCATCATTACACTTATGATGATGGTGTCGTAGGCGGCAGACCTTAAGCATGACGATAGGTAAGACTTTGTTTATGTATGAGTATTAAACGTTGTTTTTGGATATTCGCCTTGGTCGCGTTAGTCTTCGCCTCCTGCCGGAACAATGAAAGCAATGAAATGCTATCTCCGGCGGAAAAAAGGCTTATGGATGCAGATTCTGTGGCCCGTCGTGCCATTTTTTCGTTCGACCGAAATATCTTCTGGCAGGGCGACCCTAAACGGGCGGATTTCATTGTTGACAGTCTGAAGCTCATTGTCGATAGTCTGGAGAAACGTGGTGACTTGACAGAGTTGGCCGCTGACGAGTTACGAGGTGAACTCTACTTATTCACTCTCCGTTCCTCGAAGGCCGAAGAGAGCTTTAGCCATGTGTGGGAAAAAATACCTCCCACGGATATCCAACAGTGGCATTACAAAGCCGCCGGCAATTTTCTTGCCTATCAGCTGTATATGAGGCACAACTACGAGGGATTCCTGCGTGTGGCGGTGCCTTTGATTGCTTGGATGGACTCTTTGGACACCGACAGCTGGACAAAGAAGATGAGTCAGTTGTCGCCTTATTATGAGGATGGTTCCCACAGCACTTGGGGACAGCGAATGAATCTTTACTCGCTGTTAGGGTGTAGCTATCTGAAGCTGGAGCAACGCGACAAGGCAAAGGAGGTGTTGAATCAATTTGACACCTACAGCCGGAAGGTGCTCGCCGAGGATTCCTCCCGTATCAGTCCCCTGTTTGTCAACACCTACGCCAGGGTCAAGGACGCCTACGTAAGGGTGAAAGACTGGGAGGAGGTTAGCCGATGGCTCTGTATCCTTGACACGCTGGGGTACCTCTATGGGGTGAAAGAACCGGAATCTGAGATTTTGAAGATCTACAACATTTACGGGCATTTGGATGATGCCCTGCAGTTGTGGATTCAAGGGGAAGCGGATTCCGCCGCCGTCGAATACGCTATGTTCATCAAAGACGCATCCAACGACTTGAATGCCATCATCCAAGCCAACGACCAATACCTGATGCCGGCAGAACGCTATGAAGAAGCCGCCGAACACTACGACTACCTCGACTATTTCATCGACAAGCCTTGGTTAGAGGAGATCAGCGCCTACTATTTCCCCAAGCTCCGTGCCAACTACTATGCAGGGCGCAAAGACACAGCCCTCAAAGTGGCCATGCAGATTGCCGATTTGTTCGACTCGGCATACTTCTGGCAGAAGAAGAGCCAGATGGCCGAAATGGCCACCATCTACGACACGCAGGGCAAGGAGATGGAGATAGCTCGCCAGCAGGCGAAACTATCGAAACAGCGGCTCATCGGGGTGCTTGTCGCCCTGTTGCTGCTCTCGGCATTCTTCATCATCTACTCGTGGTACCGCCGCAGAGCACAGAAGAGACTCGCCACCGCGCATGAACAGCTGAAAGCCGCCTACGACCAACTGGAGGAGACCACTGCCGCGAAGGAGCGCATCGAGAGCGAACTGCGCATCGCCCGCGACATCCAGATGTCGATGGTGCCCAGCCTCTTCCCCGAATACGAAGGGCTGGACATGTTCGCCGCGATGACCCCCGCCAAAGAGGTGGGCGGCGACCTCTACGGTTATGTCCTGCAGGGCGACATTCTCTATTTCTGTGTCGGTGACGTGAGCGGCAAGGGTGTGCCCGCCAGCCTCTTCATGGCCCAAAGCGCAAGACTCTTCCGCACCCTTGCCTCTGAGAACATGATGCCCGCCGACATCGCCGTGCGCATGAACAACGCCCTGGCGGAAAACAATGAAACCGGCATGTTCGTCACCATGTTCATCGGGCAGCTCAACCTGAAGACCGGTCATCTCGACTACTGCAACTGCGGCCACAACGCCCCTGTCCTTGACGGAGAGTTCCTGAAGATGCAGTATGAAAACCAACCGCTCGGTCTGTGGGAGGACGACCCCTTTTACGGCGAGAGCATCGACGACATCCGGAACAAGCAACTGCTCGTTTACTCCGATGGCTTGAACGAGGCCGAGAACCCGCAGCAGGAATTTCTGGGCAACGCCCGCCTTTTGGAATTGATGGATAGTGCTAAGTCACTCTCTTCCCAACAAGTGATCGGAATGCTCATGAACGCCGTGGAAGAACACCGCGCAGGTGCAGACCCCAACGACGACCTGACGTTGTTGTGTCTGACGATAGTATAATAAAATGACCAAGTTGTGGTACTTGTTGATGGGTTCTAACAGTACCGCGACTTTTAAAAAGAGTGAACAGAACCCCTCAAAAAATCTTAGTAAGATGAAAAAAATAGCTTTTTTGATCACGACCTTGTTCGTCATCGCCTTGGTGGGCGCAGGATGTCAACGAGATGAACCGACTCCGACGCCAACACCCACACCCACACCGACACCTGAAACAAACTCCGTGGTTTACAAAGTTGACAATCATTCGCTGACTGATGCTTCACCCATGTCGCCGGCTCTTAAGATGAGTGTGACTTACACGGATGCCGATGGACAACAAGTCACAGAGAACAACGTCACCTTGCCTTGGGTGAAGACTGTTGAAGTCGAGCGTCCTTTCCATGCCAAGCTGACGGGCCAGATCACATTCAATGAAGATGAACTTCCAGACCCTGTGGTGTTTGTCAGATCTTATGGGATAGGCCTTTACGTCAACGGTTCCGGAGATTTCGATATGACATCATCAACGAAAACCATGTCAAAGGAGATGTTCCTCAAACTCATTTCGGAACATCCCGAACGGCTACAATTCACTAAAGAAGCGGACTTTTAATTCTTCGACTGCATCAAGACCAGCATCTGGAAAACTTTTGATAGGCTTGAAAAACCTCTGGGTGCTGGTCTCTGAAAGCATGTGACGGCAGGGAAGGTGTTCTTGAGGCGGATGGGGTGCATTTTGGGCGGATCTCTGCTTGTCTGAGAAAACTTCCGGAAGTTTCTCGGGCATCCTCATGAGGAGATGCTTGTCAACGGTCGATTGAGATTTCCTGTCGGTGTTTTTTCAATAGACACTCGCAATAAATAAATTGTATTTTTGCGACGTCATACTGTCGGACTGTTTCGAAGGTTAACCATAATCAATTCCAGAACAAATTGAAATAATAATGAAGAAATACTCAATAACCCTGTTTCTACTCTGCCTGATGTTTGCGGGTTATTCCCAAGTGAAATTGGACTATTCGGCAACGCCCAAAGTGAAGGCATCCGGTTTTACGGTCAAAGGACTTTCTGCGGCAAGCGCATACTTTTTGCACGATCTACAGCAGATGGAGGCGACCAAGGATCCTGCCGCCCAAAAAAGGTTATATGCCAAATTGCAGGATCGATACGGCATTATGCAGGGGAGAGTGCCTGCGCTTATTGTGTTGGCCGATGGCAGGGCACTGTCAGATTTGGCAGCCTACGATGTGACCGTAGGAAGTGCCGCAGGCGGCATCTACACAGCGAGGATCCCCTTGCACCGTTTTGCCGACCTGGCAGCGTCCGGAATCTGCAAAACCATCGATGTGGGTGAGAAAAACGAGCCCCACCTTGACAAGTCCCGCGAGAATTTGGGCATCGACCAGATTCACGCGGGACTGCACCTGCCGCACGGCTATGACGGCACTGGTGTCGTAGTAGGCATCATTGACAGTGGCTTTGGGTACGGCCATCCATCGTTCTATGGTACGGATGGCCATTTCCGGGTGAAACGTGTATGGGAACAAAAGAGCACGACTGGCACACCTCCTGCAGGGTACAGTTACGGAACGGAATATACGACGGAGGCCGAACTGTTGGCTGCGGGAGCAGACTACATGAACGAAAACCATGGCACCCATGTGGCTGGAATTGCCGCAGGCTCGGGTGCCCCTTCGGGCGACGGCACAGCCTACCAAGGTATAGCTCCCGGAGCAGATTTGGTGCTTGTCGCCACAAGTTTTCTCGGTTCAGATGTTTGTGATGCCATTTCCTACATTTACCATTATGCGCAGTCTGTGGGAAAGCCCTGCGTCATCAACATGAGTTTTGGATCAACCCTACAATGTCATGAGGGATTTGAACCAGACGATTTGTTCATCACATCCTTTGTGAATCAGCACCACGACAGTTTGGTCTTGGTGGCAAGTACGGGCAATGACGGTCTTATTAACGTTCATATACAAAAGCAGTTTTCCCCTGAAGACACCCTCCTGACTACTCATTTGCAATTCACTGCTGACAGCAACTTTTGGGGAGGTGTCTATCTGTATGGGGAAAGTGTTTTCAGCATTGCATTGACGTTGGTCAACACCACCACGCAGCAACAAGAGGATTTCACGGGATTCTTCACCGTAGATGTTGACACTTGCTTTTTTCAGACACTGTTTACGAGTGATGGCACACCTCTGTCCTGTGAATTTTGTTTCGAGCCGGACGACAGACTCTCACATCCGTTTGTTGGCACTTTTGGTATTCGCATCGACGGCCCCGCACCCAGCGGTAGGGAAGTGATACTCACCGTCAAATGCAATCAAGAGTCGGAGATACATGGATGGTGTCAGACACTGCTGTTCTCCGCAAGCGAATCAGTGGAAGAAGCGGTGGCCGGCGACAGCTGGTACACGGTAAGTGGTAAGGGAACCAACACTGACGCCGTCATTTCAGTCGGATCATACGCCACCCGTCTTCACTACATCACGTATGAGGGAATCCATAAGTCGGGACGCAGCAATACGATAGGCGACATCTCCCTGTTTTCCTCCAAAGGGCCGACGATGGATGGACGCACAAAGCCTGATATTACTGCACCCGGTGAAGTTGTCGTTGCCTCCGTCAATCGCTTTGCTGTTAATGAGTCCTCTTCTCCAATTTATGACACCATCGAATGGTTCGGAAACATCGAATACTATAGCGGTTTTATGGGCACCTCTATGTCCTCTCCTATGGTGACGGGCATCGTGGCTTTGTGGTTGCAACAGAATCCGTCGTTAGGTGTGGATTCTGTGCGCGCCATCCTGCATGGTACCGCCCATAACGATCACTACACCGGCAATGCCGCAGTGGTGCCCTCCAATATCTGGGGACACGGCAAGGTCAACGCCTACGGCGGATTGCCCACCAATACAGAACTTTACCTGGTTACCGCATGTGCAGAAGTGGATAGTATGGGCAGCGTGGACGGCGGCGGAGTGGTGACAGCAGGTGTGCGTACCCTCACTGCCATCCCCGGAGCCGACCACACTTTTGTAGCTTGGGAAGACGGCAGTACAGATAACCCGCGTACTGTGTATGTCATCTGCGACACCCTCTTCATAGCCACTTTCGAAGTGTCGTCAGATTCTGTTGCAGTACCCGCATACACGGAAGAGACTCATTACTGCCTCATTGCGCAAGGAGGGCGGCAAATCAGCATCTCCAACGCCGAAGGTCATTCTTTGCGTGTTTATGATATCACAGGTCGTCTGATTGTGAGTGGTCTGGACGCTAACGGCACCTACCGGATGCCTTCTGCGGGCGTGTATATTCTCCAGGTTGAAGGGTTCAGGCCACGGAAAGTGATGGTCAATTAAGAATTCAGAATGATAGAAGTTCTTTTAATATCCATATTTGAATTTTTTATATTTTTACACTTGTTAAACTTCTATTATGGATAATTTGACAAAAGAACAGATTGAACAAAAGAAAGAGAAGCTCAAGAAGCTGATGCAAGATTCATCATTTATTAATCACAAATGAAATGAGACACTTGTCCAAAATAGATATTGTCGCCGTAATAGCGCTGACGGTGCTGTCAGTGGCTTTCTCAAGCTGCGGCCACAAAAAGCAGGCTGTTGAAATGACCGAAGCCAAGTATGACAGCTTGTTCGATGTAGTCTGGTACACCCGTGACACCATCATATTGCTCACCATTGACAGCCTTGAAACGGCGGGAGAATTGACCGAGAACAGGGCAGATTTTCTCCGTGGTGTGGCGTACGACAGAAGTCGGGAGATACCACTCGGAGATCACTATTACAACAAGGTCTATCAGGCCGTGGATCCGGAAAAAGAGGGCTGGGATTTTTATTTACGGGTGGCGACCCGACTTTCACAGTTGCGAATGACTACCAGCGATAATAAAGGGGCCATAAAGGTGGCGGCCGAAGCCCTTGAGAAGGCGAAAGCAGCAGGCAAACTGACCGATAATTATGAATTGGGATTATTGTGGAGTATAGCTGGTTGCCAATCCGCGCTTCAACTTCCCGAAGCCACTCAGACGAGTATGCGTGTTTATGAACTGCTGGAGAAGCAGGCGAAAGACAGAGGGGTGGAAATGACACCCAATCTGATGGTTTACAGGATGGTATTATGCGAAAGTTACATAGGGCAAGAGAATTACGATGAAGCGGAGGTTTGGAACCAGCGTTTCGGAAAGGCCTTGACACAGTTGGATTCCACAACTTACGACAATTTAATTCATGAAAATGCATGGCATTATCCCATGAATGAAATCCTCATATTGAAAGGTCAGGGGAAAGACAGTCTGGCGGATGCGGTATTTAGACAATCGTATGATCAACTCATGGAATTGCCTGAGGGAATGCAGGAAGTCGCTCTGTATTTGTTGGAAAACGAGCGATATGCCGAGGCCGCTGACATATTCGCTCTCATTGATACGACCATTCCTGCAGATAACAAATATGGTCATCTGAATCTCGAAAATATCGAGTACAGCATCATTCCGAGACTCAAGGCCAACCTTGGCGCTGGCCGCACGGACACCGTAGTCTCCATCGCCCGCAAGATAGCGGACAATTATGAGAATGCATTTGCGGAATATAAAGACAAAAATGCCGCCGAGCTGGCCACCATCTACCAGACGCAGGAGAAGGATGCTGAAATTGCCCAGCAGCAAATCAAGCTGAGTCGGCAACGGCTGATTGGCACGCTGGTCGCATTGGTACTGCTCTCGGCATTCTTCATCATCTACTCGTGGTACCGCCGCAGAGCACAGAAGAGACTCGCCACCGCGCATGAACAGCTGAAAGCCGCCTACGACCAACTGGAGGAGACCACTGCCGCGAAGGAGCGCATCGAGAGCGAACTGCGCATCGCCCGCGACATCCAGATGTCGATGGTGCCCAGCCTCTTCCCCGAATACGAAGGGCTGGACATGTTCGCCGCGATGACCCCCGCCAAAGAGGTGGGCGGCGACCTCTACGGTTATGTCCTGCAGGGCGACATTCTCTATTTCTGTGTCGGTGACGTGAGCGGCAAGGGTGTGCCCGCCAGCCTCTTCATGGCCCAAAGCGCAAGACTCTTCCGCACCCTTGCCTCTGAGAACATGATGCCCGCCGACATCGCCGTGCGCATGAACAACGCCCTGGCGGAAAACAATGAAACCGGCATGTTCGTCACCATGTTCATCGGGCAGCTCAACCTGAAGACCGGTCATCTCGACTACTGCAACTGCGGCCACAACGCCCCTGTCCTTGACGGAGAGTTCCTGAAGATGCAGTATGAAAACCAACCGCTCGGTCTGTGGGAGGACGACCCCTTTTACGGCGAGAGCATCGACGACATCCGGAACAAGCAACTGCTCGTTTACTCCGATGGCTTGAACGAGGCCGAGAACCCGCAGCAGGAATTTCTGGGCAACGCCCGCCTTTTGGAATTGATGGATAGTGCTAAGTCACTCTCTTCCCAACAAGTGATCGGAATGCTCATGAACGCCGTGGAAGAACACCGCGCAGGCGCAGACCCCAACGACGACCTGACGTTGTTGTGCTTAACGGTTAGAGGTTAAGACAATATTATTTGTAAAAACAATAAAATTAAAGATTATGGGAAATTTAACAACAGAACAGATTGAACAAAAGAAAGAGCAGCTTAAGAAGCTGATGCAAGAGGCTAATGCCTTGAAGGATGAACTCGTGGCCGCAGGCGCATGGCCGCTCGGCGATGACGACCTCGACGGTGTGGCAGGTGGATCGAGGAGACCTCGATAACACTAAATGGGCTTTCGTGGAGGGATACTGCGCCGTGCCAACTAAAACAACGAATTGAATTCAGGCGAATGATATTCATTAATTTTATATATTTGCACTTCTGTTTTCTAACCCTTAAAATCAAACCATTATGGAAAATTTGACAAAAGAACAGATCGAACAAAAGAAAGAGCAACTCAATAATCTGTTGCAAGAGGCAAAAGCCTTGAAGGATGAACTCGTAGCCGCAGGAGAATGGCCTATCGACGATGACGACCTCGACAATGTCGCCGGGATGGGCTTGCTCCCCATGGATATATTTGGCAAATTTCGTTAACCGGGGTATCCATCTGGCCTAATGGAAGATTGTGCGACAGGCTTTGACCGCGACATCGGACACAGCTTTTCGTATCCTTGCTGCGGGTTTATTACCATCACTAATTGTCATTATTGTTATGAAAAGAGAATTGATATTCAAAAATGAGGAACAGGAGTTGATGCGCGTTGCCGAATTCATGGAGAGCGTGTGCGACGAACTTCAACTCGACATGCACGTGGCTATGAAGCTTCAGGTGGCCATGGAGGAGATGGTGACCAATGTCATCTTCTATGCCTACCCCGAAGGCACCACCGCAGACATCTCCCTTACCGCGGAGAGTGACGACCATGAGGTGACTTTTGTGCTCTCTGACTCAGGGATGCCTTTCGATCCGACGGCGAAAGAGGATGCGGACACTGAAACGAATCCAATGGATCGCGAGCAGGGTGGAATGGGAATCCTCATCGTGAAGAACATCATGAATGAGGTCTCCTACCAACGGCTAGGCGACACGAATCAGTTGACCATGAAGAAAAAATTATAACATTCACGCAAAAAAAATAGAACATCAAAATATTATGACTGAGATTATTAAGGAAGAAGGAAAGACTATCGTAAAAACAGGTTCGCGCATCGACACATTGAATGCCGCACAATTCGAACAAGAGATCCAGCCCGCTTTGGAGCAAGGAGTCAATTTGGAGATTGACTGCACGGAGTTGGGATATATGGCCAGTTCCGGTCTGCGCATTCTGCAGGCCACGATGCGTACCGTCGTCCGCAGTCTTGGCGGCCAGATGAAGCTGACACATGTGAACGACGATATTTTCGACATTCTGAAGATGACCGGTTTTACCCGTCATATCACCGTTGAGAGGGCATAGTGTATGTCCAGCATATTTAACCAAGAGGCCCTTGCTGCATTGGACGACCACAGCGAAGAGCGGGAGATGGCGCGTGTGACGTCACCGAAAATCCAGCTGGTGCTCGCCGCCATGGTCGCCATGATTGTGGTGGTGCTTTTTTGGTGTGTTTTTGGAACCATCAATTATAAAGTGACCGCGCAGGGGGTGGTATTTCCTTTCGGGGAAGCCTCGCCGGTGAGTGTGCCCTATGAAGGGACCGTCAGTCGTTGTCTGGTGGGGCATGGCGAGGCCGTGTCTTACGGGACCCCGGTGGTGGAAATCCGCACACCCCTCTCCACCACGGCGGTGGCTGCGCCGCGCGACGGGGTGGTCATCTCCACCCTCCAGCCTGGCACGCCGTTCAAGGCCGGGGAGCCGGTGGCCTGGCTCTTGCCCCAGGCGCAGAAGATGAGCAACCGCGAGATACTCTGCTATGTGACGTATGACGGGCTGCGCGACCTCAAAAAGGGCATGCAGGTGCAAGTCACCCCCGCCAACCGGCAACGTGAACGCTGGGGCTACGCTTACGGCACCCTGGTGGGCATCGAACAATACCCGACCAACCGTCAGGAAATCGTCAATCGTGTGAAACTCGACCCCTTGGCCGCCTTCATCGAGGACGGGCAAGCCGTTTACGAGGTTCGCGTGACCTTAGATGAGAAGGATGGGAATCTCGTGTGGAGTCGCGAGAAGAGCCAGAATATCAAAATCGGCAACGGTTCCCTCTGCAACATCCAGATCATTACCAGAAAGAAACCAGTGTGGCGTGTGCTCTTCGGAGCCATAGACAACGCCACTGAAACAATAATGGGAAACTAAGCTGTCGTTATGGCCAGGAACAAGGGGGCAAAAGTGGCAAAAGTGCCAATGGTGATGCAGATGGAAGCGGTGGAATGCGGAGCCGCTTCGTTGGCCATGATTCTGGCTTATTACGGGAAGTGGCTGCCCTTGGAGCAGGTGCGGGCAGATTGCGGGGTGAGTCGTGATGGGTCCACCGCGAAGAGCATTCTTCGGGCCGCACGCAACTATGGCCTCGATGCCAAAGGCTTCCGCATGCCCCCTGAAGCATTAGAGGGCAAACAGCCCGCCATCATCCATTGGAATTTCGATCACTTCGTGGTCTTCCGAGGCTTCGACCGCAAGGGCAACGCTTGTCTGAACGACCCAGGCTCCGGCCCCGTGAAGTATCCCCTCGAAGAGTTCCGCAAGCATTTCACCGGTGTCTGCCTCACCTTCTCCCCGACGGAAAAGTTCGAGAGAAGCGGCCAGCAGACGAGCATTTTGTCGTACATCCGCCGGAACATGAAAGGTTCGCGCGAAGCGTTCTGGCTCACCTTCATCTTCGCCCTGATGGCCGCATTTGTGGCTCTCATCACCCCGGTTTTCACCCGTATCTTCTTGGATGAGATTCTTACAGGCAACAAGAATGATTGGGTTTCGTACTTTTTCGTCGCCATGGGCACGGTTGCTCTTTATCAATTCTTCGTGGTGCTTCTGAAAAGCCGCTACGCCAAACGGGTGGCGGGTTCCTTGGCATTGAAGGGGAACAAGGAGTATCTCCGGCATCTGTTCCGATTGCCCATGTCGTTTTTCGCCATGCGGCACGTCGGCGACTTGCAACAACGTATGCACTTGAACCAGACCATCACCCATTCGCTGGTGGAGGTCATCGCCCCGCAAGCCATCAACATCGTATTACTCACTCTTTACGTCATCCTGATGTTTTCCTACTCCATCGGGTTGACTATCATCGGCATTGTGGCCGCCGTCTTGAACCTGGCTTTGGTGAAATATTTCGCGGATCAACGCATCAACCTCACCCGATCCATGGAACAGAGTGTGGGAAAATACGTGTCAGCAACCGTCTCTTGCATTGACAATATGGAGAGCATCAAGGCGGCAGGCGCGGAAACGGGTTTCTTCAAATATTGGAGCGGACTCTGGGCGCACAAGTTCAATGTCAACAACAACGTCGCCAAAGAGCAGGTTTGGGTTTCCATTCTGCCGGTTGTCGTCACCGGACTGGTGAATGTGCTGGTGTTGGTGTTAGGGGCCTTCCTGATCATACAAGGCGAGATGACTGTCGGTATGCTCATGGCTTTCCAAGGATTCATGGGGGCGTTTCTCGCGCCCGTGAACGAGATTGTGAACGCCACGCAGACTATCGTGGAGATGCGCAGTCAGATGGAACGGGTGGAGGATGTGATGAAATACCCGGAAGACCACCGCGACATGGAAGGCGAAGTGGTTCAAGGCAAGTTGGGCGGCCTTTTGGAGCTGAAACACGTGACGTTCGGTTATTCGCCGCTCCAGCCTCCTCTCATTGAGGATTTCAACCTGCGTGTCGAGCCCGGCCACAGTGTCGCCTTCGTCGGCACCTCCGGTTGTGGCAAATCGACCTTGGCCAAGCTCATCTCCGGACTCTACAAGCCCTGGAGCGGGGAAATCCTGTTCGACGGACGGCCCATCGAGAGCATCTCCAGCGAGGAGTTGACCAATTCAGTAGCCGTCATCGACCAGAATGTGGTGCTCTTCGACGACACGGTGGCGCAGAACATCCGTATGTGGGATCCCTCCATCGAGGATTTCACCATGATGATCGCTTGCAACGATGCACAGATCCGCGCCGACATTGTGAGCCGTCCGGAAGGGTTCGGCACCAAGATCGTCAAGGGCGGTCAGAACTTCAGCGGCGGACAGCGGCAGCGCATGGAGATTGCCACGGCACTCGCCAAGGAACCCGCCATCCTCATCATGGACGAGGCCACCAGCGCCCTCGACCCCAAGACCGAGGACGAGGTGATGACCCGCATCCGCCGCATGGGTCCGACGCAGATTATCGTTGCCCACCGCCTCTCCACCATCCGCGACTGCGACGAGATCATCGTCATGGACCAAGGCAGGATCCTGCAACGCGGCCGGCATGAGGAATTGATCAATGAAGAAGGGTTTTACCGGAAGCTGATGAGGAGCGAGTGATTATGGTTTACGGTTTAGGAGTTATAGTCGGAAATACCCCAATATAATTGAATATAATTCCTTAAGCAGCCCCGTCAGGGGCAAGAGCTCGGTAGCCAGGGGCAGGCGTGAGGAACGAACGCTGCAACCCCTGGGAGAAAAAGAGGAAGAAATGAATTGTGAATTGATATTGAGTTAGAATGGCAATATATTTGAACCAAATCAACAAACGTCGTGCGGCCGAACGGGCTGCCATGGCTGAAGTGAACGAGAAGACGAGCCAACGGCTTGGACTTTTCGGCAGTAAGCGTGTGGTGCCTCAGAACGACGAGAGTGCGTTGCGTCAGGTGCTCGAAGCCTTGGAAATCCAGGATTACGAGCTGGAGGACAACGACATGGTCACGCCGGAGGAACAGCTGACAGGCATCCTTCGTCCGCGCGGCATTATGATGCGCGACATCCAGCTTCGGGGCGATTGGTGGAAAGAGTGCATCGGGCCGCTCTTGGGCTATACCACGGACGGACGGTTGATAGCCCTCATGCCGACCAAAACCGGCTTAGGATACCAATACCGCGAGCAGGACGGCACCATTCGCAAGGTGGGGCATCGCGAGATGGAGAAAGAACTGAAACCCAAAGCCATCACCTTCACCAAGGCCTTGCCGCTTACCCCGCTTCGGGTCAAGGACCTCCTCGGGTTCACCTGGAGTGTCATTTCCGGGCCCAATGCTCTGCTCTTGGTGATTTGCGCTCTTGTGGTGGTGCTGCTCGCCATGTTCACCCCCATGGCCAACAAACTCATCTTCGACACCGTGATCCCTACGGGTGACGCTTCCGGCTTGTTGCCCATCACCGGTCTCCTCATCGGAGCAACGCTCAGCACATTGCTGTTGACACTCACCCGCAATCTTTACATCATCCGAATCCGGAACATAGCGGAAATGCATGTGCAGAATGCCATCATGGCTCGCACATTCCTGCTCTCCCCGACCTTCTTCTCGAGAAACCCCAGCGGTGAACTCTCCGAGAAGCTGAATAACGTCTCCACGCTCGCCACCCTCCTCAACGAAGCGATGGTGGGTGCCCTGTTAAACGCGGTGTTGAGCGTCATCTATCTCATTCAGGTCAACATTTATGGAGGCAAGCTGTTTTGGCCGGCAGTAGCCGTGATTGTATTGCAGTATGGTGCGCTCCTCCTGAATTACCGCAGGGCTGTTTATGTGCAGAACAACTACACGGAGCGGGTAGCCAAACTCAGCGGTCTGGAGTATAACCTTTTCGCGGGTATCCAGAAATTGAAACTGACGGGCAGCGAGACTCGCGCCTTTGCCCGTTGGCTCGACCACTACAGTGAAACGGCCCGGTTCCTCTACAATCCCGCTCTCAAGAGTCGCCTTTATCCTGCCTTCACGGCCTTTTTAGGCATAGGCGGCACCATGTTCATCTTCTGGAGCACCCTCTCCAACGGTGTCTCCACCTCCGACTATATCGCCTTCAGCTCTGCTTTCGGCATGATGACCGCTGCCATCACCCAATTGCAGCTGGTGATACCGAACCTGTCACAAATCAAGCCTCTGCTGGAGAGCGTGAAACCCATTTTGGAGGAAGTTCCGGAGATGGAAGACAAGGCCCCCCAGGTGGAGGATCTCTTTGGCGGTATCGAGATATCCGGTCTCTCTTTCCGTTATCAGGAAGATGGGCCGATGATTCTCGATGACCTCTCCCTCAAAATCGAGCCCGGCGAGTATGTTGGCATCGTGGGGAAGTCGGGCTGCGGAAAATCTACCCTGATAAGATTGCTGCTCGGCTTTGAGCAGCCGCTTTCCGGGGGTATTTATTATGACAATTACGACTTGGCGAAGGTCGATAAGGCCTCGCTGCGCCGCAAGATCGGTTGCTGTTTGCAAAGCGGAAGCCTCTTCACGGGCGACCTCTTCCACAACATCACCGTCACCGCGCCGTGGGCCACGCACGAGGACGCTTGGGAAGCGTTGAGGATGGCCAGTTTGGAGGACGATGTGCGCAAAATGCCGATGGGACTCTTCACGTTGGTCAGCGAGGGCGGCGGCGGGTTGAGCGGCGGACAGAAACAGCGCATTCTCATCGCACGGGCCCTGATTTCCAAACCCGACATTCTCTTCTTCGACGAGGCGACCTCGGCCCTCGACAACATTGCCCAGAAGACCGTCAGCGACAATCTCGACGAGCTGATGTGCACCCGCGTGGTCATCGCCCACCGCCTCTCCACCATCCGCCACTGTGACCGCATCATTGTACTCGACAAAGGCAAAATCGCCGAGGAGGGAACCTTCGAGGAATTGATGGAAAACAAAGGATTGTTCTACGAAATGAGCCTCAGACAAATATAGTATAACATGTTGAATATGAACACTATAAAAAACATAATTTTCATAACGGCAGTGATGGCTTTGCTGGCGGGCTGCGGTAAGAAAGAGATGCCTGTGGATGCCACGAAGGCAGCATCCTCGCCCACAGAAAAAGCCGCCGATGCTGAAGAGGATGTGCCGGATGCAAGGCTGACCACGATAGGCAAAGTGGTGGCCACCCGATACGCCGACCTGGCCTTCGAGACGGCGTTGCCCATCGAACGTGTGCTGGTTCGCAACGGACAGCATGTCAAGCAGGGGCAAACCCTTGCCGTGCTGGAGGTCTTCAAGCTACGCAACGCCATCGAGCAGCAGGAGCAAGCCATCGAGAAGGCGCAGTTAGAGATGGAGCAGGCCGATTTGAAAATGCAGGATGTGATTATCACGCAGGGTTATGACCCCGACAAGGCCTCCTCGGTGCCCGAAAAGGTGAGGCACAACGCCGACGTGAAGTCCGGTTACGCCTTGTCGAAGAGTGAACTTGCGGCCGCGCACACACGACTTGCGGCCGCCCAGCATGAGCTGCGAAGCGGAACACTGACAGCCCCGTTCGACGGCGTGGTGGCCAACCTCAGTGTCCAAGCCCACCAGCTGGCACAACCCAGTCAGGTGGTCTGCCGCGTGATTGATGACAAGGAAATGCAGGTCGAGTTCCACGTGATGGAAACCGAGCTGCCGCTTTTCAAGACAGGCACGGAGGTCACAGTGATCCCCTTGGTTGATAAAACAGCCCGTCACAAGGCCGTGGTCAACGAAATCAACCCGATGGTCGATGCCCAGGGCACCGTCACCATACGCGCCCGCCTCACCACAGCCACAGACCTGTTCGACGGGATGAATGTGGAGGTGATTAGAATACCCCAAATTCCCTAAGCAGCCCCGTTAGGGGCAAGAGTTCGGTAGCCAGGGGTCAGGCGTGAGGGACGAACTCAGTATTTGGGATGAGAAGGGAATCAATGATTATGAATGATGAATTAATATGAGATATCGGATTTTTTTTGGTTTATGGGTTTTGATGGTTTTCGGGGGTGGCACGGGCTTTGCGCAGCGGAAGGTGGTGCTTGACCTGGAACGCGCCGTGCGCCTGGCCACCGACAGTTCGCTCACGGCGCAGAAACACCAGAGCGTGTACGACATCTCGCGCTATCAATACCTGTCGTGGGTTGCCACCCGAAAGCCGCAGATCTCCTTGGAAGCCACCCCTTTCCTGCATGAGCGGTACATGACTCGGCGCTATCTTTCGTTCGAGGACATCGACGAATTCCGGATGCAGCAGGACATCTATTCCCAGGCGGGCATCACTATCACGCAAGCTATGGAGCCGTGGGGTGGCGAGTTCTATGGCTCTTCACAACTCGGTTTCCTTCACACGTTCGGCGAGATCAGCCAAAACCAATTCATGACCATCCCGATTGCAGTGGGATACCGTCAGAATCTACTTTTCTACAACCCATGGAAATGGGCAAAGAAGATCGAACCGTTGAAGCTCAGTCGCGCCGAGCAGGAGCTTTCCTACGGCATCGAGACGGCGAGTGAGCAGGCGGTGGAGAAATTCTTCAACTTGGCCATGGCTCAAGACGGTTTGCGCATGGCGGAGAAGTTTCTCGCGTCGTGCGATACCATCTACGCCATTGCCGAACGCCGTTTCAACATTGCCAGCATTTCTAAAGCGGAACTTTCCATTCTCCAATTGGACAAGACCAACGCCCGCATCGCACTCGCCAATGCGCGTATCGCCCACACTCGTGCCATGCAGGAGTTGGCGACTTACCTCGGGATGGACCGTTCCACATACCTAGAACTGGAAGTTCCCGACCTTATGCAGGGGTTGCGCATCGACACTGAGGAGGCGGTACGAAATGCCCGCGAGAACAATCCCCGCTACATGGAGAGCCGTCAGACCACCGAGGAAGCACGCCGCGATGCCGCAAAAGCCCGTGTGGAAAAGAATCTCAACCTGAGTCTGGATGTCAGCATAGGCCTCAACCAGGTGGCATACCGCTTTGTGGACGCCTACATGCACCCGCTTTTGCAGGACATGGCGATGGTGACGCTCTCCGTGCCGATCGTTGATTGGGGAAAGCGCAAAAACGCGTACATGGCCGCCATGAGCAAGGTGGAGGCCGCCGAACGTGCTGAACAGGAGGTCGCCCGCGACACGGAACTCGACGTGATGCTGACGGTCAGCGAGTTCAACGAGCAGCAGACCATTGTGGAAGCCTCCCAAGAAGCACTGAACATTGCGGAAGAGGCGTACAATCAGACCCTTCTCCGTTTTATCAAGGCACAGGCGAACACCACCGACCTCTCTTTGGCGCAGACGAACTGGCTGACCGCCCAGCAGAACAAAATCGCCAGCCTGCAGAATTATTGGATCACCTACTACCGCCTGCGCCGTCTGACCCTTTATGACTATCAGCAAAGACAAGTTATCCGGTATGTTCGCGAATAGAAGTATGGGAGAAGATGCATGTCAGGAAGCAGAAAGAAATTTACAGAATCAAAGAATAAACGATTATGGAAAAACTGACAAAAGAACAAGTTGAGCAAAAGAAAGAACAGCTCGTGAAGTTATTAAAAGAAGCCCAAGTCCTGAAGGACGAGCTCATGGCCGTGGGGGAATGGCCTCTTGACGAGGACGATCTCGACAGCGTCACCGGCGGAATATTCGTAGGCGGCCAACAAAATGATTGGATATAATCCTTGTTGATTGCCGTTAGTTGCCCAATGCCACCTGCGCCGCCAACATCTCCTCAACTTCATCCTTGCGGTAGTCGGATAACTTGATCGTATAGTACCGGTCGTAGTCTGGATGGAGGACGCAGAGAATCATGGAAGAAATCTTCATATTGTATTGGTTCTCAAGGATGTACTTGTAGAAGCTTTGCTGGAGTTCGTAATGGTAATAGCTGGAGTTGTCAAGGTGAGAGAGGATGGAGAGGCCGCGTCCGATGCCGTACTTTTTGGGATAGCCGTCGATGATGAGGTGTTTGCTGCGCTTCCAATCAACCATCACGAAGTTGCCGTCGGGTTTGCGGAAAAGCGCATCCACAGTGCCCGCAATGCCGTATTGGGGCAGCGTGACAATCTTTTCGGCATCGTAGAATGACAGGCCGCGCTTCTGTATCTGTTCCTCATGAAATTTCAGAAACATCTGGAATTCTTTGAAGTCTTCGCGGTGTGGTTTGCCCTTCAGAAAATACTCGATTTGCTGGTGCATCTCGGTACCGCGCTCTGATGGCTCCAGCATTTTGCGGATTACTTCTTCGCGTGTCTTCCCTGACTCTTTCATAAACTTCTCAATATAAGCCTCTTCGTCAAAATAGGGGAAGAACTTTTCGATGAGGGTGGTCACGGAAATATAGTCGGCGGTTCCAGTGGTGTTGCGCTGGTCGGCATAGGTGTGCGTCGCTTCGTTAAAGATGATTTGCGGTGCCTCGGCAGCTGTAAAATGCTTCTTTGCGATGCTTTGATGTAACGAATTCAGGTAATCTGGGCATCCAAAGGACTGTATTCCCAAATATTTTTCCCTATACAAATTACGTTCCTGTTCCACGGCTTCCTTGAAAGTCCAACGTTTCTCGGGAACGACCCCGCTCGAGAATTCTACGGAGCTGTCTTGTAAGCAGTTGATGAGGTTCTTCAGTAATTGTACGCAGGCTTCGGGTTGTGTGCGCACTTGCCGTTCTGTGAAGCGCACCACTGTCCAGCCGCAGCGGTTGAAGTATTCGTCGCGCACGTCATCTTTCCCTTCCACGTAATGCAGCGGCACGCGATACCACCCATCGTAAGGAACGTCAATCTCCACATCCACGAAGATGCCGTTGCGCTCGTCCACCAGCGCCATCGCGGGTTCGTAAGGGATCGCGCGACAGGGCACGGGCAGGCACACGTCATGGTGCAGCAACGGTTTGAGGTCGCTGCTTGTCAACATGTTGAAAAAATATTCGTCGGAAAAACTGCGGATGTCGGAACGGCTAAATTGTGGCGGAATGACATCCGCGTTCTCTGTGGACCATGAAATGATTGGGTAACCTGTTTTCATCGTTGTGTTCTCGTCATTCGTTTCCGTTATTTGTTCCCGTTATTTGTTCCCGTTATTCGTTTCCGTTATTTGTTCCCGTTATTCGTTTCCGTTATTTGTTCCCAGGGCTCGCTTCGCTCACCCTGGGCTTGCATAGGTCGGACTTTCAGTCCTTTTTGGAATATGTTCAAATATTTTTTTTTGGTACGTTAATCGTTAATCATCGATCATTTCTTCTCGAATTTCTCCAGCACAATACCGAAACTTTCAATGCCCTGCACTACGTCGTCGCGCATTCCTTGGGTGACCGTGAAGGTATATTCGCCTCGGTAGGGGAAACGGACTTTGGGCTGGAATAGGAATTTGTTATCTTTCAGGCGACCGTTGCCTTTGCCGGTCCATTTGCCGAATTTATCGCATAGGATGAATCCCAATGTGTCTTGTTCGCTGTGACCGTCAGGGTATTCCGTCTTCATGAAGACGTAGAAGTTCTGCGTTTCGAAGTCGGTGGTGTTTCTCAACAAGATGTACATGTTGAAATATTGCATTGAATCTTCAATGTTGACTTTGAATTGGAGCGGGTTGTCAATCGACCACTTCTCGTTGGGGAGCATGGTCACTTCCCCGTAATACTCGTTGCGGTTGCAGCTGCAGAAGAACAGTGCAAATAAGGAGGTAATGAGTAGGAATTTTTTCATAATGGGTTAGGAATCAGCAATATGTTTCAATTCTTCGGCACTGACGTTGTTGTTCTCCTCCATCTTCTTTTGGTTGACGACGGCGAATTCCTCCAGATTGTCGGGCATCTTGCCTTGCTCGTTCATTTTGATGATGTGTTTTACTTTCTCCAAAGGGATGGAGAAGATAGTAGAGGGGTCGTTATCGTAAGAGTACCATACGATTTTTTTGAAAATGTCGATTTTATTGTAGATGCCCTTGCCTTTTTGGGTTTTGAGTACCACATTTGAGGCGGGAAATTCCTTAAGCTCGCGCTGGTAGGTTTCTTGCTCGAAGTTGAGGCAGCATTTGAGTTTGCCGCACATTCCGGCGAGCTTCTGTGGGTTGAGGGAGAGCTGTTGTGTGCGAGCGGTGTTGGTGGATACGGATTGGAAGTTGGTGAGCCACTGGGAACAGCAGAGTTCGCGGCCGCAGGAACCTATGCCGCCTAATCGCGCTGCCTCTTGACGGACACCAATCTGCCGCATCTCGATACGGATGTGGAATTGTTCGGCTAAAATTTTGATGAGTTCGCGGAAATCGACGCGCTCTTCGGCCGAATAGTAGAATATGGCTTTCGTGCCATCCCCTTGATACTCGACGTCATTGACCTTCATCTTCAGATTGAGGTCCCAGGCGGTGTAACGGGAGGAGAGCATCGTGGCATATTCCTTATCCACAGTGGCGATCCACTCTTCGATGTCGGCGTAACGGGCGTGGCGGTAGAGTTTCTTGACCACGTCTTCGGGTTTCACGCGCTTGGCTTGCATTTGGCGCTGCACTTGCAACCCCAGCATGGAGATGATGCCGATGTCGTGGCCTGGGCTGGCTTCCACAGCCACGATGTCGCCTACGCGGAAGGTGATGTTCGGCGGGAGTAGGTAGAAATCCTTATGGCTGTTTTTGAAACGCACCTCGGCGATGGGAAACTCCAGATGTTCGAGGCTGATATCCAAGTTGTCCATCCAGTTGACGGAGGGCAGTTTGCAAGAGCTGTATTGATATTGCTGACAATGAGCATGTTCTGGATTTGGTAAGCCTTTGAGGCCCCGGGTGTGGAAGATGTTGGCCGCAATGGAGTCTGCTTCGTAGGAAACGCCCGTGCGAATGTCCATGTCAAGGTAAGGTTCCCAATCCTCACCGGCGGGAACGTTGCTTTCCAAGTCCTGTTTATCGACTGTGGCAGTCTTTTTGCGCATCATATTGGTCACCTCTTCCAGCTCTTCAGCTGTCATGGTGTCGAAATATTCGCGGTCTTCCTCTTCTTCGCCTTCAGCGTGCACCAAACCGGGGTCTTTCAACAGCCGTTCTCCACTCGCTTTTCCTCTCTTCCGGTTGTTGTCCTTGTCTTTACGTTCGCCGTTTTTGTTCCCATTGCCATTCTTGTTAGGATTTGGGTTGTTTCCGGCGTTATTGTTTTTACCTGGGGTCTCCTGTTTGGGATCAGCGTCTGTTTTTTGTTCTTTTTTAGAATCAACAGGCTTTTTTTCAGCTATATCCTTAGGTTGATTGTTCTCTGTTTGAGGTTCAGAACCTTCTCTATTCTTATGATTTCTCCGTCTATTATTATCGTTTCTCATTGTTTAGTTTATTGGGGTGCAAAGATAGTATTTTTTTTGTTTGGTAGGGAATAGGGAATAGGGAAGAGTCTAAGTTTAAGTCTGCTAATAGCTAAAAAAAAAGGCCACCTGATCGGCAGCCTTTTTTTTTGCTATTAGAATAACCAAAAGTGATTATTTCTTGTTGTCGTTGTTAACGGCAATCGCTTTTTTATCTTTTTTCAGTTTCAGCAAGTCGTATGCCAACGGGTTGGACACGAAGATACCAGAGTAAGTACCGAACGCGATACCGATGAACATAGCGAAGATGAAACCGCGGATGACCTCACCACCGAAGATGAAGATCACGAGCAATACCACGAGGGTGGTGGCTGCGGTGTTCACGTTACGACCCAACGTGCCATTGATAGCGGCATTGAAGTTGTCGTAGTTGCTGCGTTTCGGATAGAGTGCCAAGTTCTCACGCACACGGTCGAAGATGACCACCACGTTGTTGATGGAGTAACCGATGACTGTCAGGATTGCGGCGATGAAGTTCTGGTCGATCTCCATGGTGAACGGCATGATCTTGTAAAGCAGTGAGAACATACCGATGGTCAGGAAGGAGTCGTGGAACAGGGCGAAGACACCTGCCATACCGAATTGCCAGTTGCGGAAGCGGATGGCGATGTAGATGAAGATCAACACCAGGGAAGCCAGCACTGCCCAGAAGGCGTTGCGCAGCAACTCGCGTGCCACGGTAGGTTGAATCTTCGATGAAGATTGGATACCACGGACATCGTTGGTCAAGTGCGTGAAGTCGTATTCGGTGAGGTCTTGTTTTTCATAGAAGCCCTTCAAAGCGACGAACAATTTGTGTTCGCATTCAGCGTCGTCCTTAATATCGTTGCTCTCAATCTTGTAGTTGGTCACGATACGGACTTGGTTGTTGCTACCGAAGGTTTTCACCTCAGGAGAACCGCCGAATTCTTTGATGACAGCTTCACGGACATCTTTCGTCACCACATCCTTGTCGAAACGCACCACATAGCTACGGCCGCCGGTGAAGTCAACGCCGGGTTGCAAACCGATGGTGATGAAGGAGATGATAGAGACGACGATCAAAGTGCCGGAAAGAATGTAGAACACTTTTCTGGTCTTGAGGAAGTCGAAGTGAGTGTTGGTGAAGGCATTGATGGTAGCTGCGGTGCCAACGGAGAAGTCTTTACCTTTCTTCAAGCGAGCTTCGATGATCATGCGGGACACGAGGATAGCGGTGAACAGGGAGGACAAGATACCGATGATCAACGTGGTGGCGAAACCTTGAATAGGACCGGAACCGAAGATGTAAAGTACGATAGCGGTGATCAAGGTGGTGACGTTACCGTCGATGATAGCGGAGTAGGAATTCTTGAAACCTTCGTCAACGGCCACGCGGATGCCTTTGCCGGCGCGAACTTCCTCGCGCACGCGTTCATATATAATAACGTTGGCGTCAACGGCCATACCCAATGTCAGGACGATACCGGCGATACCAGGCAGGGTAAGCACAGCACCCATAGATGCGAGGATACCGATGATGAAGAACACGTTCAACAGCAGGGCGAGGTCAGCGACGAGACCGGCGCGGCTGTAGTACAAGAACATGTAGATGATGACCAAAATGAAGGCGCCGAGGAAAGAGAGCAAACCGGAGCGGATGGATTCCTTACCTAGGGTAGGACCCACGATTTCGGATTGGACGATGTTGACGCCAGCTTCCAGGTTACCGGAGTTCAGGACAGTGGCAAGGTCCTTAGCCTCTTCGATGGTGAAGTTACCAGAAATTTCAGAGTTGCCGTTCGGGATTTCGCCGCGCACGGAAGGTGCGGAATAGACGAATTGGTCAAGCACGATGGCGATGCAGGTGGGGTTGTCGTTTGTACCCTTGGCAGCGGCCTCGCGGGTGATTTTGCGCCATTCGTCGGCAGCTTGGTCTTCCATGGACATGGTCACGACCACGCGGTTGTTTTGGTCAACATCCTGGCGGGCGGTGCGCACCACACGGTTGCCGTTGATGGTTTCGGAGCTCAACAGCGGTCCGATACGGTCGTTTTTCTTTTTCAAAGGATAGAGCGGGTATGCAGTACCTGCGTTGTTCAGTTTCTCAGGAGAACCCCAGTAGAAGACTACGTTCGGGTCGCCTAAAATCTTCTGAAGTTCAGGCAGCATTTGGTCAATCTTCGGCATGTCAGCCTCACGGAAGTAGGCGATGACATTGAAGCCGCCGGTGACTGCATGGCTGAGGATGGCACCCTCGCCAATTTCAGCGTCTTCCTCGTCTTCGTCTTCATCCTCATTAGCCTCCGTGTTGGCGGTGGCGAGGGTGGAGTCGATGGCGAGAGCTGCGTCCAAAGTGGAATCCGCCGTGGTGGCCGGGGTCTCTTCTTTTTGGTTCTTCAGTTGCTCAGCCAGTTTGGCATCCGCTTCCATGAAGCGCATTTGGATGGATTTGCCGCCCACGATATCACGATAGACTTCCCAGAACTCCAGTTTAGCGGTGCTCTTCAAGAGGTCGGTGACGCGTTCGGGTTCCTTCACGCCAGGCAACTCCACGAGGATGCGGCCGCCTTGCAGCATTTGCAGGTTGGGCTGAGCCACACCGAAACGGTCGATACGAGTGCGCAGAATCTTGAAGGTACGATCGACGATTTCAGAGCTCTCCTTGCGGATGTAGGTGATGATTTGGTCGTCGGAAGCATTCTTCAAACCGGAGCGCTCGCCGAAATAGGTGCGCAGGTTGGCGTTGTTGAGGTTCAGCGCTTTCTTTTCAGCGTTGAAATTCTTCACGAAAATATCAATAAAGTCGCCGTTTACCGTCTTGGCGTATTCGACTTGAGCTTTCTCAAAAGCGTTTTTGAACAATTGGTCGTCAGTGTTGGATGCCAGGCTCTTCACAGCATCGGGCATGGAGATCTCCAACGTCACGTTCATACCGCCCTTCAGGTCCAAACCGAGGTTCAACTCTTTGTACTTACATTGTTTGTAAGTGTTTCCGAGATAGACGGATGAGTCGTTCATGTTGGTCAGATACTGACGCGTACGGGCATCCACTAAGGAGTCCACCAAATGTTTCTCAAGCATAACGTCACCGTTTGCCATTTTCTTTACTTCTGCGATGGCTGTCGGATCGTTGGCGAACTTTTCGGCCTTCTTCTCCACTCTCCAGGAGGCAAAAGAGAAGGACAAACAGTAGATGCAGACCAGCGCAATGAGCACAGTAAAGAATAAAATCAGTCCTTTGTTTTTCATCTTACTTTTATTAATTATTTGATTTATAAATATTTATAACTTTCTCAACCTAATTTTTTTAAGGTTGCAAATATACACTTTTTATAGTATGAAAAACGTCGGTTGAAAATTTGTTGATATTGTTTGGGTTTGGGGTTTTGAGTTTATGGTTTAGGGTTTATGGTTTAGGGTTTAGGGTTTAGGGTTTATGGTTTAGGGTTTATGGTTTAGGGCGAATAGAAAAAAAATCGTATTTTTGCACCCTTCAAAATCTAATCTAATCTTATCCTCATCCTCATCTTCTCATCTGCTCTCTAACCCTTAACCCTTAAACCTTCAACCTTAACCCTTAACCCTTCAACCTTCAACCAAAATGGCAGACGACAAAAAAATCATCTTCTCCATGGTGAACGTCAGTAAGACGTATCCGCCTCAAAAACAAGTGCTTAAGAATATTTATCTCTCCTTCTTCTACGGAGCGAAGATTGGTGTGCTCGGTCTTAACGGTGCCGGCAAATCCTCGCTGTTGAAGATTATCGCCGGACTGGACAAATCCTACCAGGGCGAGGTGGTCTTTTCTCCGGGTTATTCCGTGGGCTACCTTCCGCAGGAACCGCAAATCGATGATAATCTGACGGTTAAGGAGGTGGTGATGCAGGGCGTTCAACCCATCGTCGATATACTAAAAGAATATGAGGAGGTGAACATGAAGTTTTCGGAGCCGATGAGCGATGACGAAATGAACAAACTCATTGAGCGTCAGGGTGAACTCACCGACTTGATTGAACAGTATGATGCATGGGAGCTCGACTCGAAGCTGGAACGTGCCATGGACGCGCTGCGTTGTCCTGACGGCGATACGCCTGCCAAGAACCTCTCCGGCGGTGAACGTCGTCGCGTGGCTCTTTGCCGTCTTTTGCTCACGGAACCCGACATCCTTCTCTTGGATGAGCCCACCAACCATTTGGACGCTGAGTCAGTGGAGTGGCTAGAGGCTCATTTGCAGCAATATAAGGGTACTGTTATCGCTGTTACCCACGATCGTTATTTCCTCGATCATGTGGCGGGTTGGATTCTGGAACTCGACCGCGGCGAGGGTATTCCCTGGCAGGGCAACTACAGCTCGTGGTTGGAACAGAAGGCCAACCGATTGGCCATGGAGCAGAAACAGGAGAGCAAGCGCATGAAGACGCTGGAACGCGAGCTCGAGTGGGTGCGCATGGCTCCGAAGGCGCGTCACGCGAAGTCGAAAGCGCGTTTGAATGCTTACGACAAGCTGCTCAACGAGGACGTGAAACAGAAAGAGGAGCAGTTGCAGATTTACATTCCCAACGGACCGCGTTTGGGCAACAACGTCATAGAGGCGCAACACGTGCGTAAAGCATTCGGCGACAAGCTGTTATTTGATGACTTGAACTTCAACCTGCCGCCCAATGGCATAGTGGGCGTTATCGGTCCGAACGGCGCGGGCAAGACCACCCTTTTCCGCCTCATCATGGGACTGGAACAGCCCGACAGTGGCGACTTCAGGGTGGGGGAGACTGTGAAAGTGGGCTATGTGGACCAGCAACATACGGTTATTGACCCCGAGAAAACCGTTTGGGAGGTGGTTTCTGAGGGTAACGAGCAGATGATGATGGGCGGACGACTCATCAATTCGCGCGCATATCTGTCACGGTTCAATTTCGGCGGCACTGACCAAAACAAGAAGGCTGGAGTGCTGTCGGGCGGTGAGAGAAATCGTCTGCACTTGGCCCTCACACTCAAGTCGGAAGCCAACGTGTTGTTGTTGGACGAGCCGACTAACGACATTGATGTCAATACGTTGCGTGCATTGGAAGAGGGCTTGGAGAATTTTGCGGGATGCGCGGTGGTGATCTCCCACGACCGTTGGTTCCTCGACCGCATCTGCACGCATATCCTCGCTTTCGAAGGCGACTCACAGGTCTATTTCTTCGAGGGCAGCTACACTGAGTATGAGGAGAACAAGAAGATGCGTCTCGGCAATGTGACACCGAAGAGGATTCGGTATAAGAAGATTACGGTGATTTAGTGAAGTAGGGTTGAGGGACGAGGGAATAGTGAATAGTGAATAGTGAATAGTGAATAGTGAATAGTGAGTAGTGAATAGGGAGTAGGGAGTAGGGAATAGAGTGTAGGGATTTCATATTATGGCGTGTCAATAGGGATGATGGGTTGTATTGGAATTTTGTGTATTTTTGCCGTTTGAAATAAATTAAGAAAAATATGAAAAATCGAAGATTTTGGATTGCTCTGTTGGCGTGTGCATGTGTGTTGTTTTACGCTTGTCAAAACAACAATAAGAAAAACACCCCGGAAGCTGTTACGGAAGCTTTTGTGAAAGCCTTTTACACTGCTGATTTCACGAATATGTACCAATATTCCACGAAACAGTCTCAGATTGTGGTGAAAACTTTGCAGAACAGCATGAAAGACCAGTCGGCCCGACTTGAAGAGATGAACAAACGGGACGTGGAGTTTGTGGAGACCAAAATCACCACGCAGACGGATTCCACCGCTTTGTGTGATTGCTCTTTCAAGGTGGATGGGCAGGCCAAGAAGTCCCAATGGGAGTTGCTAAAGGAAAACGAAGAGTGGAAGGTGACCATGGTGTTGCCTTAAATTTTTGTAGAATAGTAAATTGTTAATTGTTAATTGAATAACATGAATTTTGTAGAAGAATTGAGATGGCGTGGCATGTTGCATGACATCATGCCCGGAACAGAAGAGTTGTTTAACAAAGAAGTTTGTTCCGTTTATTTGGGCATTGACCCGACGGCGGATTCACTGCATATTGGTCATTTAGTGGGCATTATGATGTTGTCGCATCTGCAGCGTTGCGGTCATCGTCCCATTGCTTTGCTGGGTGGTGCCACAGGTATGATTGGTGACCCTTCCGGTAAGAGCCAAGAACGTAACTTGCTGGATGAGGATACGTTACGCCATAACCAAGAGTGCATCAAGAAGCAACTGAGCAAGTTCCTCGACTTCGATAGCAAGGAACCCAATGCCGCCCTGCTGGTCAACAACTACGACTGGATGAGCAAGTTCTCCTTCCTGGAGTTTATCCGCGATGTGGGCAAACACCTGACCGTCAACTATATGATGGCGAAAGATTCAGTGAAGAAGCGTTTCAACGGCGAAGGCGACGGCATGTCGTTCACTGAATTCTCATACCAGCTGGTGCAAGGTTACGACTTCCTGCATCTCTATGAGACCGAGAACTGCAAGGTGCAGATGGGCGGCTCCGACCAATGGGGCAACATCACTACCGGTACGGAACTCATCCGCCGTATGTTGAATGGCGAGGCTTACGCGCTCACTTGCCCGCTCATCACCAAAGCTGACGGCGGCAAGTTTGGCAAAACCGAAAAAGGCAATGTCTGGCTCGATCCCGCTCGTACCTCTCCCTACGCTTTCTACCAGTTCTGGCTCAACTGCTCCGACGACGACAGCAAACGCTACATCCGCATCTTCACCCACTTCACGAAAGAGGAAATTGAAGAAATGGAACGTCAGCACGATGCTGAACCACATTTGCGCATCCTGCAAAAGGCCTTGGCGAAAGATTTGACCGTGCGCGTACATTCGCAAGAGGATTACGACGCAGCCGTCAATGCCTCCGAAATCCTCTTCGGCAAAGGTACTGCCGAGAATCTCGCATCCCTCTCAGAAGAGATGTTCCTCTCTGTTTTTGAGGGCGTTCCGCAGTTCGAGGTGCCCGCAAGTGTCCTTGATGAAACTTGCGGCGTGGTTGATTTCCTCGCTAAGCATACCCAAGTCTTCAACTCCAACGGCGAAGCCCGCCGTATGTTGAAAGACAACGGCGTCTCCATCAACAAAACCAAAGTGAAGGAGGACAAAACCGTCACGAAAGACGACCTCCTCAATGGAAAGTACGTCTTGGTGCAGAAGGGCAAGAAGAACTATTACATCGTGAAATTTGTTTAACTTTGAACCGCTCAATAACCTTTAACCCCTAACCCTTAACCCTTAATCCCTAACCCTTAACCCTTAATCCCTAACCCTTAACCCTTAAACCTTAAACCAAAATGGGCTATCTATCTTTAATCCTCCTAATCCTCCTCGGCATCGTGCTGATGATCCTGGATTTCCTCGTCATCCCCGGCGGGGTGGTGGCTATCCTCGGGGTGCTTTGCATGATCGGGGGCGTGGTCACGTCGTTTGTCCAGTTCGGCACTACCGTGGGTATCCTTACCCTGGTGTTGACGGCGGTGGTTACACTTGGCTCGTTTTGGCTGATGATGCGTACGAAGACGTGGCGGAAGCTGCAGCTTAAGACGCAGATTGACAGTAAAATGAATGAGGTTGATACAGGCAAGTTGAATGAAGGGATGGAAGGAGTGGCGGTTTCCCGTCTCGCCCCGACGGGTACGGGCTTGTTTGGAGACACTGAGGTCGAAGTGGTTTCCATGCAGGGTTTTATTGACGAAAATACACCTATTGTCATTCATAAAATCGAAGGTAGTAAAGTTATCGTAGAAACTTCTCATCAAAATTAATACATTATGCCTCAAACAATTATCACTATCGTGATCGTATTAGCACTGGTCATCCTCTTTTTCTGGATGGTGCCTTTGCGCTTGTGGTTCATCGCTATTCTGAATGGTGTCCACGTTTCATTAGTTCAACTGATTCTGATGCGTTGGCGTCGTGTTCCGCCAGATATGATTGTCAATTCGATGATTACGGCTTCCAAGGCGGGCATTGACATCAGCCGTGACCAACTGGAGGCGCATTATTTGGCTGGTGGCCATGTGAAACCGGTCGTGAATGCGTTGATTTCCGCTGATAAAGCTAACATCACCCTCGACTTCAAGGCGGCGACGGCCATTGACTTGGCAGGTCGTAACGTGTTGGAGGCCATCCAGACTTCCGTGAACCCGAAAGTCATCAACACGCCTCCTGTGGCGGCTGTCGCCAAGGACGGTATCCAGCTGATTGCCAAGGCGCGTGTCACCGTGCGTACGAACATCCGCCAGTTGGTGGGTGGTGCCGGCGAGGAGACCATCATCGCCCGTGTGGGTGAGGGTATTGTCTCTGCCATTGGTTCCGCCGACACACATAAGTTGGTGCTCGAGAATCCCGATTCCATTTCCAAATTGGTGTTAACCAAGGGTTTGGACTCTGGTACCGCCTTCGAGATCCTCTCCATCGACATCGCGGATGTGGATGTGGGTAAGAACATCGGTGCTATGTTGCAGATGGACCAGGCGAATGCCGACAAAAACATCGCTCAGGCGAAGGCCGAGGAGCGTCGTGCTATGGCTGTGGCTCAAGAGCAGGAGATGAAGGCTAAGGCTCAAGAGGCTCGTGCTCAGGTGATTCTCGCCGAAGCCGAAGTCCCGAGAGCGCTTGCCGATGCTTTCCGCAGTGGCAATCTTGGCGTGATGGACTACTACAAATTGGAAAACATCAAGGCCGACACCTCCATGCGCGATGGTATCAGTAAAATGGGCCAAGGTGGTCAAAACCCGCAAAAAAAGTAATTTAATGAAATTAAAATCATTGTTTTCATGTATCATTTTGAGCATAACCGCCTTTGGTTATGCTCAAAATGTTTCTACCCCAAAGTATCATTACCAATATCAGATGATTTGTTTGGATTCTACGTATGATGCCAAAGTCGATCCAAAATTGGCGAAATATGTGGATAAAAAACGACATCAGATGGAGAAACAGATGCAGGTGGTGGTGGGACATACGGAGATGGAGTTGGAATCTTTCGCGCCGGAAAGTCCACTCTCCAACTTCCTGACCGATTTGTTGTTAAACGAATCTTCCAAGTACATAAAGGATACGGCGTTTGACAATTTGGATATGTCCATGTTGAACTTCGGGGGCATTCGCACCTCCATGCCGGCAGGAAATGTGACGGTTGGGGACATTTACCGCATCTCCCCGTTTGATAATTACATGACCTTTGTCTTGGTGAAAGGTAGTGAATTGCGCAAAGCTTTGGAGAAATTCACCAACAAGCTCAATGCTCCCTATTCCGGTGCGACCATCACGTATAAGAATAACCGTCCGACACAGATCTTAATCCAGGGAAAGCCTATTGAGGACAATCGCATGTATAAACTGGTTACGCTGGACTTTATTTCCGATGGTGGTGATCATCTATTGGAAGGTGTTCGTTATGAGCGAGTGGAATCCACTGTCGTCACTTTTCGGGATTTCCTTATTGCAGAGTTGAAGGCGATGAATGCAAGAGGAGAAAAGATCACAGGGAAGAAGGACGGAAGAGCGGTTGGTTTCTAGAGGTTAGCTATTGGCTGGCTATTTCATTTGTTACTGTGTATTCGTATTTTGTGTATATTTGCAGATTGTATTTTTAAGTTGGAAAGAACGATGAAGCATTCGATATTAAAGTGGAAAGCGGTTGCTGTGGGATTTCTAGCCATGGCGTTTTCCGGAATGGGTGGACTGTCGGCGCAGACGCAAGGCACTGGAAACCGCGTGTTCACAGTGAATCACATCGCCTTAAAGATGGTTTTTGTGCAAGGCGGAGAAATGCAAATGGGGTGTGACAACAGTAGGGAAGATAGTTGCAATGTTACGGAAACCCCCGTGCATAAGGTAAAGTTGTCGGATTTCTATATTGGGGAAACCGAAATTACGCAAGCCCAGTGGATGGCGGTGATGGGTCACGACAATAATCCCAGTTATTGGAAAGGCAACACTCTTCCTGTGGAGCGCGTGAGTTGGACGGAATGTCAACGGTTTGTCAACCGTTTGAATAAGTTTTTAGCGAAAGAATTGCCCGAAGGTTATCGCTTCGCCTTGCCGAGTGAAGCTCAATGGGAATATGCGGCTCGCGGGGGCATGAAAAGTGCGGGCTTCCTCTATTCTGGAGGCAACGACTTGAATAAGCTTTCTTGGTTTTACGATAATAGTGAGCAACGCACGCATGATGTGAGAGTGAAAGCTGCCAATGAATTGGGGATTTTCGACATGAGCGGTAACGTTTGGGAATGGTGTCAGGATTTCTATAGCGAGAATTACTATTCGGAAAACAAAGATTGGAATAATCCTATAAATGATGAAGAAAGTTCTTATCATGTTTTGCGGGGTGGTAGTTGGAATTATGCGGCTCCGTATCAAAGATGCGGCAGACGCGATTACGGCAGTAAACACTCCCGATACGAGGACTGCGGCTTTCGGGTCGCATTGGTTCCGAGATAAAAAAAAGCTCCGCGATTGCGGAGCTTTTTTTTAGAACGCGTATTTCAAATGTACAAGTATCTGCCACGTGGATGACAAACTGTTGTAAACAGACCATGTAGATGGGATGAAGGAGTATTCTTGTCTTTCGCTATCGTAAGTCAATACCACTTCATTGTTCAACACTTGATAAGCTCCCCATTTGTTGCAGAGGAGATTGCCGAGATTGTTGAAATCAACGCCCATGTTCAGGGTCTGTTTATGACCGCTGGTGTTGAAGTAGAACTCTTGTTCCACCTTGAAGTTGATGCGGTTTACCCATGGTGACTTTCCGCCGTTGCGCATGGAATACTGACCTCTGTTTTTGCTCAAGTAGGTGTCGCTGGAGATGAATTCATTAAACGCGTTGCGTTCCTCGTCAGAAGCGAACGGCATGTTGGCCAGCTCCTCTTCAGTGGGGATGTACATCAATTGCGAACTGGTCAGTCCACTGACATTCTGGATGAGATAAGAGCGGCGGGAACGGTAGTTGCCGTTATATACGCCCATATTCAGACCTTCATAGAAAAGTCCGAGTTTGGTGGCTGTGTGTTTGCCCTCCTTGATGGTGTATCCGATGGCCGCAATAACGCGGTGCGGCGCCACATAGCCGGAGAACCCTAACTCCGGACGGTTGCAGTCGTTGACATTGGCCGTGTTGGCGAAGCTGGAAACTTGGTCGCCAAAACCATCGGAAAGGGCAGTGGCATGGCTGAAGGTATAGGCTGCCATCACATCCAGTCCAAAGCGGAATTCTTTGGTGATTTGGGCGGTGAGGGAGAAGAATTGTCCGTGCAGTTTCTTTTCATTGTAAAGATAGTAGCCGCTCATACGAGAACCGGATTTGTTGGTGATGTCTTCGCTCGTATAATGGGTGCGTGCTTCGGGTTCGCCAGGCAACTGAACCGTACCATCTTCCTTATATCCTAATGTCTTGGCATACACCTCGTTGAAGTTGAAAGAGTAGATTCCTTCAATGGTGGCTTTAATATCACCGGGAATCACAACGTCCAAGGACAAGGAAGATTTCCAACTCGTGGGCATTCGCAGGCTTTTAGACAGAATGGTGGCGTTGGTGGGTGCGGGCAGGCCAGAACGGCTGTAGTTGTTACCTTCGTGGACACTGTTGATGATGTTTTCGAGTTCTGTGTCAAAAGGCACTACGGGAGTGGTTTCATTATTCGCAATATACTGATATTGCAGACAGTTGGAGTTGCCGGCAGCACTCACTAACCAAACGTTGGGGATACGGCCGGAGAATAAGCCTGTGCCGCCGCGGAGGAAGAGTTTGCGCTTGTGGGTGATGTCCCAGTTGAAGCCTATGCGGGGAGAAATGTGGAAATCGGTGCTGGGGACGTCGGCGGTGCTGAGTCCGGCAAAGGAACTGTTAGGGTGCGCTGCCGCTACGGCATCAAAATCAGCATTTCGGTTGTCGTAGATGAAACGTATGAAGGGCAGTTCCAAACGAAGACCCGCAGTGAGCTTGAAAAATTTGTTGAACTCCAGGTCGTCCTGCGCATATATGGAGACTTGCGATTGGAAGAACGAAGGATATACTTGTTCAGTGGGAGTGTCGGTGTTCGCGTGTGTGATCATGAAGAGCGAGGGACCTGCACCTTCAACCCCGTTGGCATCGTCCAAGAATGACTGCCAGGAGTCATAGACATACCATCCGGTACCACCTTGCATGAAACCGTTTCGGATGTTGTTGAATTCCACTTGGGCACCCAACAGGATGTTGTTGATACCTGTTTTGTAGTTGAACTCATCCGTGAGGGTGTAGTTGCTCACTCGGCGCAGGTTGCCGTATGCGTAAGGATCCGGACCAAAGGTGGTGAACATGGCATATTGCGTTCTCCCATCAGGGGCGGTGTATGGCTGAAGAATGTCCACCGTCGGGAACATGCCGCCTTTGAAAGTACGGGGTTCATTTTGCAGCGACCAAGTAAATCGGACCATGTTGTTGGCACGTCCGTTCAAGAGGTGGCTGTTGAGTTCAGCTGCCAGGGAGGAGAAATTCAGGTTCTCAAAGTAGCGGGCAGATTCGAACGGCATTGCGAACGGAGAAATTCTGCCGGCATTGTAGCGGTTCACGGTGTAGGTGGTGCCGTCGGCAACGAAGCTGATGTTGGTGCCTCCCAACGGGCTGAAAGAGCTGGACGGAGCACTGGAGGTGGAGACGTGGGTGTGTGAAAAGCGGATCTGGAGCAGGTTGTAATCGTTGATGCGCCAATCCAGACGGGCAAACGCCTTGAAGTCAGGCGTAGTCACGGTGTAGTTTTCGAAGTGCCCCGGGTCATAACCGAATTTATCAACAAGGAATTGGTGGATGGTTTCCATCTGGTATGTGGTGGGACGGTTGAAGCCGGTGCTGCCGCCATAGGGCTGGTCTTCGTCCTTACGCGACATGACCTCTGATCCGGCCTGGTGGTCGGTGGTGTATTCGCCATTGACAAAGAAGAAGAGCTTGTCTTTGATGATGGGGCCGCCAAGGGTGAACCCAATGTTGTTGGTGAGGGTGGGGGAGGTGGTCAGCCAGTCGTTGCCAATGCGATGCCCTTGCATGTCGCTGCTGGTGAAAAAGTCGTACACCGAGCCATGCCATTCGTTGGTGCCGTGTTTGGTTACCATATTGATGGATCCGCCTTGGAAATTGCTGTGGCGCACGTTGAAGGGGGTGAGGCTTACGCTGACCTGGTCAATGGCTTCAAGCGAAATCGGGGTGCCGCCGGCAGGCAGACTGGATCCGATGCCGAAAGAGTTGTTGAACGACGCGCCATCCACGGTGACGTAAGAGCCCCGGTAGTTGGCACCGCCGAACGATGCTCCCATCTCTGTGGTGACACCTTGGGGTGTGAACTTCAGAATGTCATACAGACTGCGGTTTACCGTGGGTGTCAACTGTATCATGTCACTGTTGAGATGGATGCCGATGCCCGCACGGTTGATGTTCATGGAGGAGTTCTCCCCATCGCCAAAAATAACCACCTCTTCAATCTTCTTTGCAGATTGTTCCAGTACGGCATCCACCACTACAGTCTCTCCCAGTGGAGCCTCCACGTCGTTAATGATAATCGTTTTATAGTTGAGACGCTCAATGCGGACAGTGTATGGACCGCCTGATAAGATATTGTTAATGATGTAGTTGCCTCTTTGATTGGTGAATGCGTAATAGTGCTGTCCGGTAGGCACGTGCAGAATAGTCACCACCGCTTCGGGGATAGGTCCTTTGCCGTCGCTCACGTTACCGGAAATGGAGGTAGTGGTTATCTGTGCTGTCAGCATCAGTGTCGGCACGAGACAGAATAGCACCACCAACAGAACGTTCATTCCTATTTTCTTTCCACCGTTGTTTTCAAAAAAACGTAAAAAATGATTCATAATCAACAATATTTCAGAACGATAAAATACTACATAACTTACTAGGTGACAATAAAATAAAGAGGCGTATGTCTCGATACCCCATTGTACAACTATCAAGTTGACAAAATTACAAAAAATAATCATCAAAAAATGCGAAAAAAATGAGACGTTGCGCGCAACGTCTCATTCCTACAGCACCGTCACGCTCCCCTTCACAAACTCCGGTTTCCCCGCAGCGTTCGTGTAGCGGATGACGTAGTTATATACCGTCTGGTATTGGATGGTGCCGCGGTATTCGCCGTTCCAGCGGAAGTTCTTGTCGTTGGTGTAATAGACCAGCTCGCCCCAACGGTTGTAAATCCAGATCTCGAAGAGATTAATATTCAGAAGGTTGCGCTCGGGAATGCTGAAGTAGTCGTTCAGGCCGTCGTGGTTCGACGGGGTGATGGCGTTGGGCAACAGCAGCTGGTCGTCGCAGTTCTCAATCACGAAGCGCGCTGTGTTGCTGCACTCGCCCTGCGATGCCGTCACGTAATAGCTGCCCGAGTGCGTCACCGTGATGGTAGGTGCGGTCTCGCCCGTGCTCCACACGTAGTTCGGCATGTCGGTGACCACCATCAGCTCGGCGCTGAGGTCTTCGCAGAAGTCCGGGGTCAGCGAGACGATGCGCACCGCCGTGTCGATGACCCTCAGGCGCAAGGTTACCACGCTGTCGCAGCCCGCCGCGCTCTGCAGGGTCAACACCCGCGTCAGTTGCTGCTCGCCTACCGTCTCTATCGGCACGACACTGAAGCCGTTGTCGTCGTAGCCCTCGCCCTCGCACACCACGTCCTCGACTTCCGTCTCGAACAGCGGGTTGACGGTCAGGATCAGCACCACCGCGCTGTCGCAGTGACCCGTCGCATGGTGCTGCTCGAAGGTGTAGTCGCCGGGCACTGCCGTCTGGTCCGCCGTAACCTCGAAGCCGAAGCCTTCGAAGGCCTCGTTCTGGCACACCGCCGCCGTGACGGTGTCCATCGTGTTGGGCCACAAGGTGATATTGACCGTGTTGCTGTATTCCGTGCCGCAGCTCTGGCTCACCCACGCGCGGCGCAGGCTGAACGCCGTCGTCGGGATGTTGGGATAGGTGTAGCTCTGCGTATTGTTCGTGCCCGGGGCGGGAGTCCAGTCCGTGCCATTGGTGGAGACCTGCCACTGGTAAGCTCCGTTGTCGCCGCCCGAGGCCGCCGTGCCTGTGAACGGCAGCGGTTGCTCGCCCTCGCACACCACCTGGTTCTCGGCGATTGTACCGGGTTGCAGCGCGTCGTTCAGCGTGTTCAGCGTCACCGTGGCCGTCGCCACACAGCCGATGGCATCCGTCACCGAGAAGGTGTAGTTGCCAGCCGGTTGGTTGCTGATGGAGGTCGTGGTGGAGACGCTCGCGCCCGCCGCGTCCGTCCACGCGTACGCGAAATTCGGCATACCGCCCGTCACCGTGGCCGTGGCCGCGCCGTTGCTGCCGCTGAAGCAGGTCACGTGCGTCACGTTCGGGATGGTCGCGGCAATCTCGTCCACGGACAATGTGTAGGTCACCACGCTGTCCGCGCCATGATCGGTCAGCAGCGAGTCCACGAACGTGCCTGCCGCCTCGAAGACGTGGCCGCCCCACGTGTAAGGCAGTGCGCTTGCGCAGGCCGTGGCATACACCTGCGCGGTGGTGTTGTTATAGACTGTCAGGTTGAGAGTCACGGTGCTGTCGCAGCCCGCCGCGTTGGTGAAGTGCTGGTAGTAGGTGCCGGTGGCGGTGTAGGAACTGTCGTTCAAGACATAAGGCAGGTTGTTTTGGACAATTTCGGCGTTGAGGGTTGTGCCGGTCACCGCATTCACCGTCAGGGTCATCGTCAGCACGCTGTCAGTACCGTTCGCCGCCTGCAAAGTAGCCGTCTGAGTACCCGCCGCCGTGAACTCCACTCCGTTCCAGATGAGCGGCAGTTCACTGGAGCATATCGTGCTGTCCGCGCTCGCATACACCGTCGGAATCACCGCAAGAACGACCGTCAGTGTACTGTCACAGCCCGCCACGTTGGTTAAGGTCTGTGTGTATGTTCCAGCAGAGTCGTAAGTGTCGGCGTTCAGAGCATAGGGCAGCTCTCGCTCGTAAATCGTCAAGTACAAGGTACTATCAGACGGATAGTGGACCGTCAGGTGCATCACCACCGTGCTGTCCGCACCCGTGGAAGCTGTAAGGAGAGCGGTTTGAGTGCCAGCAGTGGCGAAGGAAACGCCGTTCCATTCGATGGGAAGTTGGCTTTCGCAAATGGTGGAGTCTGCTTCGGAAGTTACGTTATGGTGAATGACTACGTTCACCACAAGGAGACTGTCGCAGTTTTGGGCGTTGGTGAGGGTTTGGGTGTAGGCACCTTCTGAGGAATAGAGGCTGTCGTTGATGAGGAGCGGTAGGGCGTTCTCCACCACCGCCGTGTCGAGGGTGCCGTAGGTGGTGAGAAGTACCGTCAAGTGCATCACTACCGTGCTGTCAGCTCCCGTGAAGGCGGTGAGGACAGCGGTTTTCGTGCCAGCGGCGGCGAAGGAAACGCCGTTCCACTCGATGGGAAGTTGGCTTTCGCAAATGGCGGAGTCTGTTTCGGAAGTTACGTTATGGTGAACGACTACGTTCACCACAAGGAGACTGTCGCAGTTTTGGGCGTTGGTGAGGGTTTGGGTGTAGGCACCTTCTGAGGAATAGAGGCTGTCGTTGATGAGGAGCGGTAGGGCGTTCTCCACCACCGCCGTGTCGAGGGTGCCGTAGGTGGTGAGAAGTACCGTCAAGTGCATCACTACCGTGCTGTCAGCTCCCGTGAAGGCGGTGAGGACAGCGGTTTTCGTGCCAGCGGCGGCGAAGGAAACGCCGTTCCACTCGATGGGAAGTTGGCTTTCGCAAATGGCGGAGTCTGTTTCGGAAGTTACGTTATGGTGAACGACTACGTTCACCACAAGGAGACTGTCGCAGTTTTGGGCGTTGGTGAGGGTTTGGGTGTAGGCACCTTCTGAGGAATAGAGGCTGTCGTTGATGAGGAGCGGCAGGGCGTTCTCCACCACCGCCGTGTCGAGGATGCCGTAGGTGGTCGGGATTACCGTCAGATGCATCACTACCGTACTGTCCGCACCTGTATGCGCCGTCAGGACAGCACTTTGGATGCCAGCGGCGGCGAAGGAAACGCCGTTCCATTCGATGGGGAGCTGGCTTTCGCAGATTGTGGAGTCGGCTTCTGTGGTTACGTTATGGTGAACGACTACGTTCACCACAAGGAGACTGTCGCAGTTTTGGGCGTTGGTGAGGGTTTGGGTGTAGGCACCTTCTGAGGAATAGAGGCTGTCGTTGATGAGGAGCGGCAGGGCGTTCTCCACCACCGCCGTGTCAAGGGTGCCGTAGGTGGTCGGGATTACCGTCACGGTCATCAGCAACACGCTGTCTGCGCCGTTCGATGAAGTAAGGATTGCCGGCAGAGTACCTGCCTCTTCAAAAATCACTCCGTTCCATTCAAATGGCAGCGAGTTTTCGCAAATGGTGGTGTCTGCACTTGCAGACACATTCTCAATCACATTCAGAACCACAGTCAACACGCTGTCGCAGCCTGCGGCGTTGGTGAGATGCTGGAGGTATGTTCCAGCAGAGTCGTAATAATAACCGTTGAACTCGTAGGGTAGGTCATTCTGCAAAATCGTCAACGTGGTTGCATCCTCCGTCAACTCATTCACATACAGTCTCATCACAACCAAGCTGTCACATCCGTGCGAGGTCTGCAACTGGGCTGACTGTTCACCCGCATCCGAGAACGACACATCGTTCCAAACGATCGGAAGTGCGTTGCGGCATACCGTGCTGTCCACCGAAACCGTGTCGGAATGATGCACCGTCAAATGCATGGTCACCAAGCTGTCACAGCCATAGCTATTCGCCAACATCACATCATAATCTCCTGAAATGGTGTAGGTTGAATCATACCAGTCTTTCGCATTACAAACCGTGTCATAGATATGGGTATGATGTATCGGTTTACTTGACACCAAGAGGTTCACCAGGCTGTCGCAACCGAATTCCGAAGCGAGCATGATCCGGTAGAAGCCGGTGTCAGCCAAAAGCGTGTCGTGATAGAGGTAGGGGTATTCGTTTTCGCAAACATAAATGGTGTCCATCACCTCATACGTGGGCATGATAACCAATCGGAGCACTGTGGTGCTGTCGCAGCCGCCGACCGCCGTGCTGTGGTTGACAAACAGGTCGTTGCTATCAGAAATATTCGTCAACGTGAACCCGTACCCGGTATATTCCGTTTCATTCACGCATATAGTGTCCGTAAGTTGTACAAAATTGTAGGGCTGAGGATAGACCATCTTGCATCCGCTTACCACTCCGCAACCACCTGTGGCAGAGATACATATAGCAAACGAATCAGCGTAGGTGTCAAACAGCATGGTGATTTCGTATGGATTTTGCTGCTGAAGTACGATAATGCTGTCTGCAACCGTCCATTGCACATGCTGCAGGCCCGCCAGAGAATCCACCCTGTAGGTGTAACTACCTCCTTGACAAGGGTATAGCTCGCCATCTATCTCAGGCGGTGTATCTGTGTTCGGGGTCACCATCAGTTGGAGAATCACCAAACTGTCACACCCGTCTGCTGCCGTTCCTGCATGGATGGTATCCGTGTATAAACCTGTTTCTATTGGCGTGAAATTAAAACCGTAATCCTGATAGGAATTGCCCAGGCATATCGTATCCTCCACCACCAGGTGGTTCTCGCGCACATCCAGCTCCAGTATAAAGGTGCTGTCGCAATATTGCCCAGGCACGCTCACCGCACGGGTATAGGTGAAATGCCCGCTTTCGGAAGTTTCCACATCAAAGCCATGAGAAGTGTAATGATCTCCCTGGCAAACTGTATCATGGAATGTCAACGTAGGTCCTTCCACCACCTTCACCCGCGCATAGAGGTTGGAGCAGAACACCGTGCCGTTGCTGGTGATGTAGAGCGTGGCCGAAACCGTGTAGTGGCCAGCAGCAGTGTAATCGTGTACCGCCACCGACGCATTCTGCAACGGACTGCCGTCGCCGAAGTTCCACACCACACTGTCGCACGGATAGTTGACATACGTGCTGAACTCGATCGGCTCGTAAGGACAGAACTTCGTGTCGGGCGGCAGCTCGGTATTGAGGATGCCGTTGACGAACAACTGCTCTTTGAGCGGCACCGCCTTGGAACCGGCAGCATAACCGTAAGATTCGTGGTACCCCAGACCGTAGCAGTGCGCGATGAAACCGCCGTCGCAATGCAGCGTGTGAGTGCCGTTGTTAATATGCTTACGTACGAAGGCAAAGTCCGAGCTCCCGTTCAACAGGGCGAACTGGCCGCCGATATTTACGCCGTCGAGCGTCACATCGCTAACAGCATCGGAGGGAACCACGATGTTGACGTAATGGTCGGAGATGCCCGGCGAGTTGAAAGTTGCGAAGGTGATATTCGTGAGCATCTGCTCGGTAGGTGGAATCCAGACCATTGACGGGTCACTGCGCTCCTGCGAGTTGCCCTGCACAGCGCCTGCGATGTAGAGATAGACGCCGGCAGGCTCGGAAGTTTCCAAATAGCAGGAACCGTCACCGCCTGTGAGCTGGAACTCGTGGGTTTGGTAGGCCTGCAACGTGGCAATATGCGTGCCGTTCTTCCGGATTTCGGTGTTGTTGCGCATCGCGGTCACTCGCACCACATCGAAATTCTGACTCTCGGTGGTGGTGATGGAGAAGGAGCGGCCCCAGTAGTTGGTCCCCACCGCCTGCTCCACCAGATGGTCGGTGTAGGAGTTGTTGGTGGGCACCAATGCGCAGACGTTGCCGTTGAAGACCGCCACGGGCTTGTTGCCGTGTGCGTGAATCACTGTGCCCGAAAGGTCACCCAAGACGCCGCCATACTGCGACATTCCCAAGTAGGTCTGCCCCTGCTGGAGCATCACCGAGTAGGTTTGCTGCGCGGGATGGCCGCCCTGTAATGCCCGAGAAGGCGTAATATCGACCCAAGTGCTGTCCTGGGTGGCCACAATCACGAACTCCGCGTTCATCATCGGGGTGTAGGTCTGCAAAATGTACTCGTTGGAGAGCGCATCCACGGGAAACACGTCAGTGACATCAAAGCTGCTGGTGTTGTAGTTGGCGGCATAAACCGACACGGTGTCGGAGGTTTCCACCAGAAGTCCGTAATTGCCCACCACGCCTGCCTGTTGGCTATAAGCCTGCGCCAACGGCACGCTGACCGTGGTCACCGAATGGTCGGCGACGGAGAAACTCACGCTCCAGCCTGTGCGCGGGTTGCTCACGGTGCCAGTACAAGCCTCCTCCGCCGAGATGTTCAGCGTGAGGGTGGGATTATGGAAGTGGTTGCGCAAGTATGACAGCCAGAAGGTCTTGCCCATAGAGGCCGGAGCGCCCAACGAATCGGCCATCATCGAGGACGGCACCACCATCACCGTCGCGGTATCGATACACTCGCCGCCGTTGCTGACGATGACGGCATATTCTGTGGGAATCAGTGGCGACACCTGCACGGCGTTGGTGTCTTCGTTGCTATGCGTCCAATGATAGTGCATTGCACCGGGCGTGGCCGTTAAGTCAAAATAGTAGCCCTGACAGTTGTCTGACGGAACTTCAATGGCCGACAACGTCAGCTCAAAGTCGCTGAAGGAGAACTCGTAAGCACCCTGATCGACAATGCTCTCACAGGCGATACGTGGGTCGTCCTTGAGGTCCACCGGCCAAGTTGCCCACTGGTTGTCGCCCGCATCAATGGCTGGTGAAAGTTGCCGCAACGCGTAGTTATTCTGCTCATTGACAAAGACATCGGGCGTGTCTTCCAGCATATTATGGTCGCCGGAGAAATGTCCGCCCGCACTCATCGTATGGCCGGGGTTGTTGATGATAATATTGTTGTAGAGATAGAGGGTGTGGGTGGTATCGGTCTGATGCACCGGATAGCAGATGAAGGTGTCGGGGATGTCTTCGTACAGCTCAAACGCGCCGATTTCAATAGTGTCGGACATAATGCGCGGATGCTTGAAGAGGTCCACCGGCACTTCGCAGCAAGCATTGTTGCCCTGATTCACCGCGATGGAATTCTCCCGGGGCATATAATTCTCCCGATTGTGTTCGAACAACGTGTCATTATCCTCCAGGATATTATGCGTGGAAAGGGCGGACACATTCGCATTCAACGCCCAATCGCAGTTGTTGATGACGATATTGTTGCACAGATAGATTTCCGCCGTGTCGGCCGTCTGCAACACCGCGTAAACCGTATCCACTGTGAAGGTCTCGGTGTAAAACTCGAAGGCACCCACATCAATGGTGTCGTGGATGACACGGTCTTTGTCACGAAAATCCAACGAAAGCGTGTTGCAGCTGTTGTCGCCCGCATCCACGGCGGGTGAGTGCGACCAAAGATTGAAGTTGAGGACAGCGTCGGCGAAGACCTGCACGCTGTCGGAGAGGATGTTGCTCGCCGGCACCGATTCGGCATTCACCATTGCCTCGTGCTCAGGATTATTGACAATGATGTTGTTGCAGAGCGTCAGGTTATGGCTGCCGACAACATGCACCGCATACGCAGGACCGAATGCCGCCGCATCGGGATCGAACTGCTCAAAGGCACCAATATCTATCGTTTCCGCGAAAATTCTGGGGCTCTTCGCCAAATCCACCGCCACCTCGTTGCAGCTGTTGTTCCCTCGGTTGACCGCCTGGGACTCGGGTCGGGGCATGTAATCATCGCGGTTGTCGGTGAATAGGCTGTCCTGATCCGTCAGAATATTGGAAGAGTCCGCTGCCACATTCGTGTTCGGGGAGAAGACGCTGTTGTTGATGATGATGTTGTTGCAGAGCGTGAGCGTGTCGGGCGTGGTCTGCACCACCGACGTGATGGCGTACCCGCCGTACCAGGTGCCGCCGCCCCCACCGGAGCCGCCTCCGCCGCCTCCGCCTCCTCCGGCACCACCACCGCCTCCGCCAGCCCAGGTCGAATCCTGAGGCTCACGCTCGGGAATCTCAAACGCACCGATGTCTATCGTGCCGTTCGTAATACGGGTCACCGTATCGATGTCCGTGGCCCAGCTGCTGCAGCTGTTGTCGCCCGCATCCACGGCCGGGGAGTGCTCTGTCGGCTTGAAGTTGAGCACCGCGTCGCAGAAGAGCGCGATGCTGTCCGACAGGATATTGCTTTCGGGAACCTCCCCGATGTTGGTTTCCGCCTCGTGCTCGGGATTGTTCACGATGATGTTGTTGCAAAGCAGAAGTGTATGGTGCTGAACCTGATGCACCGCGTACGCCGGCCCGAACACGCCCTCTTCCTCCTCTGCCAACTCGAAAGCACCCATCTCAATGGTGCCGCCCGAGATGCGCTCGTGTCCGTCCAAGTCCTTCTCCACAGAGTTGCACGCATTATTACCTGCGTTCACCGCCTCCGATTCGGGACGAGGCGTGTAATCATCTGTGTTGTCCGTAAACAACGTATCCACGTCTGTGACAATGTTATACGCCACATCCGCTACGTTGGTATTCTCCGAATAGACGCAATTGTTGATGATGATGTTGTTGCAGAGGCTCACCACCGCGTTGTCCTGAAACACCGTGTAAGCCTGCACGGTGACCGTATCGGTGTTGACCGTGAACTCGAACGCACCCACATCGATGGCATTGCCCTGCACACGGGTATGGACGTCAATGTCCACGGGCAACGAAAGGCATCCGTTCGAACCCGCATCCACCGCCGGGGAGTGCGACCAAAGCCCGAAATGGATAATCGCATCCTGAAACACCTGCAGGCTGTCGGAAAGGATATTGTTGCTCGGCACAGCCGTCAGGTTCGTCATGGCCGTATGCTCGGGATTGTTGACGATGATGTTGTTGCAGAGCACCAATTGTCCCGTTCCGGTTTGGTGCACCGCGTATTGCGGGGTTCTGGCCTCCACCGGGTACTCGTAGGCACCCAAATCGACAGTCCCGTTCACCACGCGGGGATGGCCGTCCAGATCCTCCTGCCCGACAGCGCAACCGTTGTCACCCGCATCAATCGCGGGCGAATGGGTGGGCAGCCGGAAGTCGCCCTGCGAATCCACGAAGAGACCGCCGACCGCCTGCGTGAGGTTGAAGGCCGACAACGAGATGTTGACCTCGCCGTCCGCGTTGTTGACCACGATATTGTTGCACACCGACACCGCCGCGCTGTCCTCAATCAGCAGCCCGAAGCCCGTCTGGGCATTCGCCGCGATCAGACCGCACAACAGAATCACTATGCTAAATATCCGTTTCATCAACTTTGTCCTAATTTTTCACACACCTGACAGAAAACCCTTTGTCGGAAGTCGTATAATTGCTGGAAAAGGCTGCATTGTCGTACGAGAGCGTCCAATAGACGCAATCGCTGTTGGAAGAGCCGTTCCGGGAGGTGGTCCAGAAGAAGCCCTGCGTGTAGAGCCCGTTGAAGGAGCCGTTATAGGAACCGGCGGGGCGGGCATCAAACAGGGTGATATTGTTGGCAGACAGGTCGTTACCCACCGCGCAGTTCACGTCGGAAGTCTGCCAGTACTCGTTGGCGGCAAGGGCCTTGGCCAAGTTGCTCGCCGACTGTCCGCAATAGTAGGCGTTGTCGGCTGCCAGCCAAGAGGCCAACTGCGAAAATTCCGTGGTCGAGGGAAGATGCCAGCCGTTGGGGCAGACCCCCTGCATCCCGCTGGGGGCATTGTCGGTGTAGTTGCTCTGGGTGCCGTGCCGCGCTGCCGCCACGTTGTAGAGCAGCCCGAAGGTCTCAGTCTCGGCGGCGGAGGTACCCGCGTTGTAGTAGCGAGGTTCCGAGGTAGAGATGGTCAGAGCGTTGGAAATAGCCGTCCCGTCGGCGAAGTGCGTCACGCGCAGGTTCTCGCGCATCCAGCACTGCTCGCCAATGAGCACGGTGGCATACACGTTGTTGTCGTAGTCGGTCACGGTGCCGCAGTTGAAACCGTAATTGCGGGTGATGGTGTTGTTGGTCACACTGCCGGAAGCCGCCGCGGCCCCATAGCCGTTGTCGGCGCGGTTGAAACAGACCACGCTGTTGAGCAGGATACCGTTGTTCTGCACATAGACTCCTCCACCCTTGGCCGGTTGGTCGTCCGCGATGCCGTGGGCCATGCAGAGGGTGATGACGCAGTGCGTCACCGTGCCGCCATCGACCAAAACCCCGCCGCCATGGACGGAGGACTTGCCGTGCCGCACGACACAGCCCTCCAGCCTTCCGCCTGTCTGCACTGTAGCCACGCGATGGGTCATCCCACCGTCGAGCACTGTGCAGCGCGACAGATTCGTCCACTGGCTGTTTGCGCCGGGAAGCTGCCGTTGCGTGGTGTCCATGCCCGTGCTGGTGGTCGCATACCCGCCCGTGACGGTCACGCCCTCAGGGATCACCAGCTCCGCAGCCTCCTCATACAGCCCCGCCATGACATAGACATGTGTACCTGCATTGGCAATGGCCAATGCCCCTGACACCGTACGCTTCGCCGTTTCCCACGAGAGCCCGTTGCCGCTGTCGTCCGTTGCAGCCGCCGACACAAAGACCTGTGCGTGAGCATGTGCGCAGAGGCACAGGAGGAGGACTGCAAGGACACGCAGGCTCCTACCCCATACTGCGTTTCGCTTGTATGGGGTTATTTGCACTCCGTGCGCCCCACACTGCGCCCCACACTGCGGCTTCGCCTTGTGTGGGGTTAATTGCACTCCGTGCGTATTGCCTCTTCGAGGCTGCTCAAGGTATATTGTTAGATTTAACATTCTTTATTTTTCATTCTGCATTCATATTTAGTTTTGTTTCTCCTTGTGACGCAAAATTTTGCGTCTCTACCCCTCCTCTCATTCGTCTCGGAGGCAGCGGACAGAATAACCCTCTGATGGATTTTGTGTGTCACGTATAACAGTTGGACTATCATAAGTTAATTTTCTACGCCAAGCAGTTGTTCCTGAAAGCGTAGAACTCCAATAATACGCGCCCTCTCCATATTTCCAATATTCACCGTTATAAGCACCTGCCGGAAGTATTCCAAAGTCGAGCAAATTATTGTCTGATGGAGCATTTCCGACGGCACATTCTACAGAAGAACTGTTCCAGCCTGAATTCGAAGCTATGGATTTTGCAATATTTTCAGTATTGCCACCACATAAATTCACGTGATGATCAGAAAGATAATCAGTCAACTGAGTCCATTCGGCATCACTGGGTATATGCCAGCCTGCAGGACATAGCTTTTGGATTGACTGTATAGAACTTGAAACCGCTAACGAAAAACCAGAATTAGTAACACTACCATCTGAGGTAAATCTTAAAGTCAATGGTCCAGATTGAGAAGTGACATTTAAAGAACCTGATCCCTGATAACTTCCTATTTGCTGTGACGTACCTATTCCATCATAAACATAAATATGGTCGCAACAATTCTCTGTATTATAATCACCTGCAATGGTAAGTCGAGCACCTTCAACTGCTGGAACCAATACTACCGTAGCATTACGACTATTTGCATAATTGCCATCTGGTCCACCATTATCATAAATCATCATCAGAGAATTAACAGTAAGCGTTACTTCTCCTGACTCTGGCATACTATAGCTTGACATATTCGTTGAAGCAATCCATTTGTAAAGATAACCATATTCCTGTACAATTGTCGAATCGTTATTGGGATAGTATCTTAGAGCCACCGTTGGAGAAATAGAATTACCCAACGCTATTCCCGCTCCGTCAGTATAATGAGTAACACGCAAGTTCTCTTTCATCCAGCATTGCGAACCAATTTGCACCGTGTTATACTGGTTCCCGTCATAGTCAGTGAGGGTCGTCACCCCACAACCTCCAGACATTATCGTCCGCTCCTCCCCATAGCTAACCCCTGCATGATTGACTGCGTATGCCCGTACATAATAGGTAACTTCTCCCGACAGTCCGGAAATGATTGCCGAGAATTGAGCCACACCAACCCCTTGAATATGATTGTCCTCTATTGTAGGATTATGAGAGGTGCTCCAACAGAAACCGTAATTCGTTATCTCTGAACCTGCATCTTGACAGAATCCTTTTGCCATAGCTTGAGTCGATGTGTTCCGGGTAGCCTCCGTAGTATGAACTACAGAAAGTTCATCCAACTGTTTCACGCAACGGACGGAATAGGCATTGGACTTAGTTCCTGTATTGCGAATCATTCTGTTGTCATCATAATTCATGTACCGATTCCACCCACTGGTTGAACTATTTTCTCTGGTACTCCAAAAACTAGCGTTTGTGCTGAAAGCATAGTAGTTGTCTGTACGGTAGCCAGCAGGATATGACGCATATCCCGTAACATTATTGTTCTCTTGGCTATTTCCGACATAACACCCCGTACTAGATGAACTCCATCCAGATCTCGAAGCCAAAGCCTTTGCTATCTGTCCGTCATAGCCACTGCAACGATAACGGGAAATGCCATTCACAAAGCTTGTCAATTCCGTCCATTCGGCATCGCTCGGCACATGCCAACCCTGAGGGCATATACCTGTCACACCTGAGGGGTTGTCATTGGAAGAAGGGGCTCCGTGCATCACCGCCGGCCAATTGTACAAGTATCCATAATTCACAAGATTAGTGGCAGTGAGCGCATTGTAGTTGATATAATAGTAAGGTGATGTGCTCGAGGTTGGCTGGTTGTTTCCCAACGGAATAGCCGTTCCGTCGTTGTAATGCGTGGTACGGAGGTTCTCGTGGGTCCAGCACTGCTGGCCGATCACCACCGTATTATAGACATTGCCGTCGTAGTCGGCCACCTTACCGCAGTGGGTGGGCCAGTTGCGGGTGATGGTGTTGTTCACGAGAGAACCAGGGCCGCCTGCCACAGCTGGGCCATTGTCGCCACGGCACTCGGTAATCACACAGTTGGTGAGGACACCGTTGTTGCGAATGTAAGCGCCACCGCCTTCGGCCGTGCGGGCACTTTCTTGGATGGCATCGCACTCACGGATCACGCAGTAGCGCACCATGCCACCGTCAATCAACACACCGCCGCCCTGTCCCGTGGTAACCCCTCTACGCATCACGCAGCCCTCCAAAAGCCCGTTCACCACGGCGATACGGTTCGAACCGCCACCGGTAAGTATCGTGCAGACTGCTGCGTTCTCCCACCGGCTGTTGGTGCCAGGAAGTTCCCGACCTGCGGTGTCCGTGCCCGACAGTGTGAGACGATAGCCGCCCTTCACAGAAACGCCTGCAGGAATGTTCAGTTGCGACCCCACGCTATAGCTACCGGCCTTCACATACACCGTGCCGTTGTTACCCGCCGCCGCAATGCCCGCCGCTATGGTCTGCTTTGCCGTCCCCCACGTCTGGCCATTGTTACTATCATTCCCTGAGGAAGAGACAAAGACCTGCGTCTGCGCGTACGCCATTGACACCGCACAGCACATTATTGCCATTATGATTGTTCGTATATTCATTGTTTTGTCGTATATTCGTTTATGTTATTATTTCGCGGTGTAGAGACGCAAAATATTGCGTCTCTACAGTTCTCTTTATTCGTCGTTTTATTCCGAATCTTTGAGACAGCGAAGGGAACGTCCTTCAGACGTTTCACCATAATAAATTCTTACATAACTCTGTCCGTAATCGAGAAAAAGGTAGTAAACGTAGCTACCTGTCACAGTAGTACTCCACAAATAGGCATATCCAGCGAAATGATAAGCATAAGAAGAAGAGCGAAAACCCGCAGGCATAACACCAAAACGCGTGGCATTATTATTGGCAGGAGTATTACCTATAGCACAGTTGTTACTATATAAGTCCCATCCTGTTTTAGAAGCCAACGCTTTGGATATGTTGGCGGAATTTCCACCACACCACCAAGCACTTCGAGAGGAAACAAAATTTATTAATTGATTCCATTCAGCATAGCTCGGCACATGCCAACCCTCAGGGCAAACACCCTGCACGCCGCTGGGGTTGGCATTGGAAGTAGCTGATCCATGCATCACAGCCGCCCAATTGTAAAGCAGACCGTATGCAACTACATTACTGGCACTATTATTGGGGTAATACCAATATGCAACCGTTGAACTTGTAGAAGAATTGGTCGGTATCGCCGTGCCATCTGAATAGTGCGTTGTTCGCAAGTTCTCCTTCATCCAGCATTGGGAGCCAATCTGCACAGTGTGGTAAGTATTGCCGTCGTAGTCGGTAACGGTACCGCACTGGGAAGGCCAGTTGCGGGTGATGGTGTTGTTGATGAGGCTGCCGTCCTCGCCGGAAACGCCCGCACCGTTGTCGCCCCGGCACTCGGTTACCACGCTGTTGAGCAACATGCCGTTGTTCTTCACGTAGGCGCCGCCGCCCTCGGCCGTGCCGTCGTCATCGTGGATGGCATCGTTCCAAATCAGCACACAGTAGCGCGCCGTGCCCCCGTCAATCAGCAAGCCGCCACCCATGGTGTTGGTAAAGCCATAACGGGCCACGCAGCCGTCCAAAGTGCCGTTCACCGTGGCAATGCGGTGGTTGCCCGCGCCGGAGATAATGGTGCACCACGAGGTGTTGCCCCAATTGCTGTTGATGCCGGGGAGTCGCCGCAGGGAGGTGTCGGTGCCGGCAGAAGACTGCTGGTAGCCGCCCATCACCGTCACGCCGGCGGGAATGGTGAGCTCGGCGGTGGTGGCGTAATTGCCGGCCTTCACAAACACCGTGCCGTTGCCGCCCGCCGCAGCGATGCCCGCCGCAATGGTCTTCTTAGCCGTCTCCCACGTGGTGCCGTCGCCGTTGTCGTTGGAGGCGGAAGCGGAAACAAAAACCGTGTTTTGCGCCTGTAAGCCTGCCAGAAGGAGGACACAAAAAGCAAATAAAAGATATCTTTTCATTGGAAACATTTTTTCAACTTTTACCATATACATTTCATCTTGCAAAGATGCAACTGTTTTTAATTAATACAATATAATGTGGAGAAAAATTGTGTGGAGACAGACTTCAGGTTTCAGGTTCCAGGTTTCAAGTTTCAGAGAACACCTGACACCTGATATGGAGGCGACTGCGTCCCCGCAGTCGCAAGCAGAATCCGCCTACAGCGTGCGGATGAGCCGCACGGACTGCCCCCAGTAGCACTCTACGCCCTGATAGGGGAATACACGGCCCGAGGATCCGAAGAAAGCCATGCGATAGGCGTACCGTTGCTCCACATAACTGCCTGCCGCATAATAAGGATAGCCCCATGAGGACCAGTAGGCGCCAGCATTTCCAACCTGCGTCACTGTGAAAGAGTTCAGACTAGTGCTTGTCCTGCAGCGAAAACCAGCTGCGGGAAGGAATACAGCCCCTGCATCCTCCAAGATTGCCCAAGAAGCCGTATCATAAACATTCACCGTATAATCATGGATATTCGGAATGTAATCAACGCTGTCGGGCATCTGCCAGTTGTCAGGCAGAAGAATCATGCCCGGCACATCCACCACGGTGGCGAACGTGTGGAGTAAATCTGCGTTCGGACGACCGGTCATGAGATAATTCCATTCGGCAAACTCAGGGGTGCGCCATAGGCCGGCCACGCTGTCTCCATTTGAGATGGGATTACGTCCCCAGTCATAAAAGACATTGCCTCCCCCATTGTTATAATACGTGTTGTTATTTGGGACGTATGTCGGATCGTTACCGGTTCCCCAAGAGAAGAGGTCTATCCAATCAGTGTAAGTATGGTCACCGCTGGTAAGGTTCAGGTTATCCATACCTATCATGTCATACTGTTGCTCAGCAAACCGCCACGTGTTCGTGGAAGGCTGGTATTGGAGATTTCCTTTCGAGAAGGTGGCGTATGTGTTGATTTTCACACGGAAACTGTCAATACGATGAGTATAGGCAATAAGTTGAAGGGAATCGCCCAACAAGGTCGAGAAATCATCTTGCGGTGTAAGCCAAGCGACAGCGCGTTGAGGCAAAGAATCAGGTCCCAAACGCCATCTGGTTGTTCTCTCCACAGAAGGGTCAATAGTAGAATAGGTAGTAACGAGAAATAATGTATCTTCCAACTCACCGTCACCTTCCTTTATTTTGATGTGCAGTGCCATAGGACGCTTGTGCGCCACCGGAATATGATCAAAGGCTGTCACCCGTAACTTGATGGGATTTTGCAACAAACTGTCAGGCTTCCCTACCTGTCCGTTTCCCGAAGGACATGTAACAACAGGGGTAGTGCAATAGTGCGCATCCTCCCCCACATTGTTAAACCATTCCATGCAAAACGAAATGTCATCTGGAGCATTAGCGTATGCTAAACAGCGGGTAACAGAGTTTAAAATTTCTTCGGCAGCCGTGACAATCTTATTCATCTTACCAATGGTCTTCAAAACATTTTGCAACTTCATGTGTTTTATATCCATACAATGTGAAGCAGTGCTAAAAGGGTTGGCAGAATGTTCAGCACTATTAATCAGGGAACCGGTTCCCGCTTGCCTCACATTATCAAAAATCGTACCGACCATCTTTTTCCTTTGATCCGTATTAAGAGAAGAAAAACCACTCGTCAAAAGATTGTCTGTAATTCCATTTACCACACTAGAAAAAGCGTCATAAACGGCATTATAAAGACAGGATCCCATATCAACCTGTAATCCTGCAAGAGAAAGCAACGGGAGCACAAACGTTTTCAAGCCGAATTCAGCTTTGGCTTGATTACTCCTACAAGTAAGATTAAAGAAAATCTGATCACGATGAAGTGAACTCATGTCAATGGTGGAATATTCTCCCATATTAAAATCAGACCAACTGGCATCTTGAGAAAACAATTGTGAGACAAAGAAACCAGCAGTACTCCACAAACCATAGTTTTCACGTGTTCGCACTGCAAAAAAAGGCTTCAGTACGTTTCCATCCTTATCTTTCACTGTACCGAAATATGACGGATTCAGATTCCGCATCCGCAAATTCACAATACTGCCGGAAGTCTCCACGAGCATTGTATTGTTACCTTGTTCGTAAGAAAACATCATTGGTGTAGGAGGAGTAATCTGCTGATAAATCTGGGCGAAAACCATTCCAAGAGCTTCATACATCGGGTCATTCAATGTATCGTCCAAAGACCTGTTGGCCGCAATGGACTGGGCAACCAGGCTGTAAAGTGTCGGGAAACTCTCACATTGCTCTGCAATGGCGCAAAATTGTCCGTAATCGCTGTCCAAAACGGAATCGAACGGCATTACCCACGACAACAGTGCCATCACCGTGCTCATGGTGTCAATCACGATTGTTTCGTCAGGGTTCAACACACCCCTGTAGAGCATGAACGGCAGCGTATCCAAATTCGTCACCACTATCAACTGCCGATAATCGCCCCGTAATGCGGTAACGGTGAAATTCGTGTCTGATACAGGGAGCACATCCGTCAAGGTCATCACCAACATGCTGTCGGGATTGCCGCCCCTGACCACACCGTTAAGCGTCACCTCCGGACCGAAATAGAACATGCTGTCCACCTCGTCCACAGCAAAGGTGTAAAGGCTGTCGATCGTGACCACATGCTGCATCAACACCCCGTTGGCATCATGACTGTAATAGACACTGTCAACACTGTTCAGGGTGATGACGGTGTCGGGCAAGTGCAGCACAAGACTGTTTTGCGCAAAAAGACGATTCGCAGAGAATGACAGAACCGTCGTTATCATTATAAAGAACAGGTATCTTTTCATCATTGCTTCACTATTTTATACGATTTGCCATTAACTTGTAAAACATAAAAACCTGATGCATAGCCATAAAGGGAGATTGTGGCGGTAGCTCCGGAAAGGACACGCTCGCGTTTCAGCAATTGTCCGTTGACGGAATAGAGCGAGACCAGCGCATCAGCGTCGTCACACACGATGGTGATCTGCTGCCCGTTAAAGCTGAAACGGAAATGTTCCTGCTGAAAATCGGTGACAGACACGTCATCGATGACGTAAAGATTGTAGTTCAACACGCTGTCGCAGCCTGCCGAGGAGGTGAAGGTAAACGTTGTAGTGGCAGGGCCATCAAAGGTCTCGCCATTAAAGTCGTGCGGCAATTGGCTCGCCAACACCGTGTCATAATAAGACTCGTAAACGGTCGGAATCACCGCCAGCGTCATGACCACCGTGCTGTCCGCACCCGTAGAAGCAGTGAACGTCGCACTTTGCGTTCCAGCACCGGTAAATGTCACGCCGTTCCAGGTCAGCGGCAGAGCATTCTCGCAGACGATACTGTCAACGCTGACCGTGACGTTCTCGTAAACGGTCAAGTGAACGGTAAGGACGCTGTCGCAACCGGCGGCGTTCGTAAGGTTCTGGGTGTAGGTGTCGGCCGCACTATACGTGATGCCGTTAAGGACGAGCGGCAAGGCGTTCTCCACAATGGCCGTGTCGATGGTGCCGTAGGTGGCCGGCAGCACCGCCAGCGTCATGACCACCGTGCTGTCCGCACCCGTAGAAGCAGTGAACGTC
>CAMKLG010000012.1 GCA_946413585.1 uncultured Bacteroidales bacterium
GCCCAACTGCTAACTACTCACTGCTAACTGCTAACTGGACTTTCACCTTCTCCGCAAAGGAACGCGACCCCGAAACCAGCCTATCTTACTTTGGCTCACGGTATTACAGCAGCGATTTGAGCGTGTGGCTGAGCGTGGACCCGATGGCTGCGAAATATCCTTCAACGTCGCCATATGCATATTGCAGGAACAACCCAATTATTTTATATGATCCAGATGGTTTGTCTGACGGTTGGGTGATAGACAAAAACAACCATATACGTTGGGATGAAAATGCAGTGGACCAGAAAACCACAAAACACGGATATACATTTCTCGGAATGGAAGGTCAATATGCAATCGGAACTGAAGTCTGGAATTGTTATAGTAACGGAAAAAAAGAGGAGCAAAAGCCAGTGATTATAAATAAAGAGCATCCGTTACGGCCTGATATAGTAGACAATAACCTTTGTCAGAATAATCAATCAAATTCTGTTATTGAAGAATTAGATAAATATGTAAGTACTGGAACTATGGCAATAGGGCTTCCTGCTAGTGCTACAAACGAAGCACTGAAAGATGAAGCAAAGCTCGTAACTAGTACAACATCGAGAATCGTTATAGCCAGTAAAATTGTGTCTCGTGCTAACATTCTTTTGAATATTACGTCTGTTATTCCTGCTGCAATTCGAGTAATTGACAACCCTACTCCAGAAAATATTGCACGATTGGTATCATCATCAATCGGAGCAAGCTTAAACGCTCTTCCAGGGGGTGTTGTCTTCTCCATCATATGGAATTCCATTGATGCAGGAGGAGGATTTGACAATGTTTATAACAAGTTTAAATAATGTACTGATAATGAATATTTTAGATTGTATTTTTGCGGGAGGGTATGTTCTGCTTCAAAGAGGAAGACTCGAGTCAGTTAATATTAATTTGTTTGACACCATAACAACTATTTTATTCATCAATCTCTTTTCCATGGTCAACTTGGTCTCTTTGTCACTCTGTGTTGAAAGAATAGGAATTCCTATTCTTTCGTTCATACGTCCATCTTATACCACTATTTATGCGATACTATTGTATATTATCCCTTCTGGATTAATGACCCTTGCTTATCTTTATCAAAAAAAGTATGTACAAGTATTATCTTTAGTGTTTGATAATCAGATTCAAAGAAAAAAATCCAAATATGCAATGATACTATACATTGTTTTTACATTTGCTTTTTTGTGCATGACAGGTGTATTATGTAACCGTTCCAACCTGTGACGAACGTTTGAACATCTTTGCCAAAAACGACAGGTTTACGGCAATGAGCAGCCCCGCAGGGTAACCATCTACATCAACGGCAAGGAGTGTATTGGATTCAATCCCAAAATTTTGTACTTTCGCCCGGTAATAATATACACCAATGGACTCGAACCGAAGATATAGCCCATGCCGCCCGCAGACCGCGCATCCCTCCGCAGACCCTCTCTGCGGAAATCTGTGCGATTCGCGCGATCCGCGGAGATGTGTCCAGCCCCTGAAGGGGCTTGGGGAACCCCGCGCCGCTTCCGTTTCCTACCGAGCTTCATCCCCTACCGGGGAAAACCTGCCGTTTCGAATCACTGCCACGCATCCCACTGTTCTCCGCCCAGCTGCTAACTACTCACTGCTAACTGCTAACTCGACTTTCACCTTCTCCGCAAAAGAACGCGACTCCGAAACCGGCCTATCTTACTTCGGCTCACGGTATTACAGCAGCGATTTGAGTGTGTGGCTGAGCGTGGACCCGATGGCGGGGAAATATCCTTCGCTTTCGCCTTACACGTATTGCGCGGATAACCCGGTTAGGTTGGTGGATCCGAATGGGAAAGAATTTGTTGGTACGGATGGTGAAAAGGTAAAGGTGCATCAAAGTAAAAATGGTCAAATATCCGTAGGAAATAATGCATCTGAAGACTTGAAAAGAATGGCTTCCATGATTAATTCATCTGGTAGCAAAACAGCCGCAAAACAATTCATGAAGTTGGCAAACAACAAATGTAAAATTCATTTTCAGATTGACAAGGGAGTAGGCGATGGCAGTCGAATCGGATACCATCAAGCGCATGATGAACAAGAAATCCCCTCAATTGGATAGGAGGAGGAACAGATGGATATTTTGATGGAACCCCTGCCATAATCAAAGGTGAATACAAAGAAGCCACAATCACTCTTTATGAAGGATTAATAGATGATTATAAGAAAAGAACACCCTATGATGCAAATATTTCAGCAGACAACGCACTGGTTGGTGTATTTGCTCACGAAGCGGAACATAATATTAACAAATCAGATATAAGAGCGATTAAAGCTCGTTCCGCTGGTTATACAGATAATATCAGAGATGTTGAAAGACATGCGGAGCGTATTCAAAGAAAGGTATATAGAGAAATCTATCGGAACAGATGAAACATACAATACTCTCTGTAATATTGCTTGCTCTATGTACGGTTTGCAACGCACAAGCCGAAAAAGCACGTATTACTTTTTTTCAGATGGAAAACTCGTATTACGAAGCTATTCATGAAGAGTATTACCGTGTTCTGAAACATTATCATATCTATCACAATGTCGGCAATCGCCCTTGGAAATTTTATGCGTTCGATTTGACTGACACTACCAATGTTCTAGTTGAGGAGTTTGATACACTACTTGTTTTCGACAACCACATTTATTATATAGTAACACCCAGCTTGTATGAAAAGTATCTATCGTGATGGTTCCTGAGAATGACACATTATATTTCTTTTCGGGTCTCAATTGTTGCAAACCAATCCATCGTGTTTCAGACGTATTAGAGTGGTGTTTAAAACATTCCAGTTGTCGAGATGCAGCCTTGCTGTTGCGGGTCAGCAATTGTTTGTCGTATTATCAAGCAACTCCAATCGACCCACAAGGAAGTGTGCCTTTATGTGAATGTGGTTGCAAGAATTTGCATCCGAGAGGAAACATTCCGTACAAAAAACCAAAACGAAAGATTATTACTTCATCCAAATAAAAAGTAAAAATCTTGATCAGTCAAGTTTTTTTATATTTTCGCTCCGTCAAAAATGCCTATGCCGACCACCCTCACATATAACCCACCGTCACAGCAGAAGCCCGCAAAACATTTGCGGACATATACATGCAGATATGTGAGATACGTGGAGCCCCTCCCGCCCCGCCCAACTGCTAACTACTCACTGCTAACTGCTAACTCGTCTTTCACCTTCCCGCAATACGCGGAGTCCCCCACCACAATCGTGATTTGCCTCACTTCATCTCTTCCAACGCCTTCAAAATCACCTTGTCCGTCTTGTTAACAACCGGATAGAACGCTTCGTCGCCGTACAAATTACGTCCTATAAGGGCTTTTAACCAAATTTTCAGCTCTTTAGAAGAGTTGGCTGACATCTTGGACACTTTCTTTTTACTGTTCTTTTCGTAATAGTTGACCAATTGTTGCAACATCTGATCGGTAATCACCATGCCAGAAACATAGGATTTGGCATCAGAATATTGTTTCTGCAAGGTGGATTTATGCTCATTGGCATAGTGGAACGCGAATTGGATGAGCGCGGAAGAGTTGGCGATGTCGTAGTAAGCGTTCAGGTCTTCACCACGGTCAATAGGCACAAAATAGTCGGGCATGATGCCGCCACCACCATAAACGGTGCGACCCTTCAGCGTGTGGTAAACCTTGGTGGAATCGAGGTGGATGCTGTCGGCACTCTCCATCTCGCCGTTGAGCAATCGTTTGTACAAGTCTTCATAATAGGCTTCCGTCCCGTTCACGTAATCACGCTGGATGCAACGACCGCTGGGTGTGTGGTAACGCGACGTGGTCAGCCGGATAGAGGATTTGTCAGAAAGATCGAACTGTCTTTGTACCAGCCCTTTACCAAAGGATCGGCGACCCACAACAATGCCTCGGTCGTTGTCCTGAATGGCACCGGCCACAATCTCACTTGCCGATGCACTGAAGTCGTCAATCAAAATCGCCACTTTGCCCGTCTCGAAATTGCCATTGCGAGATGCATAAATAATTTCAGGACGGGTTTTAGAGCCCTCAATGGAGACGATTTTCTGCTTGTTGGGCAGGAATTCATCGCACACGCTGACAGCAGCATCCAAGAAACCGCCGCCGTTACTGCGCAAATCGACAATCAGGTCAGTCATGCCCTGACGTTTCAATTTCAGAATAGCATTGGTGAACTCTTTGGCGGTGGTGCTGCCAAACTCGTTGAGTTTGATGTAACCCGTCTTGTTGTCAATCATATATGCCACATCGACGGTATAGGTCGGGATAACTCCGCGGGTGATTTCGTAGGTGTATTTGTCTTTGAAACCGGGTCTCAAAATGCCGACTTTCACCTTAGAGCCTTTCTTGCCGCGTAACAGCTTGAAAGCCTGCTCATTCTTGATGCCGATAATTGACTTCCCATCCACCTCAACCATGCGGTCGCCTGCCATCAGTCCAGCCTTTTCCGAAGGGCCGCCCGAAATGACGGAAACCACCATCAATGTATCGTTCATAATGTTAAATTGAATGCCGATACCTTCAAACGAGCCTTCCAAAGTCTCCATCATGGTTTTATTGTCCTCAGGAGAGGAATAGGTGGAATGTGGATCCAACCCTTGAAGCATCGCATTGATAGCCAGACCGTAAATAGAGTCTATATTGACAGAATCCACGTAATAGTCTTCGATATAGCGCATCACTTCGCTCATTTTTTCGAGCTGTTCATTGCCCGAGCGGCTCAGACGGTGCGGATTCCAGCGCAATGCAATGGAGAAGCCGCCGAGAAAAGCCACCAGCAGCCATAAAAAGATGAGAAATCCGTTACGTCTTGATTGATTATCACTCATTTTGCCTTAATTTTGACGTTTTATTGAAGATTGGTGCAATAATTCCAAAAACTTATTAATAAATTCTTGATATTCAGCATCATCCGTATGCTTTTGATAACGTTTGACCACTTGTTGCCACTGTTGTGGTTGCACAACGGCTATATGCTGCTGCCGCTTGATTCTGCCTATCTCATCCGCCGTGACCATTCTTTGAAATAACAGCTCACTAAGCTGATTATCAATATTTTCTAAGATAGAACGCTGTTGGACCAAGGATATATCCGTGGTGCCAGAACGTAAATCAAGTTTGGCAATCATAACCGCCCATTCCTTAGGCGTGATTTGCTGATTTCGATCTGAAAGTGCCTTTTCAGGACAGCAATGACACTCCACCATCAGACCATTAAATCCGTATGTCATAGCTACTTGCGCCAATTCAGGCACCCATTTTGCGTTGCCGCTCAGGTGGGAAGGATCGCATAAAATAGGAAGCTCGGGTATCTGCACTTTCAACTCAATGGGGAGTTGCCAGACAGGAGCGTTGCGATAAACGTTCTCTTGCGCATCCGTGAAGCCACGGTGAACCGCCATCACTTTCTGGACACCTGCTTGCAGGAAACGGTCGATATTCCCCATCCATAATTTCAAGTCTGGAATGATCGGATTCTTAACCATCACCGTGAAATCAGAATGCTTCACGGCATCTGCAATTCGCTGAACTTCAATGGGATTCACACTTGTTCGTGCGCCCACCCAAACAGTACGGATATTGTATTTGGCGCATAATTCCACCTGTTTGGTATTCATTACCTCCACGCATACGGGAATATGATGGGTGTTTTGCACCTCCTGCAGCCACGGGAGAGCTTCTTCGCCGGCACCCGTGAAACCATCGGGAGCACTACGCATTTTCCACGCCCCTGCACGGAAGAAGCTCAGCTCAATCCCTGCTTCTTGTGAGCTCGCGATGAGCTGTGCCGCCGTGGTGAGTATCTGATCCTGACTCTCTGCCGCACAAGGTCCTGCAATCCAAATCCGTTCCATATTATTCCTCCGTTTCGGGTTCTTCCTCAATATCAGTGAAATATTTCTTCACAAACTTGTTCTTTAAGCTCCTGTTACCCAACTTATATGTGAATGAAGGAAGTCCCTTCGATTGGTCAGGCTCCTGGAAGCGATTCTTCGGTTTCACGCTCGTAATCGCATCATTGAACGCTTTGTCAGAAGAATAAGCCGACACCGCGTTATTATCAAACTGGAAGTAGTAGAACTGGTTGTCAAATTCAAAATAGAGGTACAGACGGTTACGGGAACCGCGTTTTTCAATCACGATACGGCCAGGGACCATCTTATACACCTGCTTTGCACCACAAATAATCAGAGGCAGAGTCGTTTGTGACTTGAAGGTCGATTGTTCCTTATCCCATTCAAAGTCGATATTGGAGAAAAGGAACTTCACCTGCAAGGCATCTGGCAGACGGCGGTTTTGTCCTAACGCCACACTGCGTTGATAACGATCGTACTCGGATTTGCCCAAAATGTTGTACAGAGCAAGATCAAACGCTTTATCTTCAGACACATCCACAAAATTCAAGGAGGTATTTTCCAAAGCTTTGTTCATCAAATCCATGGATTTATCGTTGAAGAAAAAGTCGATAGAGGTAGTGAGGTGCATCTCAGCGGAATCGGCAAGCATATAGTTGACGATGGTACCATTGGTAACGAAATTGACACGACCCAATTTTGCGCCCATATCAATAGTACCGCTACCTGTTGCTTCACAATTATCGGTGTTCAAGACGATTAAATTGCCCGGCACGCTAGGATCCATCAATTTTTCCTTGGAAGCAGCCTTAAATTCGCGGGTCTCCTTGTCGTAAGTAATGTAGCCGAACACGTTGATGTACTCTGCATCGTTGAATTCGTCCTTCGCAACGCCAAATGCGGTATAAATACGACCCGTCTTGTTACTGGAAGCAATGGCTACCACCACTTTACGCTCATTCATATCTTTGGTGCGCTCGTGGATTTGCAGCATGATGTTGTTCGGATCCACCTGTTGCAGAATTTTCATGCGAGCGTGCTTGATAGAGTCGCAACCGTGAATAATCTCCACTCCGCCGAAATAGGAAAGGAACGGATTGGTACTATGCAGTTCCGCCCGACCGTCGAAAGCGAACTGGTCGCTAAAGTGGAAATCTTTCTCTATTGGAATTTTTGCCTCCCCGAACGTCTCTTTCATAAAATAGAGAGTATCGAAATAGAGCGTTTGCACCCGCTGCTCAGCGTCAACATAATCGTAATAACCATTGGAATAGAATTTTGTAGCACTTTGGATTCGGGTGGTACAGTCGTAAAGCTCATGGAATTTGTTGTCACGACCGGCAAGGATTCTCGATTTGTTCAGCACATCCATAGCGGCATTTTTGCGGATAGTGACATCGCCGTGCAATGGGGTGATAGCCGCATCGCCCACGTTGATGAAACGCACACCATGAGCGAAAATGATGTTCTTCGAGAAGTCAAATTCCGCATTCACTGCAGTGAATTTATAGTCCACGTAAGGCGCAACAGCATACAATTCGTTTCCAACACTCTGCATATCAACCAATTCCTTAATAGGTGTTGCATCAATGTCGGTGTTCTTGTACGGATCATCCCACTTGAAACGCAACATGGTGGAATCAATCGGATCCCATTCAAACTCAGAGGATTTGGCCTTGATTTCGTTCTGCACGAAATAGACTACAGAAGCCTCTCCATTAGCAATGAAGTGACCCTTTCGGGTCTTGAAATCGATATGAGAGTTGTAGTTATCAGTGGAAAAGGCAACATCTTTACCACCGCTGATGTCATAAATTCGTAAGTCGGCGGTGTCTGCGAGCAGCTCATGATGCTTAAACTGGAAGAGTCGCGAAGAGATGTCGGCGCGACCGAACTTCACGATACCCGTACCAAACATGCCGTTTGGCGTAATCTTCGAATTACCCGTCAACGTAGCCTCTCGGAAAATGTCCATTGGCAACTGCAACGTATGTATAAACATCTGATCCTGATAGGGTTCCCAATGCAAGTATGCCTCCTCAACCGATGCAGGCGGGAATTCAGAACCTGCCATCTGCTCATCCACCAGATGACGATTGGCTGCACCGTTCGTGGAATCCAGATAGAACACTAGGCTGTCAGAGAAAGTATGCGAGGTGATATAATCAATTTTACCATTTCCTCTCAAACCTCTGTTACTCAAACTAATACGACCTTGATAACCTCCCTTTGTACCATACATTGGCAATCCAGCCGTATTATGTATAAAACCTAAAGAAAAGTCGGACTGCACCTTCAGCGGTTCCACAATGTCGGGGAAAATATTGCCGGAAATCAACGCACCGCTGAACTTCATGGAGTCGATGACAAAATTGTCCAAATTAACGATTCTAAACTGATTCACAGCATAATAGAAACGCTTTCGGTCGTAAACACCGCCCAAGACGTAAGGTTGGTCATAGAACACTTTACCACCCTTGCGCGCTTCGAAAATCGGATAGTCTGGGTAATCTGTCATGCCGCTTTTGTTACCAGGCATATCAATGTAAAGCACACCGGAAAGTTCTTCAATCTGGCTGCGCACGCGTTGCAGTTTGTAGTCACCGTACATGTCCATCGGACCGTTTTTGTCCTCCACGTACATAATCAGCGTGTCAATAATGTCCATATCGACCAAAAAACGATCATAGTCGAACTGGCAGTTGTGGGTGACGAAGTCGAACAAACCGCCAATAACACGTCCAGAGAAGACCATATTGCGGTTCTTCTTGACAGTAACCAGCTCATTCATAGGATAAACGTTGACGATTTGCGGATCACTGAGCACAAAGAACTCGCACCCCGTGATTTTCAGATCGTTAGTAGCCAAATCTAAAGAGGCATAGTGCGTTTTGGATTCCAGCTTAATGTAGTCGTAGTCTTTCTTTTTTACCTGATTATTAAGATATTGCGCTATCTTACTACGATAACGAATCTGGTTGTGGTTGACATCATATTCGATAAAACCACGGGCGGCGAAGTCAATCATCATCGCCTTAATATCCAAAGGCGGTTTATTAAACCAACGAATGACATCCTCAATCGTAAGGTTCTCGTAACCAGCACTGTTGAAAAGTTGCCAAAGGGTGAACAATGGGTTGACGGTGTTATAACCGGCAATTTCGTGCATCACCCCCTCTTCGTAGTAGTTTTGCGATTCGAAATAAGCCTCCTGGTCGCTAGTGTTGCCTACAATTGGCCTAAACTCGATGCGTTTCTCCGTGGTAACCCACTGCACTGATTCCACATACATATCCAATTTGTGGTAAGAGTCAAAAAACGGAGAACGCCCAACGCCCTGTTTGGGTCGCGAAATGAGCAACGACTTTTTCTCGTTGTCGTACTTGAAATTCGCGGCAGGATGATAAATGGAATCGGTTTCAATATAGATGGCCACTTTGGCATCCTCTGACAACAGATTGGTAGGGCGAATGAGGAAACTGTTGGATTGGGCTGAGATAATGACTTGACCTTCGTTGGAGATGGAAATTTTGGCGAGAGTTTCTCCTTGACCTGTTCCAAAGATGGAAGCGCCGCGCATCTCGAAACCGCCCACATAATCAACATCTTTGTAAAGATTTTTGATAGGTAATGTAGCTTCGTTGCTGATAAATCGCGGATAGGTGGCTTTCTCTTCAGATGTTGGCAGTACTGCTTTCTCCTCCACACGACCAAGAATGGGATTGGCGAACAATCTCGGATAATAGAACAGCGCATCATCAGCCACCACCTTCGGGAATCTCAAATCAATATTATAAGTTTTCAGCACTGCCTTGACGTTGTCATCCAACCCAGCACGATCCCAAGAAATAATCCCGCCATTTGCCTTAAATTGCAGTTTGTCAGGGAAATATCGACCACTAACCCCACTAACAATCAAGCTATCTTTAGCAGAATATCCCCACAAGTCAATATCTTTGAAATCGAAATACGGAACCGTGTCGAAACCCAAATGATTAGCATATCCCATAGCCACCCACTTTACGTTATCTCCTTGATTCATAATATTATCACGGAAAAATCTCTCGTAAAGCTCCATTTTTCCTTGGAAGAATGTGGAACTATGTCCTACATGATAATCCACAATTTTCTTCCACGTTTCCGTTTCTCCAGCATATTGGCTTTGCAAAAAAACATCGTAAGTGTGGATAAAGCTCTGAAAATGAGGAATTGGACGGTATTTTTTCTTCACCATCTTGTTTGCTTCTTCAATGAAAGCCATTTGGTTTTCCACATCCATGCGGGTGGTCCACATCAGCTCAAACTCGGCTTGTATGGCTTTGGCCTCTTTCTGGCGGTCTTGCGGTACGGAAGACAGAAACTCCTTCATCTCCTCCACCGTCTTGGAAGGATCTTTAGAGAAAGATGTAAAACGCTGTGCCTGAACAAAAAAGGTCACACACAGCAACAAACTGACACATAAAAACTTTTTCATCGTCAACATAGAAAAATGGTGCGCAAATGTACATAAATTACGAATACGCACAGACAAATGAATTTGTCGTCATTGAGACACAGTGCGCCACGCCTCTATGACAAGCTGACCCTTGGATCAAGCCAACCGTAAATGATATCGCAAACGATGTTGATGATAACCAGAATGATGGAAACGTACAGCAATGACCCCATCACCACAGGGAAGTCGTATTTGTCAAGGCCGTCGAGGATGACCACGCCCATGCCTTTCCAGTCAAAAATGTACTCCACAAATACCGCACCGGCCAACAGTCCAGCTAACCAACCCGAAATAGCCGTCACCACAGGGTTCAACGCATTCTTCAGGGCGTGCTTCACGATGATGGTTTTTTGACCTAACCCTTTTGCTTTTGCCGTACGAATATAATCCTGCGACAGCACGTCCAGTAGCGAATTTTTCGTCAGCTCGATGACCACTGCCAACGGACGGATGCCCAAGGTCAACGCAGGCAAAATCAAGTTCTTGAGATTGACGTATTGTCCTGAACCATAATCATCTACGGTATAAAGACTGCCGAACATGTTGAGACCGGTATAGTCCGCCAGTAGGAAAGCGAAGACCCACGCGAAGAGGATGGCCGCGAAGAATGACGGCACGGACATACCCAATACTGAGACCACCAAAGCACTCTTGTCAAACCAAGTTCCCTTCTTCAGGGCGCAAAAAATGCCGATGATGATGCCGATGATGAGCGCAAAAACGATGGAAACCACCGCCAAAAGCACTGTTTTCGGGAAAGCCTCGCCGATGATTTCCGTCACAGGTCGCTTGCTCTGATAGGAACGGCGTAAGTATGGAGCTTTCAGCACAATAGCCGATTTTTTCATCGGTATCAGCTTGACATAGTGGTAGTTGTCGTCATTGAGATAGAAGAAAGAGGTTGCGTCGTCGGTCTTGTGCCAGGAAATCGGCGACACATCGTTGAGGTAGGCGAGATATTGCACCCCGATAGGCAGGTCGAGTCCCATCTCCTTTCGGATGGCCTCCTCGGTCTCCAAGTCGCTGCGCTGTCCCATAATCATGCGCGCCGGGTCTGACGGCAGCACCGTGAACAGGAAGAACACGAGCGTCGTCACCCCCAGCATCAGCAGGAGCCCGTAACCGATCTTTTTGACAATGTATCTGAGCATACCGTGGTTTATCGGCGGCAAAAGTACGAAATTTTTGGCTATTGGCTTTTGGCCATTGGCTTTTAGCAAACAGCCAACAGCTAATAGCTAACAGCCGAAAAAAGTGTATCTTTGCAGCCCAAATTAGAAAAGACAGAAAGGCTTATATATGAACGATTTACTGGATAAATTAGAGCTCATTTACCAACGCTGGCTACAGATTGGCGAGGAAATCACGAAACCGGACGTGATGTCCGACATGAAAAACTACGTGAAGCTGAGCAAAGACTACAAAGAATTGCAGGCCGTGGTGGATGCTTATAAGAAATACAAGGATGTCATCGACAATATCGCGAATGCCAAGGATATTTTGGCCAACGAGAAGGACGAGGAATTCCGCGAAATGGCCAAGGCAGAGTTAGACAGCTATCAATCTGAGAAAGAAACACTTGAAGAAGAAATTCGGTTGCTATTGCTGCCTTCCGACCCACAAGACAGCAAGAACGCGCAGATGGAGATTCGCGCGGGCACGGGCGGCGACGAGGCCAGCATTTTCGCCGGCGACCTGTTCCGCATGTACCAGCATTTCTGCGACCAGAAGGGCTGGAAAATCGAGGTGCTCTCCATGACAGAAGGTACCGTGGGCGGATACAAGGAAATCGACTTCTCCGTGACCGGCAACGGTGTCTATGGCATCATGAAGTACGAATCGGGCGTGCACCGCGTGCAACGTGTGCCGCAAACCGAATCACAAGGCCGCGTGCACACCTCCGCCGCCTCCGTGGTGGTGCTACCCGAAGCTGACGAGTTCGACGTGGAGCTCAAGCAAAGCGACATCAAGAAGGAGACCTTCTGTGCCTCTGGTCCTGGCGGTCAATGCGTGAACACCACCTACTCCGCCGTACGCCTCACACACATCCCGTCAGGCATTGTGGTCTCCATCCAGGACGAGAAATCGCAGATTAAGAACCTCGAAAAGGCCATGCGCGTACTGCGTACTCGTCTGTTCGAGCGCGAATACCAAAAATATCTGGACGAAATCGCCTCAAAACGCCGCACGATGGTCTCCACCGGCGACCGTTCCGCGAAGATCCGCACCTACAACTATCCGCAGAACCGTGTCACAGACCACCGCATCAACTACACAATGTACAACCTCGCCAACTTCATGAACGGCGACATTGAGGAGGTAATCCAGGCGTTGCAAGTAGCGGAGAATGCGGAGAGACTGAAAGAAGCGGTGGAATAATTGGCTATTAGCTACTAGTTGTTGGCGCACACGAGCGCTTAAATGATATTGTAGGGCTGCCGCAATGCGTGCAGCCCTACATGTTATGTTTTACAGAATAAGTCATCAAAATCTCGTCTGACAGCATTCTCTTCGACAACATGATCTGCAACCATTTGTTATCTGGTCCCCTATTCCCTCGGCCCTAAAAAATCCCCCCCTACTTTTAAACAATTCCCATTTTTATTAGTCGTTTCCATAAATATCTTGATAATAAAAGTACTTAGTATATGTCAAGCAATAATAAATCGAAGAAATTATGGTGGATTTTGGGAATTGTGGGAATCATCATCGCAATCATCCTGATTTTCACCCTGAAGAAAGGCAAAAAAAGTGAGTTGAAAGTGATGACTGAGCGCAGCATCATCGACAGCGTTGAAGTGACAGTGACCGCTACCGGTGAGCTGCAACCTGTTTATAAAGTGGATGTCGGCACACAGGTGTCCGGTATCGTGGAACACATCTACGTCGATTTCAATTCCGTGGTGAAAAAGGGGCAGCTGCTGGCCGAACTTGACCGTTCAAACCTTAACGAGCAGCTCAAAACCGCGCAAGCCGCTGTGTCAAACGCCCAAAGCAACCTCACTTTGGCACAACAACAATTTGACCGTATCAAGATCTTATTTGACAACAAAGCAGCCACGTTGGAAGCCTTCGAATCAGCTGTCAACTCGCTGAATCTGGCCAAAAATCAGCTCAAAACCGCGCAGTCCGACCTGTCACGCGCACAAACCAACCTCTCCTACGCCACCATCTACTCTCCTATTGACGGTATCATCATGGACAAAGCGGTGGAAGAGGGACAAACCGTGGCTTCTTCATTCAACACTCCTACCCTGTTTACCATTGCTAACGACTTGACACAGATGCAGGTAGAAGCGAAAGTGGATGAGGCGGACATCGGCGAAGTGAAGGCCGGACAACCTGTGACTTTCACAGTAGATGCTTTCCCCGACGATGTCTTCTCTGGCACGGTCAAAGAAGTACGCATCAATCCGACGGTGACCTCTAATGTGGTGACTTACACCGTCATCATCAATGCACCGAACCCCGAGACCAAACTATTCCCAGGAATGACCGCCAACGTCAGCATCACCACAAAGAAAGAGAGCGGCGTCTGCATTCCACTAACTGCCCTTTACGCTTCGATTGACCCTATGGCAATGAAGCTATTAGAGAAAAAAGGCTACACCTTCCAATCACTGTATAAAAATCAGGAAGAACTCACGCAAGGGTTGAAAGATGTGACGAAAAAGGCCATATGGGTGAAGAGAGGGGAAAACGCCTACGAACAGATCTGCGTGACTGTGGGCTTGAACAACGGTGTCAACACCCTGATAACCGAAGGTTTGCGTGAAGACGAAGAGGTTGTCGTTAATGTCAGCGAAGCCACGGAGGGAATGCCAGGTAAGGATTCAAAAGAGGGCAGTTCCAATCCCTTCAAGATGGGACCGCCCCAACGCAAAACCCGGTAGGGACGTATCGCATACGTCCACATACGTATCGCATACGCCCACCCAATACAATAAAACAACGTTATGGCAAAAGACATATTACGAGTAGAGAAATTAGAGCGCATATTCCGCGTAGGCAGCGAGGACGTGCACGCCTTGCGCGGCATCTCCTTCTCCATTACCGAAGGCGAATTTGTCAGCATCATGGGCACCAGCGGTTCTGGAAAATCAACTCTGCTGAACATTTTGGGCTGCTTGGACACCCCTTCTGCCGGTGACTATATCATTGACGGAGTTTCTATCAAAAGCCTGAGCAAAAATGAGTTATCCACGTTGAGAAACCGAAAAATCGGTTTTGTATTCCAAAATTACAACTTGTTGGCACGTACAACGGCCGTAGAAAACGTAGAATTGCCATTGTTCTACAACAATGAAGTACCCGCCAAGGAGCGCCGCGACCGAGCCGTGGCCGCGCTGAAGCTGGTGGGACTCGAAAGCCGCATGGAGCACATGCCCAACCAACTCTCTGGCGGTCAGCAACAACGTGTCGCCATCGCCCGCGCACTAGTCAACGACCCCGTTATCCTCTTGGCGGACGAGGCTACTGGCAACCTCGACACCCGCACCTCCTACGAAATCATGAGTCTGTTCCAAGACCTTCATAGTCAGGGAAAAACTATCGCTTTCGTCACACATGAGCCCGACATCGCCACCTTCACCACGCGCAAAATCAAGCTTCGCGACGGACAGATCATTGAAGATGCGCCTATCGATACGCAGTCGGCAGCAGATGCATTAGCCGCCATCAACCTCCAAAAAGAAGAATAAGCTATGAACATTGGAAATCTTGTCAAAATAGCCATCAACTCGCTGTTCCGCAATAAGATGCGCACTGCCCTCACCATGCTCGGCATCGTGATTGGCATCGCCTCCGTCATCGCGATGGTCAGCATCGGTCAAGCTTCCACTCAAAGTGTCAAATCGGAACTCTCCTCCATGGGTTCCAATATGATCATGATTATGCCCGCACGCCAGCATAGAGGCGGCGTGGACATGGGTATGTCATCCTCCAAAACATTGGACAACAAAGACTTAGAATCTCTTACCCATAATACTCGCTACGTAGCCGCAGTCTCACCCATGGTCAGTAGTAACGCGCAACTGATTTACGGCAACAACAATCATAGCAGTTCCATCAACGGCGTGTCAGCTGCCTATCTGGATATTCGAAAATATGAAATAGAAGAAGGTGTGATGTTCACCGAAGATGACGTGAAACGTTACAACAAAGTATGTGTCATCGGGAAAACCGTGGTTAACAAGCTGTTTACCAACGGCGAAGACCCTATCGGAAAAACCATTCGGTTCGGTTCCATCCCCATGAAAGTCATTGGTGTTTTGGCAGAAAAGGGACAAAACGGCATGGGTAACGACCAAGACGACATTGTATTCGCACCCTACACCACCATCCAAAAGCGGTTTTTAGGCATCACCTACTTCAATATGATGTACGCGTCGGCCACATCGGAAGAGGAATCTGAACTAGCCGCCACCGAAATCACTTACATATTGCGCAGCAACCACGGCATTAAGAGCGGTGACGCTGACGACTTTGAAATCCGCACACAGGAGGAGTTGGTTTCCACCATCAGTTCTGTCACAGGATTGATGACCACACTGTTAGCCGCCATCGCCTCCATTTCGTTGATTGTGGGCGGTATCGGCATCATGAACATCATGTACGTCACAGTGACCGAGCGCACCAAAGAGATCGGCTTGCGCATGGCCATCGGCGCACACAACCGCGACATAAAACTTCAGTTTTTGTGCGAAAGTGTGATTTTGAGCCTGATCGGTGGCGTTATCGGCATCATTTTGGGACTGATAATCGCTTACGTGGCCTCCAAATTGATGAACATGCCGTATGTGGTGAGCGAGATGGCCATCTTCGCCTCCTTCATCGTCTGCGCCCTCACCGGTATCTTCTTCGGTTGGTACCCAGCGAAGAAAGCAGCCAACATGGATCCTATTTCCGCGTTAAGGTACGAATAAAAAAGAGACGCGATAAATCGCGTCTCTACATGGTTTTTTCACAAAAAACAAGAACTATTTCTTTGAAAAATTAGATTTGTCCACGCCGCAAATCGGGCAGGTCCAATTGAAAGGAAGATCTTCAAAAGCGGTGCCAGGGGCGATGCCATTGTCGGGATCACCGACTTCAGGATCGTACACATAACCGCACATGTCACATACATGTTTTTCCATAAAATTGAGGTTTTAATGAGTTAATAAATGTAGAGACGTTGTGCGCAACGTCTCTAGGGAAATTAATATTATTTCAACGGACAGGTGGTGTTCATGCTGCAGATGAGATCCACCACTTTGTTGGAATAACCAATCTCGTTGTCGTACCAAGAAACCAACTTCACGAAGTGCTCGTTAAGCATGATACCAGCGTTAGCGTCAAACACGGAAGTTCTCTTTTCATCAAGGAAATCGGTGGAAACCACTGCGTCTTCGGTGTAACCGAGGATGCCCTTGAGTTCGTTCTCGGAGGCTTTCTTCACGGCATTCTTGATATCCTCGTAAGTGGCAGCCTTTTCGAGACGGCAGGTGAGGTCAACCACAGAAACGTCAGCGGTAGGAACGCGCAATGACATACCGGTGAGTTTGCCTTGCAGAGAAGGAATCACTTTACCCACAGCCTTAGCGGCACCAGTGGATGAAGGAATAATGTTGCCAAGGATGGAACGGCCGCCGCGCCAGTCTTTCTTAGAAGGACCGTCAACGGTCTTTTGAGTAGCGGTAGCAGCGTGTACGGTGGTCATCAAACCTTCCACAATGCCGAAGTTCTCGTGGATCACCTTTGCGAGGGGAGCCAAACAGTTGGTGGTGCAAGAAGCGTTAGAGACGATGGTCTGACCAGCGTATTCCTTGTTGTTCACGCCCATGACGAACATCGGGGTGTCGTCTTTTGAAGGAGCGGACATCACAACACGTTTCGCACCTGCTTTGAGGTGAGCCTCAGCGAGCTCCTTAGTCAAGAAAAGACCGGTGGATTCCACCACGTAATCAGCGCCCACTTCGTTCCATTTCAAATTAGCAGGATCTTTTTCTGCGGTGACGCGAATCTTGTTGCCGTTCACTACCAACATGCCGTCTTCCACAGAGACTTCGCCCTGGAATTTGCCATGCACAGAGTCATAGCGAAGCATGTAAGCCATGTAATCCACGTCCAACAAGTCATTAATAGCAACCACTTGCACGTTGTCTCTTTCAGTTGTAGCTCTAAAAACCAGTCTGCCGATACGGCCAAATCCGTTAATACCAATTTTAATTTTTTCCATAGATGTATTTTATTAATTTGAGATGTTCAAAAATCGGGCAAAGATACAAAATAATATCACCCGAATTGTTTTTTTCTTTTTTTTTATGGAAAAAAACGATGTTCGAAATAAAGGTTAACGACATGTAAAACATAGCTGCAAAAAATGTACTTTTGCCGCCGCAAAAAAAATGAGTGAAATGGAGAAAAAAAACAACGTTAAAGAACAGATTATCGCATACTTACTGCTGATTATCGGCAGCTTCCTTTTTGCCGTTGGTGACGTGATGTTTGTCAACCCTTACCTTTTGGCACCCGGCGGCACCTACGGCTTGTCCAACGTGTTGAACACCGTCTGGCCTTGGAAGATCAGCTACTACGCCATCTGCATGGATATTCCTTTGCTCCTCATTGGTACCTGGATTTTGGGGCCAAAATTCGGCTTCAAAACCATCCTCTCCACCATTTTGATCTTCGCATTTACTTGGGTGATAGAGACTTTCTGGGGTTATAACCCTGTCATACACGAAAGCATTGTGGATGCGACCAACCAATTACCCAACATGGTGCAGATTCCGCATAGCGAAATGTTCTTCATTCCTGACTATTTCCTGAACACTGTGGTGGCCGGCATTATTTACGGTATCGCTATCGGCTTGATTTTCAAGTCGGGAGCCACCTCCGGCGGCAGTGACATCATCTCCATGATTATCCACAAATATACGAAAATATCCCTTGGCACGCTCGTGATGATCGTCGATTCCGTCATCACTCTCACCACGCTTATCGCCTTCAAGCAGATCCGTCTGCCGATCTACTCCATCATATTAATATATATTGAAGGCAAGATCATCGACTTAATTGTGGACGGCTTAAAGAGTTATAAGACCGTTTATATCGTGACCAATAACGTGGAAACTGTGCGTCAGTATGTCCTCAACGACCTCAAACGAGGCGGCACACTGTTCGTAGGTAAGGGTCTCTACGGTGGTGCCGAACGCAATATGATCTACGTTTCTCTCAACCGTTCTGACCTCATCAAGCTGAAAAACGACCTGCACAATATCGATCCTGCCGCTTTCGTGAACATCATCGACAGCTCAGAGATTATGGGACAGGGATTTAAGGCATTGCCGAAGGAGTAAAGGATAAGGGAAGTAGGGATAAGTTATAGGTAATACTTTGACTTTGAGCCTGATTTAGGCAGGGCGGCCTTACAGATGAGATACGTTATGTTCCAGTAGTATCGTGTCTTCCGGATAGGTAAGTTTGATGTTTGTGGTGTCGCCTGAGACGATGAAAATGGGCACTTCGGGACAATACTTAAGGAGCACGCCACAATCGTCAGTACTTGTAAATTGCGGATCCTGAAGGGCTTTGCGGTAAGCCTCGCGAATCACAGGAAGACGGAAGGCCTGCGGGGTCTGGGCGCAGCGCAGACGCTTACGCGCAGGAATACCTGTGATGAATTTCCCATCCTCGTCAACCTCGAAAACGGTGTCCGTGGCAGGAATGGCCACCGCCACAGCGGGATGCGTTTGTAATGCGTTAACAGTCTCTTGGATAATGCGTTGGCTTACGGCTGGACGCGCCGCATCGTGGAAAAGTAGGTTTACCGCAGATTCAGCTTCATAAGCATTGAGAGCAGCCAACGTGGAAAGGTAACGTTCCGCACCACCAGGCAATAACTTGCGCACCTTTCGCCAATGATTACGGTCAATAATCACTTGCATATCAGATAGATAATCGGCATTCATCACCACAGCAATCTCATCAATATCGTCACACAGCTCGAAAGCCCCGATGCTGTGCTCAATCACGGTTTTGCCCGCCAACGGCAAAAATTGCTTGGGTAACGCACTTCCGAACCGCTGTCCACTACCTCCTGCTAATACTACGGCTATGTTTTTCATTATCAATTAACATTATCCCCACGCAACGCACGATACCTGCTTCGCGCTTGCACCACGTACAGGCTATCGCTGTAATCTTTGAGAATTTTTTGGTAATATTCCATTGCTTGGGAGATGTCCTTCAGGTAATATTCGTACAATTCAGCGAGTTGGAAAAGGGCATCGTCGGCCAGCAACTGATCGCTATAGTCTTCGACAATCTTCTTGAGCAACTTTTCGGCTTCGAAATAATTCTTCTGTTTAATTAAGATGAGGGCTTTTTGGTAGAGTGCGTCATCTACCAACGAGCCAAATGGCGAGAGGATCATGACAGAATCCAATGCTTTCAACGCTTCGTCGTCTTTGTTTTGAAAAATCAGGAATTCGGCTTTGGCGTACATTTTCAATGCCAAATTGCCTTCTGTATTTTGGAAAAGCGTCATAGTACTGTCCGCTCCTTCATCCAACCCCTCGCCTTCTTCCAAATTGTCAGAAATGAGCATGGACGAGTAGATGGCATCGTTGGCAATGAGCTTGGTGGTGGCCGCTGCCAACACGTCGAGCTGACTCTTGGCCCATAAGAACTCTCCGATATAGAACGAGAGTTTTGCATTCTTGAACTTCGCCTCGTTGCCCAACACATCGTTCGGCAAGTCCTTATCTACTTGCGAGTAGTTGAGAGATGCATCCCAAATATTGCCCGTATATAGCTGTACATCAGCCATATCTATCTTGTATTGGCTTTTCTCTTTGAGGTCGCGGGTAGCGGACATGGCCTGATCAAGTACCTCCATAGCCTCCTCCGGTTTGTTGACGTAGAAAGCCAACAGGTGAGCGTATTTGCGTATCCAGTCCATCGTTCCGGAATGCAAGCCATTTTCTTCCAATACTTTACGGAAATCCTGCTCCAAATTAACCGCATCAACCATCTTCACCGGAGAAGACTCTATCAGCTGCATATACTTGACATCTAAGATTTTTATCTTAGCTTGCACGTAGTTATGCGTATCTTCGCCTTTCTTGATGATATAGTTCAATGCCTCAATAGCTGTAGCATAATCGCGATTTTCAGCAGCAGTTGTGGCCAATTCGTAAGTAAAAACGCCTTCAACTTTTAATCTTTTATCCAATGCTTTAGCCAACGTGAAAGCTTCCTCAAAATCCTTATGCAACAAGCTAATCCAATATAATTCTTTGATACATAATATATTAGATGGATTCTTTTGCGAGAATTTCTGCAAAGCCGTGCGGATGGACATATATTGCTGATTATCATCATCATCGGCCAACAAATCCTGAATGGCCGTTTGCACATCATTCTGGTACTTTTCGTTGTCTGTTTTAATCAAAGCGATAATTTCATCCAAAATTTTGTCATTTTGATGCAGGTATTTATACACTGTAATCAAATTTTTGGACATATATTGCTCATTGTTCAACAGTTTTCGACCTTTCAGAACCGTTTCTGCCGCATATTCGTATTTTCCTCGCGCCATGAACGCATTATGCAGCTCACTCACTGCTGACTCCTTGGCCTGCAGACTTTTAAGGCATTCCTGATAGGTTTTCTCAGCCTTGGCATTATCACCAGCACGATCATAAACATAGCCCAAATCGACCTTGTAACGCTGCACATTAGGATAGGCTTTCACCTGCTTTTTGAGCATTTTTTCCGCATCGTTATAGCGTTCCAATTCCAGAAGGGCATAGTAATAATAATAATAGATGTAGGAATCCGGCTTTTTGGCGTGGATTTTTTCAAAAAGTTCCACTGCCTTGTCGTATTCCTTCTCTTTATAATACTGCAAAGCAAGCTGCTCATCTTGGCTTTGCTGCGCGACAACCGCGCCGCCACATGCGATGAGCAGCATGAGTATGATGATGATTTTTTTCATTCGAGATTAGTCGATGATGTCAAAACGAGTGTAAGGACGCAGCACCTCGGGGATGACAATACCTTTTTCGGTCTGGTTGTTCTCCAACAGAGCGGCGAGCACGCGCGGGAGTGCGAGGGCACTGCCATTGAGCGTGTGCGCGAGTTTCGTCTTGCCCGTAGCATCTTTGTATCTCAGTTTCAGACGGTTAGCCTGATACGATTCGAAGTTAGACACAGAGCTGACCTCCAACCATTTCTGTTGCGCTTTGGAATAAACCTCCAAATCGTAGGTGAGGGCGGAGGTAAAGCTGATATCACCGCCACAGAGACGCAGCACGCGGAATGGCAGACCAAGCTTGGTGAGCAAATTCTTGCCGTGGTTGGTCATCTCCTCAAGTGTCTCGTAGGAACGGTCTGGGTGTTCGATAGTTACAATCTCAATTTTGTCGAACTGGTGCAGGCGGTTAAGGCCGCGCACATCCTTTCCGTAAGAACCTGCCTCGCGGCGGAAACAAGCGGAGTAAGCACAGTTCTTCAACGGAAAATCGCTTTCCTTGAGAATAACGTCGCGGTAGATGTTGGTGACGGGCACCTCAGCGGTAGGGATGAGGTAGAAGTTATCCACTTGGCAATGGTACATTTGTCCCTCTTTATCAGGTAGTTGACCTGTGCCATAAGCGGAATCTTCATTCACCATGTAAGGAGGTTGGATTTCCACAAAGCCAGCAGCAGTAGCCTCATCAAGGAAGAAATCGATGAGGGCGCGTTGCAAACGGGCACCTTTGCCTTTATAGACCGGGAATCCGGCACCGGTGATCTTAGTGCCCAGCTCAAAGTCGATGATATCGTATTTTTTTACGAGTTCCCAATGCGGAAGAGCACCTTCCGGAAGATTGGAGGCATCGCCTTGGGTATAGACGATTTCGTTGTCTTCAGCACCTTTGCCAGGGGCAACAGCTGCGTTAGGCAGGTTAGGCAGCAGCACCATCTTGCTCTGCAGCAGTTCTTCCTGCTCTTGCAGTTTAGCACGGTCAACACGTTCCGTCTCCTTCAGCGCGGCCATTTCAGCCTTAATAGCTTCGGCCTCGTCGCGCTTGCCCTCTTTGAAGAGCTGTCCAATTTTTTTCGCACCCTGATTTTGCGTCATCAGATTGTCGTCGATTTTTTTCTTCAGGTTGCGGTTGTCACTATCTAATTCACGAATCTCAGCCACCAATTCCGTAGCATCGAAATTCTTGATTTTCAGTCTGTCAATAACCTCTTGTGGATTTTCTCTTAAAAGTTGAATCTGTAACATCGTCTAAAAAATTTAAGCTGCAAAGATAACATTTCCATTGATATAGACCCCTTATCAAGTGGGAAAAACTCAGGAAAAAAATATTGGGGAAGGAATATTCGGAAACAAAAAAGCACCCATTCGCTATAGAATCGGTGCTTTCGTTTCGCGCTCCCTCAAGGACTTGAACCTTGGACCCTCTGATTAACAGTCAGATGCTCTAACCAACTGAGCTAAGGAAGCATTCCGTTTTTGATGGTGCAAAAATACACTTTTTTTGATATACTATACCTACTCTTGAAAATTTTTCTGTATTATTTTTTCATTTAGTTGATTATCAATACTATAGCAATCCAAATAATACGATATTATATTGTTTTTTTTTATATTTTCAAACATGGTTTGCCATTTTTCGAATGTCTTTTCGGAAAAAACCATCCCAACCATTACAAAAACGACTTTCGTCATTCATCAACATTCACTCGTCATTCATCGTCCGTTCATCGTCCGTTCATCGCACATAATTTTCCCAGGGTTCGCTGTCGCTCACCCTGGGCTAACATATGTCGGGCTTTCAGCCCTTTTGGAATATTTTAAATTTTTGGGGAGAAACACTCACTCGTCAACATTCACTATAATTTGTATTTTTGCCGCCAAATATTAAACTACCGATATGGCCATTCCTTTCACCCGACAAATCCTCTCTAACGGGCTGCATGTCCTTGTACATGAGGATCATACCACCCCCCTGGCGGACTGCACCATCGTGTATCGCGTGGGTTCGCGCGACGAGGATCCTGCATGCACCGGTCTGGCTCACTTGATGGAACACTTCATGTTCAGCGGCTCCGACCACGCTCCTGACTTCGACCTCACCCTCCAAAAAGTGGGGGCTATCAACAACGCCTATACCTCCCAAGACCTCACTAACTACTATATCGTATTGCCCGCCAACAACATAGAAACTGCCCTGTGGCTTGAATCTGACCGCATGGCTGCGCTTTCGTTCAATCAACAAGGGCTGGATGTGCAAAAACAAGTAGTGATGGAGGAATTTAAGGAGACTTGTCTGAATCAACCATACGGCGACCTTCTCATGCACATCAACGGTCTCAGCTACCAAAAGCATCCTTATCGCTGGATGCCTATCGGTATGGAACTTTCTCATATCGAACAGGTTGACATGGAAATTGTCCGTCGTTTCCACAACAATTTCTATTGTCCGTCCAATGCTATTCTCGTAGTGACGGGCAACGTATATGCTGATGAGATTTTCACGCTGGCAGACAAATGGTTCGGTGACATTCTGCCTGGAATGCAGAACCCTCATCATTACCCTCAGGAATCTTCTGCCACGGAAAACCGAATGAAGGTGGTGGAGAAGGAGGTTCCCGCCGACATGCTCTACAAAAGCTGGCTGATGTGTGCGCGCATCGATGCAGACTACTGCGCTTACGATTTGCTTTCTGACATCCTCGGTACCGGCCAAAGTTCCTATCTCTATCGGAAATTCGTGGTTGAGGACAGACTATTCACTGACATCTCTGCTTCTGTATCCGGGACCGCCGACCAAGGGCTCTTCTACGTGGGCGGTCGTCCCGCAGAAGGCATCTCTATTGAGCGAGCCGACGAAGCACTAACTCAATATCTCACTGATTTACAGTTTGATAGTAAATTATCATACGATTTGCAAAAGGTGAAGAACAACGCCGAGTCCATCATTTTGGAACGTAACTTGAAGGTTGAAGACCGCGCCAACACCTTAGCTACGGGCGAATTCTACAGCCGCGCAGAAGATTTCGCTGACGAAAGGACCGGCTATTTCGCTGTCACCGAAGAGGATATACGGCGGATTACAGAAACGATGTTTAAGAGGGAGTGCGGGAATACATTATATTATAAAGAAAAGAGAGACAAGTAGTCCGGCGTTGACATTTGACAACCATTTTCGATAATACTTCCCTGGGCATATCCAAGGGGGTTCGCAAGTCATAGCCAAGAGGTGTCTTGCGCTGAAAAACCGCTATTACAGCAGCTTCTTGATTTCCAGCAACTTCTCGCGTATCTGGGTCAGTGTATTGACGATGGCAGCGGTCTCCGCCTCTTTTACAAAGTCGTTCTTGATGGCGGTCTTCGCGCCCTGCAAGGTGTAACCCTTCACTTTGGTGAGGTATTGGATGGTGCGCAGAATGGAGATGTCGTTTTTGGAATAGAAACGGTCGCCTTTTTTATTTTTGCGCGGCTTGATCATGTCGAATTCCTTCTCCCAGAAGCGCAAAGTAGATGCAGGAATGTTCAGTGCTTCAGCTGTTTCGCCGATGCTAAACCACAATTTCTCCTGTTCCGCGATAGACTCAGGCAACGATTCGAATAAAGAGAGCTCGTTTTCCATAGATCTTAATCTTCGTCGGCTCCGCGTCGGCGTTGGTCGCGCTCCTTGATGCTTTCGCGTTTGTCGTACATTTTCTTACCTTTGGCCAAGCAAATGTCCAGCTTCGCATAGCCATTGTCGTTGATCCACAGCAAAGTAGGGATGATGGTATATCCGCGCTCGTTGAGTTTGGTCATCAGCTTGCGCATCTCCTTGCGTTGCAACAACAACTTACGGTCGCGTTTAGGCTGATGGTTGTTGTAACTGCCCTGCGCATACTCGCTGACATGCATGTTGTGCACCCATAACTCGTTGTTAATGAACGAACAATAGGCATCCGTGATATTCGCACGACCCGCCCGGATAGACTTAATCTCCGTGCCAGTCAACACAATACCCGCAGTATAGGAAGTGTGCAGATAGTAAAGGAATTCCGCCTTCCTGTTTTTGATCGCAATTTGAGTGTCCTGTTTTCTTTTTCCCATAGTCTTTGAATCGGCGGCAAAAATACGAATTTTTAGTGATTTGTGAATAGCGAATTAATAGAGACTCTGATTACATCACTACGAACAACGCCACGTTAATAAAATTCTCCGAAAGCAAATGGCTGTCCACGCAACTATCGTATTTTTGCAAAAAATATAATAGTATGAGTATAAGCATGATTGCAGCTGTGGGCCAAAATCTGGAACTAGGTTACCAAAACCAATTGTTGTGCCATTTGCCCGTGGATTTGAAACATTTTAAGACTATCACCTCTGGACATACGGTGCTGATGGGCGACCGTACCTGGGAGTCGCTGCCCAAAAAACCCCTGCCGAATCGTCGCAACATCGTCATTACTCTCGACAATGTGGAGTTTGAAGGTGCCGAAACCGTGCATTCCATCCCTGATGCTATCGCGCTCGTACGCGACGACGAGGAAGCATTCGTGATGGGGGGCGCCACCATGTACCGACTTTTCCTACCCTATGCCAATAAACTTTACCTCACTCGCATAGTCTCTGATTTCGTTGCAGATGTCTGGTTCCCGGAAATTAACGAAACAGAGTGGCAACTGATTGACAATGAGTTTATTCCAAAAGACGAGAAAAACATTTACGATTTATTTTTCCAAACCTTAATAAGACAAAAATGAAAAAAATCCTCATTTTCCTGGCCGTTTGCGTAAGCATGACCGCTTTCGCCCAAAAAACCGAGATTCCGGAAGCCCCTTACCTTCCCATCGATGAACGCACCAACTTGGTAACCTATCAGGATGTCGTGAAACAGGAAGGCACCCCTAAAGTGCTGTACGACAGAGCCATGAACTGGGTCAAGAAGTATTATAAGAACACCGCTGAAGTCATCAAGAGCGCCGACCCCGAGAAGTGCGTCATCAACATGCGCTCCAGCGTGCGGATTTATTACAAGGATAAAGACGGCACCATGCGCTTCAAGAACATCGTCTATTACAACTTCAAACTCGAATGCCGCGACAACCGCTACCGTTACACTATCACGGACTTCAAAGAGAAAGCAACCGGCTCCGCACCCATTGAAGTGTGGTTCAACACTTCCGCATCTGGCTGGACTCCAAGCATGTACGGTTACCTCACCCAAATCGATGAAGAGATGCACAAACTCATCGACTCCCTTGAAGAGGGTATGCAACCCGAAGAGGAATTCAAGGATGAATGGTAATGATCGTTGAGGGTTTAGAGTTTAAGGGTTGACGGCAAAAGCTAACAACCCAAAGTCACGTTCTTCATGAGCAACCCATTCAAAATCAGCAAAACACTAAAGTTGGCCGTTTTGTCAACTCTATTATGTTGCTTCAGTTGTCATAAGCCGACTGGCTCAATTCATCTGAACTTTTCTTTTGTCAACGATAATGATTCCCTGCGGTTGGACACCTGTGTCTATCAAAACGCCGCAGGGAATTTGTATGAAGTTAACGACGTACAATACTTCATCTCCAAAGTGATGCTTGTAGATGACGCCGGAAAAACTCTTGACATCACTGACAATCAAGGGATTCACTACGTGGACATTCGTATTCCAGGAACCCTTTGTTGGAACATTTCCGATGAGATTCCTGTCAACCATTACACTGAAATCACCTTTCTGTTCGGACTAAAGGGCGAGCAAAACACCACTGGCTTCTTTCCGAACCCACCAGAGAACAACATGAGCTGGCCCGACGTGCTCGGCGGCGGCTACCACTACATGAAAATCAATGGCCGTTGGATAGATAAGGCGGGCGTTAGACAGCCCTTCAACCTACACACCGGCAAAATCGCTACTGACAGCGGTTTCGCCGACAACACCTTCACCGTAACCCTCCCCTTGAAACAGTTCACGGTCAACAAAAACAGCAGCTCTGAGCTGAACTTGCAGATGAACGTGAACGCTTGGTTTACAAACCCTTACCTCTTCGACTTCAATGAATTCGGCGGCAGCATCATGCAAAACCGCGAGGCGCAAGAAGTGTTGCGGGCGAATGGAGGAGACGTTTTTTCAGTAAAATAGTATTTGCACAGAACCCGCAGATTTGCGCAGAAAAAGCTTACGATATTCTGCGAATTCTGCGGGATAATAATATTGTTTAGTCCTCAAAGTGGAACAGCAGCTGGCAATCAGCAGATTCCAACGTGATATCCACTGACGGATTTCCAACGGTCTTCAACCGTTTCATTGGCTTCCAAAGATGGTTACCACGTTCATAGTAATCTGCACGTTGGCACACCAAAGTGGAGAGTTTGCCGCATAAATCGCCTTTGATATGCAAGATCCACAATGGCTGACTGAGCTTCTCTTCGGAAACGCCATAACAAGCGTGACGGTAGTGCTCCACAGTCCAGTGGGCATCAGCATCAGTTACATATATCGTATCCGTATATGAGATTAGCCGGCAGAGGGTGTCGTTGGTTTTCACACAAATGGACGAGACTTTTTGCGAGTAGGCGTTGGCAAAAAGGAATATGTAGCAGCAAACGAGTGCGATAATTCGGACTTGGGGCTTCTTTTTCATAATTATATCAATATCGCGGTTTTCCTATTCCTTCTTTTTGTTACTCTGATAATATCTGTACCCAAAGCCGATGAGATTTTTGCAAGGGTAGCCATAGTCATATTATGAGTACCTGACAACCACCTGCTTACTTCGGTTTCCGTTTTCCCCAAAAGGTGTGCAAGATCTTTTTGCGAAAGACCTTTGTCTTCCATTATCTCATAAATGCGATTGGCTATTTGAACCGACAAACCCATTTGCCGTTTCATTTCCGGTGTCATGGTTTGTCTAATCTCATCTAGCAATTTGTTGGTTTTCATATTATTGTTTTTTAATCCTCAATATCTATAACAAACGATAGTTGTCCAAGTAATATTGTACCAGAGACAGTCAATATATTTTACCGTTCCATTAGTAAGTTATGTTTCATGATAATAGTTATTTGAGGCTGCAAAAATAAACATAAAAGTTGATTTATAAGAGCTTGTTGATAATTTTTTTATAATAAGGGATTATACTATTTTTTGAAGTCACCTTTTCCATCCCGAAACACCACATACACCGGCAAATGGTCCGCGAAGCCGCCGATGTAGCGCGGACCGAGGAACGTGCGATAGTTTTTCTTCCCACCATACTTTTCATCGTCCACCAGCAGGAAGTCCGCGTCGAAAATGTGAGCGCCACCCACCTGACGGACACCGCAAGTATCTGTCAACCAAGCATCCGAAACAACAAACTGGTCCAGACAGCCCCAAAAGTCCTCATGCTTGTGAGAACCGCGCAGACTCTGCCTTGCAAAGGGCAACATCAAGTTGTAGAGCGTATCGCGGGGCAAGCTCGGACCATACTCCTTCACACGCAAGTAGTCGCGCATACTCTCGTCCGTGGCATAGTCGTTGAAGTCGCCGGTAATCAGTATCTTAGTGCGCGGATTCTCGGCCATCAGCGAGTCCACGAAGCGGCGCACCACAGTGGCATACCAGTTGCGTTTGGGCACCGTAGCAGCATACCCGCCATAGCGCGAGGTCCAATGGTTGATTAGCACATTCAGCGAGTCGCCGGACGGAAATTGCACCGCCGCATAAAGAATGTCGCGATTGCGTGCATGAGTGTCAAACGGAAAAACCACTGGTATCTTCCGACTACGCAAAAGCCGCACACAACTGTCACGATAAAGCATAGCTACATCCACGCCGCGACGGTCCGGGGAGTCATAGTGCACATACTTGTACCCGAATTTCCGCAGCGGCGAGTTGTAGCATAAATCCTTGAGTACCTGCTCATTCTCGATTTCCGCCAAACCGACAAGCCACGGCGGGTCACCCTCGCCCAATGCAACAATCACCTTCCCTATCATTGACACTTTTTGGTAATACTTCTTATAGGTCCAATGATAACTACCCGTCGGAGTGAAATCCTCATCCGCTGCTAGGCTGTCGTCCGACGGATGGAACAGATTCTCCACATTATAAAACATAATCTTGTGCATCGTGCTGTCTTGTTGACCTCGCACGCCCAAAGAGAATAATATGCTGTATGTCAAAAACAGAATCCTTTTCATTTCGTCTTCATTTTATGATGCAAAGATACACCAAAAAGAAGCGTTTGTCAAGGGTTTTTGAAACTTTTTAGTAACGCGTTAAAAGCAAGACTGTTATGTCTTAAAAATAACAAATCGAGAAAATATTTTTAACTATTATTTGTTAAAAATCAACGTGTAAAAGGGTGCGTTTCGCACGGAAGCGTTGCCAACGGGTGATATTCGCCTTTGAGACCAACGGGCTGAGCATTGCGGATGTCATAGACAATTTGGATACATGGACGCACTTCGTCCAAACCGAAGCCGTGACCAGCGAGTATTTGCCGGTAACTCTCTGTGTGTAAATCAGTAAAGCCTTCGCTAAACTCGAAAACATCACCATTGATGACCAATTGCCGAAAAGTCGATTTTCCACTCTCGAGAACCTCTTTGGGCAATGTTTTCTTGTTGATACTCAAAAAGTAACGAACCCTAGCCTTCTTGAAGCGAATGAAACCAGCGACACGGTCGTGAGTAGCCACATGCACAATATTCTCTTGCACTTCCCCGAAAATATAGCACAACATATCGTAGAAATGGATGCCGATATTCGTGGCAATACCGCCACTTTTGCTTTCTGACCCTTTCCAACTGGTATAATACCAATGTCCACGTGAGGTAATATACGTTAAATCAACATCATATACAATATTATCGGGCGCATTGTCCACTTTTTCTTTCAAGGCGACAATAGCGGGATGCAAACGAAGCTGCAAAATGTTATATACGTGTTTACCAGTCTCATTCTCAACACTTTGCAAAACATCCACGTTCCATGGGTTAAGCACCAGAGGCTTTTCACAAATCACATCGGTGCCCAAACGAAGTGCATATCGTGTGTGCGCATCATGCAAGTAGTTTGGCGTACACACGGAAATAATATCCAACTGGTTTTCGGTATGTTTCAATTTCGACACGTGGCGGTCGAAAAGCTCCATTTCCGTGAAAAAAGCTGCCTCTGGGAAATAGCTGTCGATAATGCCCACACTGTCGGACTTATCGTACGCAGCAACCATCTGGTTACCAGTCTCTTTAATAGCCTTCAAATGTCGTGGTGCCACATATCCGCCCACTCCGAAAACGGCGAAATTCTTCATTTTTCTTTTGGATAATTTGGAACTGCAAAAGTACACTTTTTTTAACTTATACTTTGAACTATTCCCTTGACCCTCGACCCTCTTCCCTATTAACTTCTAACCTCTAAATCATAAACAAAAAAATAGTACTTTTGCGGCTTCTTAAAAAAGAATCATGGGTTGGATAGAACTGATACTTTTGGCGATAAGTTTGGCGATGGATTGTTTTGCCATCAGTTGTGTAGTGGGGATGTTGCAGCCGAATCTGGAAAAGCGCTACGTGTGGCGATTTTCTTTGGCGTTTGGCATATTCCAAGGCGGGATGCCGCTAATTGGATGGCTTTTCGGGGAATCATTATTGGGTCCGTTGGGCAAAATAGGTCCATTCATCGCATTCGGCATCTTAGCGTTTATCGGCGGGAAAATGTTGATTGAGAGTTTCAAAAAAGAAGACGAAAATCCTCAGCATTTGGATGTTACGAAGTGGAAAAACGTGCTGCTTTTAGCTATCGCCACAAGCATCGATGCACTGGCAGTCGGCTTCAGCTTCGCTATGATCCAAGAGCAGCACGTCGTGCGAAACGTCTTCGTCATTGGTATCACCTCCTTCCTTATTTCCTACATGGCTTACACCTTCGTCAAGAAACTCACCAACCCCAAAATCAGCCAATACGCAGAAATCGTCGGCGGTATCGTGTTGATTCTGATTGGGTTAAAAATACTACTGGGGTAATACCACTATCTTACAAAACCAACGGTCAATAGTCAAGTCCAAGGCTAAATCATTTTTCTAAGGCTAAATCAACAATCAACCTACATCATTTCTTGAATAATCCGTATTTTTTGTACTTTTGCCAAAATTTTCAGAATGAAAAAAATTCTTACAATATTTATATTGTGTGTTTGGTGTAGCATAAGCTTATCTGCGCAAAACAGCGTGCACTACGACGTGGAACCAGCTATCACGCAGATTCAAGACGATTATATCAGCAACTGGAAAAAGGTGGGTGAAATCAACGGCTATCGCATCCAAATTGCTGCTTATTCGGGCGTGAATTCCAAATCGCAGGCCGAAAGTGCCCGCAATTCGTTCAACAATCTTTTTCCATATACGAAATCTTACCTGATCTACGCCGAACCCTACTTCAAAGTGCGTGTCGGCAACTACTACTCGCGACTCCAAGCCTACAAAGACCTGTTAGACATACAATTAACCTACCCCAGTGCTTACATCGTCCCAGATAAGATTAGCTACCGGTAATGTGTAACGTGTGATTTATGACGTATGAAAGAATGATATACACCCCATTCATCATTCTTAATTCTTAATTCTTAATTTATAAATATCCAGCACGTTCTGCATGAGCATAGCGATGGTCATGGGACCGACACCGCCGGGCACTGGCGTACAGGCTCTGAGCCGTTTTTCCAATTCTGGACGGGTCTCCTCGCTATATACGTCCCCCTGAAGCTTGCCATTCACGCGGTTCATGGCCACATCAATAAGCACAGCACCCTCTTTGAAATCGTAAGGTTGAAGCAAGTTGGGACAGCCAACGGCGGTGATAACGATGTCACCAATACGCGCAATTTCCGACAGATTTTTCGTCCGAGAATGGCACAGCGTAACTGTGGCATTACTGTGAATCAGCAACTGCGCGGTAGGTTCGCCTACCAATTGGCTACGACCGATCATCACCACGTGTTCTCCTGCTACCTCTATATTGTTGGTTTCCAACAAAGTAATAATACCCTTCGGGGTACATGGCATCACGTAGGGCTCTCCTAAGTGCAACAATCCAACGTTCATCAGATGCAGACCGTCGGCATCCTTGCGATAGTCGATGAAATCAAGCACACGGGCGGAGTTGTAATGGTCGGGCAAAGGTAGCTGAATGAGGATAGCATCGACTTCGTCGTTGCGATTGCATTCGTCAATCATCACCATCAGCTCACTTTCAGACGTAGTCTCCGGCAAAAGATGTTGCACACAGTCCATCCCTAAAGCCTTGCAAGTCTTAAACTTGCTGTTCACGTATGAGAGACTGTCAGGACGATCGCCCACGAGAAATATGTCGAGCCTCGGAGGACGTTGTCCCTGGGCTTTGATTTCCGCCACCTCTTTGGCGATTTGGTCTTTAACCTGTTGCGCACATGCTTTTCCGTCGATGATTCTCATATTTATTTATTATTTGTTTATTTCATTCGTCCCAGGGCTCACTCCGTTCACCCTGGGTTGACATAGGTCGGGCTTTCAGCCCTTTTTGGAAATTATCCCTATTGCCTATTCCCTTCTCCCTATTGCCTACTTACTATAATACTGTATCACCTTCTCCAATGCTTCGCGACAGACGGAGCAAAAGTCGTTGTAACTGATGCTGTTCATCGTGCAGTGGAGGGTCGGGCGATAAACGCCTTTGGCTACGTAACCGCCTCCTTCATAGACACCTACGCGGTCATAATCGGGATGGCCCTTGCTGACCGGCGGCGTAGGAATCGGAGTGCCGCTTGGAACTTTATCCGCCCATTTGGAATCGAAATCCACCAAAGTGGTCAGGTTGGGCTCGGTGGGTTCCACACCTTCCGGATAGAAATCCTGCACGGAGACTTCGGAAGTATAATACTCGTCGGCAAGACCGCCGATGAGATGTCCCATCTCGTGAACAACCACGTAATCAGGATATTGGCCATGATTATAGACGGTACAATAGAAGTTGTAAATACCGCCGCCACCGTATTTTTCACTGTTACAAATAATAATGATGACATCGTAGGGGGCATCATCAGCCACGTCGTGCAGGTTCCAAACGCCTGGACACATCAGGTAACGGTCGAGATCAAGGGCATTGTAAGTGCAGTTTAGCAATGTGTTGACATAAATATCGTTCTGTGGCTGCGTAATGCCAGACTGCTCCGAAAAGCCATTGATGGCGCGAATATTCACATAACGGCGATTCTCCTTATAGGGTGTGCAGTTCATCACATATTTAGCGAAACGCTTCATGTCATAACGGAGTGTCTTGGCATCGCTTTTAGCATAGCCATCAGGGATGAAGAGGATGTCGATGGCCTTTTGAGGCGAATTTCCTTTATGCAGATTCATCACCGTGTACTCCTTCTTGGCCTTTTCCATCGGCAAAGAAGCAGGATCTAACACCGTGTCTTTCAGCACGGTAGGAACTCTTTTACGGTCAAAGGAGGTAAACCTCACACGCACGGGCTGTTTCGGCATAGGTATATTCACGCACTCCTCCATTCGCGCAATTTCGGTCTCACCACGCTCGGTAGTGCGATACTCCGAGAAAAGACAAGAATAACTGCGACTGAAGAGTGTTTTTTGCGTTGCAGGGTCGAGAACTTCAATAAGGATGTCGCCATAGTGGTAAGGCTCCACTAATTGCGAGCGCGTACCGTTCCAATGGTTCACCTCCGTGAAGTGATGAAATTCCAACTGTTCCACATCCTTGTTGCCAATATGTAAATAATTGATTCTCAGAGTTTTGTCAACAAAATAATCATTGAAATGCTGGGCATAAGCATAGGTGATGCCGAACATAAGCAAAAGCAGGAGTGCAATAATATTCTTCTTCATTTGATAAATATACTTTTCGGACGGCAAAGGTACACAAAATCCGGATATAAAAAAGACCCGCGGTCGCGAGTCTTTATGAGGATTAATCATCAAATCCGATGAAGTTTCCGTTACTGTCGAAAATCAAATCAACATCGTATGGATCGTTAAGCCCAACTTTATAACGGTTATGTTCGAACTCAATATCTTCAATGTATGACAATGGGTAATTGGTAATCACGTAGCTGTTGATATTCCTAGGATAAAAATCTGAAGGCACTGCTCTGCCTTCGCAATCCACTTTCTTCCACTCACCGTTGTTTCTGAAATCTATCTCAGTACCGTCAACCAAGCGCACATCGTAGCCATCGGATTCTTTAATGACAGAAATAACGTCAATTCCTTTGAAATAGGTATTCAAAAACGATCTTGCTGTTTGTGGCAAGTTGTCAGCAGGACACGAATAGAACCCATAAATCTGCATCAGGCATTTTTGAAAGTGCAAAAATAAAAAAATTTAACTTTGATTTGCAATTTCAAAAAATAATTTTACGTCACGTATCATTCTTCATACATCATAAACCTACTGAACTTTCTTTCGGATTCCGAAGGTGATGCCTTGCTCCACCTTTTTGCCGGCAGATTTGAGGACAAGATAGTAGAGGACGACCCCGAGGACGCTGACCCCCACGCTCAGCAATTCTTTGTGGGTGAGAGCGTAACATCCAAAAAGCAGGACCATCAGCACAAGGAGCGGCACCACATAGGCGAGCACCACTGCTTTGTTACCGGCGGAGGTCTCCAACAACAGTTCAACAGTCTCGCCGACCTTATATTGCTCATTTCGAGTGTTTTGAACGACTATGCGTTCCTGCCGACGATCGGAGGGAATGCAAATACTTTTGGCGTGACACCCACTGCATGCGGAACTCACGATTACCTCAACGGTGATTTCGTCGCCATTAACGGCGCGAACGATGCCTTCGCGGCAAATGTTGCTCTCTTCTTTCATATTTGTTCGTTTTGTTTTAGGGCTCGCTGCGCTCACCCTAGGCTGACATGTGTCGGGCTTACAGCCCTTTTTGAGTTACTCTTCTCATCTCTCAATCTCACTGAAACAACAACCGTGCCATTTCTTCCACTTTTGTGATTGGGACAATCTGGAGATTATAGTCGGAGGGGCGGATGCCTTTGAGGTTGTACTTGGAGACGAACATTCGTCTGAAACCCAGTTTGTCGGCTTCAGCGATACGCTGGGCAATGCGGGTCACGGGACGGACCTCGCCGCTCAGTCCCATCTCGCCCGCAAAGCAGGTCTTGTTGTCCAAGGCAATATCGGTAGCCGATGAGAGTATGGCTGCCACAATAGCGACGTTGATGGCGGGATCCTCCACGCGCAAACCACCCGCAATGTTCAAAAAGACATCCTTGGCACCCAGTTTGAAGCGGCACCGCTTCTCCAACACCGCCAACAGCATATTCATTCGGCGGATGTCATAGCCCGTGGCGGAACGTTGCGGCGTGCCATACACCGCACTGCTCACCAACGCCTGAGTCTCTATCATCATCGGACGATTGCCTTCCAAAATGCAGGCAATAGCGTTACCACTATAGTCTTCATCGTACTGAGAGACAAGTATTTCCGATGGATTGGTCACCTCGCGCAAACCATCTTGCAACATCTCAAAAATACCCAGCTCCGCAGTGGAGCCAAAACGGTTCTTGATACAGCGCACCATACGGTAACCGTAGTGCTGGTCCCCTTCGAATTGCAACACCGTATCTACAATATGTTCCAACAGTTTCGGACCGGCCAACGAGCCATCTTTGGTGATGTGACCAATGAGGAATACGGGACAGGACGTACGTTTGGCAAAGTGCTGGAACTCCGCTGCACATTCCTTCAGTTGCGAAATCGAACCAGAAGCGGACTCAAGCAGATCGCTTTGCATCGTCTGTATAGAATCCACAATGAGGATGTCAGGATTGAGAGCCTCCACGTGCTTGAAAATCTGCTGGGTACTGGTTTCGGTGAGCACGTAGCAGGTAGGTGCAGGTTGGCTGGAGAGCCGGGCGGCACGCATCTTAAGCTGTGCCTCGCTCTCCTCGCCGGAAACGTAGAGCACTTTCTGTTTCCGGAGATGCAATGCCATTTGCAGCAACAGGGTCGATTTACCGATTCCTGGCTCGCCTCCCAACAGCACGATGGAGCCTCTCACGATGCCACCGCCCAACACACGGTCAAATTCGGCGAATCCGGTCTCTGTGCGCGGGAACTGAGTCAACTCGATATCATCTATCACCTTGGGAGCACTTTGCGTGATTACAGGCGAATAATGGCCTTTCGCGGCGGTCGCGGACTCCTGCACGATTACCTCCTCCTCGAAAGTATTCCATTCGTTGCATTCCGGACACCGCCCCAGCCATTTCGCCGACTGCGCCCCGCAGTTTTTACAATAGTACATGGTTTTACTCTTCGCCATAGGTCTCGTTTTAAACGGCAAATGTACATAAAATATAAATATACACAGACAAATGAAATTACCGCTGCACTTTGGCCATTAGCAATTGGCTTTAACCTCCTAACCCTATTACCTATTCCCTCGACCCTATTCCCCCGACCCCTAAACAAAAAAGGGAACCCCTTTCGAGATTCCCTTTTGCTTTCGTATGAGAAGTACCTTACTTCATCAACGTCACCTTATAGTTGGCAACGCCGTTGTCGGTAGCCACATTCACGATGTAGGTACCAGTAGCCACGTTGAGGCCGATAACCTCATGGTTGCTGGTCACGTTGCCCGTGTAGATCAACTTACCGTAAACGTCGAAGATACGTACTTGTTCGATGTTCAAACCTTCCTCATTGAGGATGTGGACATTCTGATGTTCACCATACACCTTGATATTGTTCTTCACAAGATCATCAATACCCACATTGTTGATGGTAGTATTTTCGGTCTTGAAGGAGATCATACCAGACCAGTCGCTTAAGTTGTTGCTGGTGCAGTGTGCACGAACTTGCCACATATAGGTGGTGTTCGGGTTGAGGTCGGTCAACTGATAGCTGTTGCCAGAGACATTGCCAATAGAAGTGAAGTTGCTAGTAGGAGTCTTGTATTGCAGATCGAAGGTTGTTGCGGTCGGGTGTGACCAGTGCAACATAGCAGAAGTGCTATCAATATGCGTGGTGTACAAGAAGCTCGGGGTTTCGCATTCAGCCAACTTGAAGGTGGCATTAATGGTGTGGTTAGCCATCACATTTGAGAAGACATAGCTGTAAACAGCACCCATTGTCATACCATCAACCGTCACCTCGTCAACGACATAACCGTTAGCAGGAACGATGGTGTACGTTTGGGAAGCGCCATGGTTAACCGTGGTATTACCGTTAGGCGTAATCGTACCGTTAGTACCTGCAGTAGCATTGATCGTATAGGTCTGAGCGGTCATCGTAGCCGTAATGGTTTGGTTTGCAGCGATAGCCGGGAAGGTATAGGTGTAAACACCGTTCACATTCGTAGCGTTATTGATCACGTTTGTGCCGTTCACTGTGATAGCCGTCACGTTGTAACCGAAATCAGGAGTGATGACGAATGAAGGAGTTGCACCGTATTGTACTGTCATAGAACCAGGAGTGATGGTACCATGTGTCGGAGCGTTTACTGTCACAGTGTATTCGTTCAAGTCGAATGCAGCATAGATAGCGTGGTCAGCTGTTACATTCGTGAAGCTGTAAGAGTTCACTGCGCCCACAGAGACACCGTCAACGAAGACATCGCTCACATGATGGCCTGCATTAGCAGTGATCGTGTAGTTCTGCGTTCCATTGAATGCCACAGAGGTGTTACCAGCAGGAGAGATGGTACCGCCATTGCCAGCCGTAGCAGCGATGGTGAATTGGTAAGCAGCAAAGGTAGCAGCGATGGTGTGGTCAGCAGACAATGCCGTGAAGGTGTAAGAAGTAACTGCACCCACAGACTGACCGTCAACAGTCACATCAACGATGCCGTAACCGGCGTCAGGAGTAATGGTGAAGGTCGGAGTAGCACCCCATGCAAAGTTGCTCATGCCAGGAGTGATATTGCCGTGTGCACCAGCGTTCACCGTCACAGTGTAGGTAAGCGGAGCAAACGTTGCGCTAATGACATGATCTGCTTCTATATTCAAGAGCGGGATAGTGAAAGTGGTCAACATAGCCGACTGTTCATAATCGATGGTTGTACCATTGTAAGTAATGGATGAAATGTAATATCCAAGATCAGCGGTAATGACAATATGCGCATCCTGATGATAGAAGTAGTTAGAAACACCTGCAGGAGAAATCGTACCATTAGCACCAGCGGTTGCAGTCACAGAGAAGGTCTGTGGTGCGAAAACAACTTCATAATGGTAATTGTCAACAATGTTGGTGAGCATGTCGGTGAAAGGAACCGTAGGATCAGCAATATTCACAGGAATATTGTTGCGTGTGAGGCTAGCGATAACATGACCTTCTTCAGGAGTTGCCGTGAAGGTGTAGGTGTAATCCGGATCATAGTCGAACTCAACACCATCAGAAACTGTACCGTTACCAACGCCATTCGTGGTGATCACATAGTGGTTGGGAGCGAAGGTCACTTCAACCGTATGATCGCCAAGCAGATGCTCGAAGGAGTAAACTTCGATGCTACCATGATCAACACCATCAATAAGAATGCTATCCACATGGTAGCCCGGAGCCGGCGTAATCGTGCTTAACAGATTGGTGTAACCAGGAATGGTAACCGTGTAAACTGCAGGATAGGTAGCGTCAGCATCCACCACGAAAGTGTTGTTGATGGTACCTTGACCAGCGTTAACCGTGTAGGTGACGTGTGCACTGTCAAGATGCGTAACAACCCAGATGTCCTTATTTTCCATCACAGGATCGATAGTAAAGCTAAATTGACCATCACCAAGAGAAACCAATTCAGAGGTAAGATCAGCACCATTCACAAACACATTTTCAATGTGGTAGTAAGGTTGCAACGTAAGAACACCGGTGTGAGCATCGCCATGTGCCACATTCTCGTGTGCAGGAGTGTAAATAGCACCCGGAGCGTTGTTGTTGTAATCGGTGTAATACAAATTGTTCACCGTAGCATTGACAGTGTAGTTGTTCGGAGCGAAAACAACGCGATATGCAGCAGCTGTACGATCAGTAACAAAGGTGTAGAAATCGAGAGCGGCATTATTGGGATTTTCACCTCTCACAAGTTCATACTCACCATTGCCATTACTACGATAGATAGCAGCCACGTGATAACCTTCTTCAGCCGTCATCACTATGGTAGCCTCTTCACCCTTAGGCAAAAGGTAAGAAACCATGTTGTCATAAATCAACATACTCACTTTATCGTTAGAATTCACATCAACAGTACCATTTCCTTGAGTGAAAACTACGATAGTGCTAGCTTCTTTCAGAGCAACATTGTCGATGCTGAAACCACTCGTACCGACACCACTTTCTGCTTTGAAATACAGGTGTTGTTTCGTAAGAATCGTTTCTTCATCAACATGCAAGTAGTTCACTCTCTTTGCTGCATGGACATATTCCGTATTGTTGAACGTCTGATCAACGATATGGATTTCATCTCCCTCAAAAATTTCGCTGTCATTCAAATACACAGAGAATTTTTCATCATAGTAGTTGCTTACAGCCTTGTAATCGTAACTGAGAATATACATTTTAGAACTGAAGTTCAGCTCATCAAGACACGGAGAAATCATAAAGTCGTTGGCAGCACTTTCGTCGCTTCCTCCGTAGGTAATAGCACCATTTACAATAGCCATGTTGACACCGTCGCTGTTAGCATCGAAAGCGACCCATTCTTGCTCAGCAGACGGAGAAGAGAAGGTCTCCACGTAAGGAATATCCTTCACTACAGTAAGATAAGTAATGTCAGAGCTCATGGTATTGTCGCTGAGGTTAGATTCGCCCTCAACCAACACCGTAGCGGTGATTACGTTAGCATTTTCGGTAAACACAGGATTCGTGACGAATTTATAAACGTAGGTTTCGTTATAAGCCAACGGAACAGGCAAGGTCACAATTTCTGTAACATCATCACCGCCGTTCACGCTGTAAGAAGCGGTAAATGCGCTAATAGTAGAACCTTCGCGTACGTTCTTCACCGTGATTTGTGCGATAACGTTAGAAAGGTCGCAGTTACTCGGGTTGGTATAGACATTCGTCAAAGCGAGGTCAACCAAAGCAGGCATGCTAACGGTGATAGTAGCAGGAGCGCTAACTTCACCATCGCCACAGTTAGCAACCACAGAAACTTCGTAAGAGTCACCAGGGTTGAAACCTTCGAGAGTGTAAGTAGGAGTTGTCAAATCCACGCTGGTCGGAGCTTCGCCTTCCATTGCGTAAGTAAGAATCCAAGCCGTCTCTTCGCCGCCGGCTGTCCAAGTGATCGTGGAAGCGCCGTCTGCGTTAACAGCAGTAGCAGCCAACTCTGTAGGAGTGAAACATGTAGAAAGATTAGCATCATACACAGTCACAGCATCCAAACCAACACCATAACCATAACCAAGATTTGCCAAGAAAGCAATTTGAAGAGTACTGTTATTTGTCAAAGGAAGAGCAATGGAGTCAACCTGCCAGTTGTAAATCTCGTCAGAATAGGTGATAAGATTATGCCAACTATCGCTCGAAGATGTTCTGTAAAGAACTTGCATTTCGTCTTGGTCACCACTCCAATTTCTCTGAATGTGAGCGAATTTCACATAAGGTTCATTAAGACTGCTCAAATCGAAAACAGGAGTAATTAAATAATACGATCCGCTTGAGGATGTACCTGCATCTGCAACTTTGCTACCTTCATAAGGCGCATTACTACTTGTATAATAGTATCCCAATTGACGCCAATTCGGAGAACTTGTAGTCCAACCACTCCAACAAGGATCCATAGCTGAACCTTCAAATCCATACTCATATGGGAAGTCAACTATGCTACCACAAGGAGTAGTGAAAGAAGTTGTTTCATAGATAGATTCATCACCGCTACAAATGGTTTTCACACGCACGTCGTATGTGGTGTTAGCTGCCAAACCCGTCAACGTATAGGTATTTTCGGTCACATCCACAGAATTCCATTCCGTAGCACCAGAAACTCTGTAACCCACACGCCATGCGGTAGCATTTCCGGCATTCCAAGTGATGGTAGCACTTTCAGCTGTTACATTGTTTACTGCCACATTTTCAGGTACGGCACAGTGTTCATCGCCACAAACAAATCCGGAGATATTAATCTTAATATTAGGCAAGTAAGAACTTCTTGTACCAGAAGCACTGCCAGGATGCTGAGCACAGCCAGCATCTGAATCAGAACGTCTGTACATGATTGCATTGGTGACGGAAGTGTATCTGTAATTAACACTCTTATAATTGTCAGCGGCACGAGACATGACAACAACCAGATTGTCAACACCATTATAATGATAAGGGGTAGAAAGATTATAAGTTTCCCAACCGGTTTGTGTACCAATAGAACCATTTTCAGATTCATACACCAATGTCAGTTCATCCATAGAGAGCCAATCATAATTATCAGCATGAGTAGTTGAAGACTTCGTACCGAGGTATATCTTCAATGAAGAATAATTATGAGCATTCACCGCATTAACATACCAAGACAAAGAGTTGATATCTCCTTCTGAAGAGAAAGCAGAAGCAGGATAAATCATCTGAGTCCAAGAGTTCTTATAATTTGCGTTTGCAGGAGCGGTATTGCCAGCAGACGTACCTTCACCGATAACCACATCCATAACACCAGGAATCGGGTTAGCACACTGGGTAGTAAACTGACCGTTGAGCCAAGGCATATTCTCATCAGCACAAGTAGGTCTTACGCGCACCAAGTAGTCGGTACTAGGAGCGAGGTTGTTGAGCGTCACAGTGCTGGAAGCAGGATTGATAGTCTGCCAATCGTCAGAGCTGGTAGCCATGTATTGGAAGGTCCAAGTATTTTCCAAACCGCCAGGAGTCCAGCTAACATTAGCTGAAGTAGTGGTCACATTGGAAACCGTCATATTGGAAGATTCACGGCAGGTAGGAGCCAATGACACGGTGAAGTCATCCAAGTTCCAAGAATAATAAGTAGAAGTAGAGGTGTAACGCAAAGCGATACGAGCATTAGCGGGAGCACTGTAAGGCATGATGTAGGTTCCCATAAAAGTGCCACCAGAGGTACGAGTACCAGGACCAGGCGTTGTGCCCACAGCCACGAAAGTAGCCATATCCTCAAGATCAGTGAGATAACCCACTTCCAAGGTACCGTAAGAGGTGCTGGTGCGGCTAGCCCAGAAAGAGACTTGCAATTCATAGATGTTGTTGGTAAATTCAGGCAACACTAACACGTTCGTATTTCCCTTGAACTCGGCAGAATTGGAGCCCGTGTGAGCGGCTGGTGAATAATCGCAATAAACCGTCGGGAATGTACCATTAGAAGCAGTGTAGGTAACCGGAGTTTCCCAACAGATAAACGGTTGTGCACCACTGCCAGTGTAACTTTCGAAACCTTCGATCCAAGGATTTTCAGCGGTAACAGTGATAGGAGCACAAAGAGTGGTAGCGGTAGCTTTTTCACCCCAACCGCTCGTGATACCCTGACCGCAGCTTGCTTGCACATAGAAATCGTAAGCAGTAGCAGCATCGAGACCAGCCACGGTGAACGGATTCGTGGAAGCAGCCACAAGTGTACCTTCACCCTGTTCGAAACCGGCAGGACCGTATTCAATGTTCCAAGCGGTAGCATTACCGTTCTCCGTCCAAGAAATCTTAGCGGTGGAAGGAGTCAAATCAGAAGCAGCCACATCGGAAGGAGTTTGACAGTCGGGAATCAATTCCACGGTGAAGTCATCAAAGTTCCAAGAAGGAGCTACATCCGTATTTGCATAACGGATAGCAATTCTCTGACCGGCAACAGGAGTCACATTTTCAAAAGAGTAAGGACCATATTGACGAGTGTTGTTACGACCGAAGGCGGTAAGTTCAATTTCGCTCACCATGACGAAAGAGGTCGGATCGTCCACATCATTCAACACACCCACTTCCATAGTGCCAGCGCCAGCAGCATTAGAAGCCGTGGTATTAGCCCAGAAGTTAATTTGCAGCGTGGTAATGTCATTAGAGAACTCAGGAAGCGTGAACATACCGTTGTCACCCTTGACTTCCAAAGACCAAGAACCAGAATGAGCAGCCTCAGCATAATTGTATGCAGCCGGGAATGTACCGTTGTTGGCCGTATAGGTAACTGGAGTCGTCCAGCAATCCTTCAAAGCTTGTGCACCGCTACCCGTGTATCTGGTATCAAAGTTTTCAAAGAAAGGAGTAGCAGGAGTAATCGTCAAAATACCGCAATCGGTCATGAAGGTCTTCTTAGGTGACCAAGTGCTCGTGTAACCGAGACCACAGTCTGCCTTCACATAAACATCATATTCGGTGAAAACATCCAAACCAGTGAGGATAGCAGAATTACCATCAACCATCACTTGGATACCTTCGCCCAAGTTGAAGCCTTTGTAGCCGTATTCCACAATCCAGTTGGTTTCGTTATTGCCAGTCCAAGTCACTGTAGCAGAATTCTGCTCGATGTCGGTCACCGTCACATTTCTGACAGGAGGACAAATGGTAGGCATCGTGAAAGTGATGGTGCTCCAATCGCTGAGATTTTCTTCACCACAGAGAGCTCTCACAGAAATAGCATATAATGCACCTTCCTGCAAACCGGTAATAAAGGTTTGGGAAGCATTTTCAATATTCTGGTTGAAAATAACAGTGTTATTATCGTCCATGACTTCCACCTCGTAGTTGTTGACATCAACAACAGGCGACCAGTTCACACGTACAGTGTGTGTAACAGCTTCAGCGGTCAAATTCTGAGGAACTTGGCAAGAAGCCTCGGTGGTGAAGCCCAAAGCAACTACGTCGCTCATACCTGTAGTACCGCAGTCAGCCATCACGCGAACCGTGTAGGCCGTATTTTGGTCAAGACCAGTAAGCGCATAGGTGTTGTCGGTAACATTAACCGTAGTCCACTGTACATCAGCTGCAGGCATATAGCTCACCTGCCATGAAGTAGCGTTGCCAGCCTCCCAATTGAGGACTGCACTATTGGTGGTGATATTGTTCACCGTCACATTAGCGGGAGCAGCGCAATGCTCGTCACCGCAAACATAACCCGTAAAGTCAATCTTCAAATTAGGAAGGTTACCATTACGTCCACTTGCTGCAGAAGTACCAGGATGTTGAGCATAAGAATCATCACTGTCACTCCAACGATACATCACAGCATTGGTGTTATCAGTTGCCTTATAATACAATGATGTATAATTACTTGCAGTACGAGAGACCACGATAACCAAATTTTCCTCAGCACTATAATAATAAGGTGTGTTGAGTGTATAAGTTTCCCAACCTGCAGTACCACCAATCGTCGTAGCACCGGATTCGTAAACCAATGTCAAATCATCCATAGAAAGCCAGTCGGTCGTGGACTCGTTATTTGCATGAGTGGTGGTACCAATGTAAATCTTCAGAGAAGAAGCGCTGTGAGCTGCAGCTGCATTCACTTCCCAAGAGAGAGAATTGATATATCCTGGTCCATTAAAATTAGATGCAGGATAAACCATTTGAGTCCATGAGTTTTTATACCAAGTTCCGAAAGGAGCATAATAAGTAGTAGCTGTGCCCGTACCAATGGTAATCTCTTCTTGAGAGGTGGTCAGATTCATGCACGGCACGGTGAAAGGAGCAATTGCCCATGCGCTGCTGTAGTCGCCGCAGTTAGCTTTCACACGCACCACGTAGTCGGTCTCCGTAGCGAGGTTGTTCAATGTTACAGAAGCTTCAGTAGCCTCCACGGTTTGCCAAACATCCGCATTAACAGCCTTGTATTGCAATGTCCAAGCATTCTGGCCAGCAGGAGCGTTCCAAGTGATAACAGCAGTCTGATCGTTAACGGCAGCGGCGAGGTTAGTTACTTGTGTACAAGTAGCCTCCAGCGTCACGTTGTCGATAGCGGCAGGAGCTTGCACACCGCCAGCGTTGTCGTTCACCCAAGTGAAGACGAGGTACTTCACACCTGCATTGGAAGCGGGGATCAGCACAGTCTGGTTAGTGAATTCATTAACTCCGTAGGTTGTGCTCAAAGCACCTGTCGGGATAACACCAGCTTCAGGAGCCTCGTCCATCACAGAAACCATCAAGTAATCGTTCGCATCACCCATAACTCTGTAATCGAAGGACAACAGCACGTCGCTTGCGGGCAAATTAACCATAGCGTATGCATGAGAAACGGCAGAAGTGTTCACATTATATTTATTAGTGACACCGTTTGAAGAAGAGATATATAATTTGTTATTGTCGAAACCTTGTGCTTGACCAATATACCATTTATTGGTAGAGCCATTGACCAATTGCCAAATGTCACTGCTGTTGCCTTCAAACGAGCAAGCGTAAGGCAGCATGATACATGACGGAATAATGTCATTAGCATTACGAGGCAGCAATTGATAATTATTATTGTAAACCGTGAAGAAACCGATAACAGTAGCGTTAGTACCTTCTTCGAAAGTAGCTTCGATGGTTTTGAATTTATTGAAAACTTGAATAGAATTCTCTCCTTGGGTATAAGTCACAGAAGTAGAGCTGCTGGTGTTGAAAGAGCCGGCGCCAAGCTGGCCATTCGTCACCCTCACTAATTTAGACATATAGTTGTTGGGGTTAGCGAGCAATTGAGCAAGGGTCACCTCAACAGGATCCACAGCAGGGCCGACAACACCTTCTGACGTATTTATTGAAGGAGTCAGCTCTACTAAGTTTTTATAAACAGAGCGCGTACCGACAATACCGCCAGGAATCACATCTCCATCGTTGTATTCATTGGTGATGACGTTTTGGTTATCATAAATGAGGAGGCCGCCAGTGGCATCCTTCACATACATATTCACACCATTGCGATAGACGTAGGTCACATTGCCCGTGATTTGGTATAAGCCATTTTCAGCAGCATAGAAAGCAGCGATATTAGGTAATTGTACCGGGAAGGTAAGCGTAACCGTGGAAGTGGGACTTGTCGTTTCACCAACCATTGCGTATGCGGTGATGGTGGAAGTAGAGTTCACGGTGAGAGGAGCATTATAGAGAACGGGTTCACCGCCATTGATAGCGTAATAAATGTTCGCATCTGCAGCTGCTGTCAGAGTGACAGTTTGCGGGGTGTAATAAGTGCCAGTAGGAAGAGAGAATGTAGGAGCAGCAACAGCAACAGGAGCATCGCCACTTTCCATCTTGTAGAGATTGAGCAAATCCATGTTATAACTTGACAGTTTGTAACATGAAAAACGTTGCTGACCGTTCGAGGGGTTATATCTGAGATAACGGTCATTATTTTGAACATTCTGAATACTCCAACCGTTATCAAACACCGGTGTCCAATGACTCAAATCATTCGACTCAGCAATAAGGCACGCATAATTTTTACTAGTAATTGTTGAACTAGCAGCATAAACTTGTGCGGCCTCGTTATATATCGTAATGGTACCTGCATTCACAGTAACTAACCATACGATACTTGCATCCGGATTACTGATGCCATCGTTTACAATCGTCACATCAGTAGTTCTTTGAATGTAAGATGAGTTACCTGGTGCTCCTTGTTCATTGAGCATGGCAGCTTCACCATTCACATCGGTTATTACATAATAACCGGTTGTCAGCTCAGCTTGCGAGTTGATCTTGGTAAATGTCCCAGTACCCTGATATTGGGCAAAGACATTACCTACCGCCATCAGCGTAATCAGCATGAATGCGGCAAAGCGCTTGACCTGTCCGGTCAGCCTCTTTAAATTGTAAGCTTTTCTCATAGTTTGTAAAATTTTATGAATAATGATTAATTTAGTTTATATTCAATTTTATTATTATTTTAGCACATTACAACTTATAACATACCAAGCCGCAAAGATACTTTTTTTTTATTATGATATGACAAAAAAAAATTTATTTTTGCCGTTCAATAAAAAGTTAGAAATATTGACGCTATGGTGAAGCTTTCTGTCGTGATTCTGAATTGGAACGGAAAATCTTTTTTGGAACGTTTTCTGCCACGTTTGTTGGAAACGTTGCCAGATTATGCCGAAGCGGTGGTGTGTGACAACGCCTCCACGGACGATTCCGTGACTTTTATGAAGGAGCATTTCCCGCAGGTGCGACTATTGCTTAACGACCGGAACGAAGGCTTCGCAAGAGGCTATAACCTTGCCTTGCAACGCGTTGAGGCGAAATACTACTGTCTGCTCAACTCCGACATCGAAGTTGCCGACGGCTGGATTGAACCCGTTATCGAGCAGATGGATGCCAACGAGAAGATTGCTGCCGTGCAACCCAAACTCATCTCTTTTTACCACCGCGACGAGTTCGAATATGCCGGCGCAAGCGGCGGCTACATCGACAAATACGGCTATCCTTTCTGCCGCGGGCGCGTGTTCAGCAACGTGGAGAAAGACCACGGGCAGTATGACACTGTAAAGGACGTTTTCTGGGCTACCGGCGCGGCCATGTTCGTGCGCAGCGATGTTTATCATACCATGGGCGGTCTCGACGACGACTTTTTCGCCCACATGGAGGAAATCGACTTCTGCTGGCGCATCAAAAACATCGGTTACAAGATCAAAGTGAATCCTGCTTCTGTGGTTTATCACATTGGCGGCGGCACTTTGCCGAAAAACAACCCCAAGAAGACCTTCCTCAATTTCCGCAACAGTCTCTACCTGCTCATCAAGAACCTTCCAGAGGAACGACTCGTAAAAACATTGATAATCAGGTTTTTCCTCGACCAAGTGGCGGCTTTCTCCTTTCTTGCGCAAGGACATTTCAAGGATTTCACCGCTGTTTATAAGGCCATCTTCACCGTCATGCGCACTTACAAACAGTTCCAAGCCAAGCGCAGCACACTGCCGAAACTGGCCTTCCAGGACTGTTACCCCGAGTCGGTGGTGAAACTGCATTATCTGAAACGCAAAAAAATATTTGACGGAGAGAATTTCACATAAAAAATGGATTAATCATGGAGTGTTTTGCCCTTTTTTATCACTATTTGCTGCCCGTGATGGCCATTTTAGGTGCTTTGGTCTTCATCGGGCTTCAGTTTATCACGCCCGCCTACGGCATGACCTTCAACAACCGTTGGGGCTTCTCCGTGCGTAGCAATCTGGGCTGGTTTATCATGGAGTGTCCAGTATTTTTCACGATGCTGATCCTCTATTTCATATCGTTGGCAATGGGCATAAAACCTTTTAACATAGTCACTTTCGTGATGTTCACCTTCTTTGAGTTCCATTACTTCCAGCGGTCGTTCATATTCCCGCTGCTGATGAAGGGACAAAGCAAAATGCCCATTTCGGTTATTCTCCTGGGAATGACCTTCAACACGTTCAACGCCATCATGCAGGGCGGCTGGCTCTTTTTCTTCTCACCCGCCGATGCCTACCCGATTTCCTGGTTTTGGTCGCCGCAATTCATTTTCGGCACGGCACTCTTCCTTTTCGGAATGGTGGTCAACTTGCACTCCGACCGTGTGATCCGCGACCTGCGCTCCGACGTGATGGACAACAACTACTACATCCCCCACGGCTGGATGTTCCGCAAAATCAGCTCCGCCAACTACTTCGGAGAGATTCTCGAATGGGCGGGATTCGCCATCCTCACCTGGTCGGTGTCCGGCGCGGTATTCCTCCTCTGGAGCTTCGCCAACATTGTGCCACGCTCTAAAGCCGTTTACGCCCGCTACACGCAATTCTTCGGCGAGGAATTCACCTCGTTGAAACGGTATAAAATCTTTCCGTATATTTATTGACGCGTGATTTGTGACGCGTGGCGGGTGAACATGAGACCGTGTCAAACAATGCGCACGGGTACAGGTACAGGGGTTGATACCCCTACTTATTGTATGTCGCTCCTAGCGGGACTAGCAAGGAAGTATCATTAAGAAATAACCGTGTGTCGTAATATCACGACCACCTGTGGGTATTTTGCACGGAGGTGGGCGGCGGTTTGTTCGGCGAAATAGACGGAGCGGTGCTGACCGCCGGTGCAGCCGAAGTTGACCATCAAGTTATTGAAACAACGTTCCAGGTAATTGTCAACCGACATATCTACAATCGCAAACACATGATTTTCAAAGGTTTCCACCTCTTTGTATTGGCGTAAATATTGCTTCACACATTCATCTTTGCCCGTAAACGTAGCGTATTGCTTTTCGCGACCTGGATTTGGCAAAGCACGGCAATCGAAGACGAAGCCACCACCGTTGCCCGATTTGTCTTCGGGAATTCCCTTCTTAAAGGAGAAACTTTGTACTGTAACCGTCAGATTATCAGAGTTATGTGAAACGGGTTCCACATAACTGTCCACCACCGTTTGCAACACATTTCTCAATTCAGGTAGATTGTTGGGCAGTGCATTTTGTTGTAACAAATAGCGCATATTGCGGATGGCGTAGGGCACGCTCTGCAGGAAGTGCACCTTACGTTCAAAATAGCCGCGATAACCGTACGCGCCCATCGCCTGCATGATGCGGATGAGCGAAAAAGCGTTGAAATAGGCTTTGAACTGCGCCCTATCTACGGAAATCAATTTCGAAAGATGATCCATATAGGTCTCCAACAGCTCCTCCCGTACCTCAGACGAAAGGTCGGCCTTGGCATCATAAAGCAGAGAAGCAATGTCGTATTGCAACGCTCCTTTTCTACCACCTTGATAATCAATAAAATAAACATCACCATTCGACAACATGATGTTTCTGGACTGGAAATCACGATAGAGGAAGAAGTCGTCATCAGCGGAGAGCAGGTAGTCCATAAACGCCTGATAATCATCCTCTAAGAATTGCTCATTGAACGGAATGTTGACCATCTTCAGGTAGTAATACTTGAAGTAGTTGAGGTCCCACTGCATCGACTGGCGGTCGAAGGCGGCGCGGGGGTATGCCACGGAAAGGTTCAGACCTTTGTGCGCCGAAAGCTGGAACTTTGGCAGTGCAGCAACCACCTTCCGATAATCCTCCATAATCTCTTGGAAATCACCATTTTGCTTACGGATTTCGCAAAGTTTGTCGTAGAGTGTTTGCGTGCCAAGGTCGTTCAGCAAATAGTGCTTTTGATCCTCATGGATGGTCAACAATGCGGGAACGTTCAACCCCTGCTCCGCAAAGAAACGCGTATATTCAAAAAAAGCCTTGTTTTCGGCAATATCTTCATTATAAACGCCTATCAAAGTGCTGTTATCTTCGAAAGTGAAGCGATAATACCGTCTGTGCGACCCCGACTGCGCCAACGGCAAACAAGATGCAACTTCCTTTGTGGTAAAATCCGCCACCATTGCGGTAAGAACGGAGATAGAGGTTTCGTTTAATTCTTCCATTGTATTTTGGTTGATAATCACAACGATTTTTAACGATGCGGCAAAAATACGATTTTTTAACGAGCATTTCACACAAAATTCGTATCTTTGCCGCCTTTATAAGTTTACATTGGATAAATATTGTAAGTCAATGAGTAATAGAATCTTAATCGTGATTTTTGGTTTGCTGCTTTCTGGAATGACCATCTATGCGCAAACGTCTCCGAACAAACATTATCAGCAAGATAAAACCAAGATGGATCAGCTGCTGAATGCTATCAACTCCATGTATGTCGATTCGGTTGATTTTGATCCGCTGGTGGACAAGGCTATTGACGAGATGCTCAAGGAGTTAGACCCGCACACCGCTTACATTCCCTCCAAGGACGTGGCCGCGATGACTGAACCGCTGCAAGGTTCTTTCGACGGCATCGGCGTGACCTTCCAAATCATCAAGGATACCATCAACGTGATGGAGGTTATCATCGACGGTCCTTCCGAGAAGGTCGGTTTGATGGTTGGCGATAAGATTGTCAAGGTGGACGACACCGTGGCGGTCGGCAAGGTGATCTCCAACGATTGGGTGCGCAAGCATCTGCGTGGCAAGAAGGGCACCAAGGTGAAAGTCACGGTGGTGCGCGGTCGCAAGAAAGAGCCCATCGACTTCGTCATCACCCGTGGTGCCATCCCCATGTACAGCATCAACGTCAGCTTCATGGCGGATTCCACCACCGGCTACATTAAGCTGGAGCGATTCGCTGCCACCTCCACCACGGAATTGAAGAAGGCGATTCGCAATCTTAAGGAGCAAGGCATGCAAAACCTCATCCTTGACTTGCGCGGCAACGGCGGCGGCTATCTCAACGTTGCGTTCGAGATTTGCGACCAGTTCATCTCCGGCAAGCGCATGATTGTCTATACCGACAACTTCCGCAAAACCGGCGAGAAATATTTCTCCTCCGAAGAGGGACTCTTTGAGGAAGGCAAATTGATTGTATTGGTGGATGAAAACTCCGCTTCTGCCTCTGAGATCACCTCGGGCTGCATCCAAGACTGGGACCGCGGACTGGTTATCGGTCGCAGAACATTCGGTAAAGGATTGGTACAAAAACCGTTACGTCTTATTGACCAATCCGAGGTTCGTTTGACGATTTCCCACTATTACACGCCCACAGGCCGATGCATCCAGAAACCTTACGAAGATGGTTTGGACGCTTACTTCAAAGATCTGCAAACCCGTGCCAAGAACGGCGAATATTATACCGCAGAAAACATCAAATTCCCTGATTCTCTGAAATATAAGACTCCTAAAGGCCGCGTGGTCTATGGTGGTGGCGGCATCATGCCCGACATCTTCATTCCGCTGGACACTACCAAATACTCCACCCTCTTCAACGAAATCGTCAGAAAGGGCGTATTCGGCAACTTCACCATGGATTATCTCGAAGGAAATCGCGAATCTTTGCTGAAAAAATATCCGAAATTCGAAGATTTTCAAAAAAAATACCAAATTTCTAACGAATTTTACAAAGAATTCATGGAATTTGCCAAAGAAGAAGGCGTGAGCGACAAAGCGTCTTTCGTTTTCAGCGATTATGCCAACTCCTTCATCAAAGAAAACAAAGAGAAACTGGATTCGCTGTATAAGAATGCGGAAGACTTTGACCATCAGACTTTTGACACGATGTTCGCAAACTATCTCAACAAAACCTACGCTGAGATGCAGCACTTGCGCAATGAGGAACACGCCGCTGAATTCATCAAGGAATACCTCCGTTTTGAAATTGCCCGCGGTCTGTATGGCTACGGTGAGGCTTACCGCGTCTTCCTCGAAAGCGACGACACCTACCAACAGGCTGTCGAAATCATGCATAACAAAAAGATTTTCAAGAAATACAAAGTGAATTCCGGAAAATAACGAGAACATGAGTACAATAGAACAACAATTTCAGGATATACTTCAAAATCGGGAGCCCAAGAATCTCTACGACCCGATGCTGTACATTATGATGCAACCAGGGAAGCGTTTGCGCCCGCAGTTGGTACACATCGCCTCCGAGATGTTCGACGGTGACCCCGAACAGACCAAGCACGTGGCAGCCGCTTTCGAGATGCTGCACAACTTCACGTTGATTCACGACGACATCATGGACAAAGCGGAAGTGCGGCGCGGTAAACCCACGGTCTATAAGAAGTGGGACAGCAACATCGCCATTCTGTCGGGCGATGCGCTCGCGGTCATTGCGATGCGGCAACTCCTCAACTTGAAGTGCGACCCAAAAGTCACCTTGGATATTCTGGATATTTTCTCCCAAACAGCTGTGGAAGTCTGTGAAGGCCAGCAATTTGACTTAGACTTTGAGACGCTCGAGAACGTTCCTATCACCCATTATCTGAACATGATTCGCTTGAAGACATCGGTCATGTTTGCGGGTTGCCTGAAGGCTGGTGCACGCTTCGCCGGAGCCGACGAGGAGAGTTTGCAGGCACTCTATGACCTGGGCATCCATTTGGGTATCGCTTTCCAACTGGCTGACGATCTGTTAGATGTTTATGCAGACGAAGAGGTTTTTGGAAAGGCTGTGGGCGGCGACATCAAGGACAATAAGAAGACGTATGTTTATCTGAAAGCCCTCGAAATGGCCGATGAAAGTCAGAAAAAGCAGCTTCGGACGCTCTTTTCCATCACTCCAGAGGATGAAAAGGCTAAATTCGAGCAAGTGAAAGCCATTTTTGATGCTGTCAACGTGAAAGAGGCCACCGAAAAAGCCATCGCCCAATACACGGATATGTGCGTTGCCGACATCAACCGCATCCACACCGAGGAATCCAAGAAGGCTTCCGTCATTGCATTGGTACAAAAATTGCAAAACCGCTCCAAATAAATGTCTCAAGACAACAGTAACCGTTATTACATCATCCTGATCACGCTGGGTCTGCTGTTTGCCATTTACACCGTGAGCTTGTTCAAGTTGCAGGTGCTGGACAAGTCCTACAAGCGGAAGGCCAACGAGAATGCCATACGTGAGAAGACCATCCATCCGGCACGCGGATTCATCTACGACCGCAACGATTCGTTGTTGGTGTATAATGATGCTGCCTACGATTTGATGGTGGTACCCAATGAGTTACGTCCATTCGACACCATGGAGCTGTGTCGTGTGTTGGGATTGGAGATTGAAGAGGTGCGCAAAAAGATTGAGAAAGCCGCGAAATATTCCGGCAGCGTACCGTCGCTGTTCAAACAGCAGATTTCCAAGGAAGACTACGGTTACTTGCAAGAGAAGATGTCAGAATTCCCCGGTTTCTTCGTGCAGGAGCGTACATTGCGTACCTACCCGCAACCCATCGCCGCCCACATACTTGGTTACGTGAGCGAGGTGGATGAGCAGGATGTGGAAAACGATTCTTACTACAAGATGGGCGACTACATCGGCAAGAGCGGTATTGAAAAGGCCTACGAAACGGTTTTGCGCGGCATCAAGGGCAAGCAGAAGGTGCTGGTGGATGTACACAACCGTGAGGTCGGCCCTTTCAACAACGGCGACGAAGATGTCATGGCAGTACCGGGCACCTCGATATGGAGCACGCTCGACATGCAGTTGCAACGCTACGGCGAGGAGCTGATGGCCGGAAAGCGCGGTGCCATCGTGGCCATCGAGCCTAAAACGGGCGAAATCCTCTGTTTGGTGTCCAGCCCGAATTACGATCCGAACCTGCTAGTCGGTACCGCCCGCCCGAAAAACTACGGCAAGTTAGTGACGGACCCCGAAAAACCGCTGTTTAACAGAGCGTTACAAGCTGCTTACCCGCCAGGCTCTACCTTCAAATTAGCCAACGGTCTCATCGCGCTTCAAGACAACATCATCAACACCTCATCGGTATATTCCTGCTCCGGCGGCGGTTATCACATCGGTAGTCACGTGGTGCACTGTCACAACTGCGGTGGTCTGAACATCTACTCCGCCATCCAACGTTCCTGCAACACCTTCTTCTGTCGTGCCTACTACAACATCCTCTCTAATCGCAAGAAATACAAGAACATAGACGAGGCATATACCGCTTGGCTCGACTACATGAGCTCCATGGGCTTCCTGAAGCAGTACGAAACCGACCTGCCTTACGAGCTGAAGGGGCGCATCCCCTCGGCTGAGTATTTCGACAAGAAATACAACAACAGCTGGAACGGTAACACTGTGGTTTCCATGGGTATAGGTCAAGGTGAGGCGGCTGTCACGCCCTTGCAGATGGCGAACATGCTGGCTGTGATTGCCAACAAGGGTTACTATATCCGTCCGCACGTGGTACGCGCCATCGGTCATCGCGACAGTCTTAACACACAGTTTAGCAATAAGATATACTCCAAAATCGAGCCGCGTCACTTCGAAACAGTGCTGCAAGGCATGAAGCAGGTGATTACGGCGGGCACGGGTCGCGGGGCACAGATTCCGGGCATTGAACTGGCCGGCAAGACAGGTACCGCACAGAACCCGCACGGACGCGACCACTCGGTATTCGCCCTCATCGCACCTGCCAACGACCCGCAAATTGTCATCTTCTGCTTGGTGGAGAACGGCGGCTTTGGTGCGACCGTGGCTTGCCCCATCGCCAGCCTCATGGCTGAATTCTACCTCAACCGCAAAGTCGAACGCAAAGACTTGGAAACCAGAATGAAAGAACTAATTATCAAATAGCCATGCCTAAGTTAGACTCCCGCAATAAACTGTCCAAAGGATTCGATGTGCGACTGATCTGCTACTATCTCGCGTTAGTCTTCATCGGCTGGATCACGATTTACTCCACCTGCTATATCCCCGACGGTTCCACTCCCATCTTCGACTTCGGACAACCCTACAGCAAACAGATGCTATGGATTGGTACTTCTATTGTTTTAGCTACAGTTATTTTATTGATAGACAGCGGAATAATACAGCATTACGCCTACTTTTTCTACCTTTTCTGCCTCCTACTCATGATTTTGGTTCTCTTTATCGGTGCGGAAATCAATGGTGCGAAATCGTGGATTAAAATCGGCGGTTTCAGTTTGCAACCTACTGAGTTTATGAAAGTTGCCACGGCCTTGGCGATGGCAAAGTTCATGCAGGAGGGCAAAACCGCCAATGAGCGCCGTCATGTCTGGATCGGGCAATTCGCGCTGATCCTCATCCCCGTGGTGGTGGTGATGCTGCAGCACGATGCCGGCTCCGCGTTGGTGTTCACCTCTTTCATCATCCTTTTCTATCGTGAAGGTTTGAGTGCCGAGTTCCTTCTATTATGCATCATTGCCGCCATCCTCACCATCGTCACGCTGGCCTTCAACGAAACCTACTCCTTAGCGCTTATCACGGCTGTTTTCATTGGATTTATGATTGCCAACCGCACGCAAAAGAAGAAAATCCACCGAAATGTCATCATCTACATTGTGAGCATTGTCTTTGTCTTTTCTGTGGAATTCCTCTACGAACATGGTTTCGAACCGCACCAGAAGCAACGTATCGACACCATTTTGGGTAAAACCTCCGACCCGTTGGGCGCGGACTTCAACCTCAACCAGTCGAAAATCGCTATCGGTTCCGGCGGATTGTTCGGCAAAGGCTACCTCAAAGGCACCCAAACCAAGTTGAAATTCGTGCCCGAGCAAAGTACTGACTTTATCTTCTGCGCCATCGGAGAAGAGTGGGGATTCTTCGGCACAATAGTGGTTTTCAGTCTTTATGGTGCACTGATTTTCAGGATATTAAAGCTATCCGAGAAGCAGCGAAACCCCTTTGTACGATATTATGGCTACGGCATCGCGGGCATCTTCATCGTCCACTTCTTCATCAACATCGGTATGACCATCGGACTCCTGCCCATCATCGGCATCCCCTTACCCTTCATCAGCTACGGCGGCTCCTCCCTCTGGGCATTCACCATGATGCTGTTTTGTTTCATAAAACTGAATGATAATTGATGGGAATTTGGCTGTTGGCTGTTAGCTGTTGACCTAGACTTAGACATAGACTTAGAACTTAAACATAGACTTAGGGACAAAACTGCTAACTACTAACTACTAACTGCTAACCACTACTCCCTATTCCCTACTCCCTATAAAGCCTAAACCAATAAAACTATAAACAATGAAAAAACTTCTCCTTTTCGCCCTTTTATTCTGGGGCTTTGCGCTGACGATGAGCGCTCAAAACGAAGAACTGGTGGGTGCGAACTGTACCTCCATCATGGTGGGCAAGAAAGCCTCCGCCGACGGCTCGGTGATGACCTCGCATACCTGTGACAGTAAGTACCGCACGTGGGTGACCATTGAGCCAGCCGCCGACCACAAGCCCGGCACAATGCACAAGGTCTATAAAGGCACCATGCATACCGAAACGGCCAAGAGCATGGAAAATTTAGTGCTGGCGGGCGAAATTCCCGAAGCACCGCATACCTACGCCTACATGAACACCGCCTATCCCTGCATGAACGAGAAACAGCTGGCCATGGGTGAAAGCACCTTCTCTGGTCCCGACACCTTGGTAAACGAGAACGCCATGTTCATGATTGAAGAGCTGCAACGTATTGCCTTACAGCGTTGTACAACCGCCCGCGAAGCTATCCTGCTCATCGGCGACCTAGTGAAACAGTACGGTTACGCTGACGGCGGCGAATGCATCACCATTGCCGACAAAAACGAAGTGTGGCAAATGGAAATCCTCGGCGAAGGTCCCGACGTGATTGGCGGTATGTGGGTAGCACAACGTGTGCCCGACGATGAGGTGGCCGTGAGTTGCAACGTGCCACGCATCGGCAAACTCAACCGCAAGGATAAGAACAACTTCCTCTGCTCCGACAATATCGAAAAGGTGGCCAAAAAATATGGACTTTGGGACGGCAAGGGCGATTTCCTATGGTGGAAGGCCTTCAACGCCTCCTACGCCGAAGGCAAAAACCACAAGGAGCGCGAATGGTACATCTTCAACGAACTTGCCCCGTCGTTGAACCTCGACATCAACGCAGAAGCCCTTCCCTTCTCCGTGAAACCCGAAAAAAAAGTCGATGTTCGTGATGTAATGGCGTTGTTCAGAGCTACTTACGAAGGTACAGTGCTCGACCAAATCGGCAATCTTAAGATGGAAGTGAACCGTAAAGACAAAGAAGGCAACCCCTATAAGGACACCATCATCTGTCCGAACGCCAACCCCTGGATGGACGGTAACGAGCGCGCGATGTACAATTTCCTGAACCCCGGCACCGTGACTTTCTACCGTGGCGTGGCTATGTCGTGGTGTTCCTACTCTTTCATCATGCAGTGCCGCGACTGGCTGCCCGATGAGGTAGGCGGCCTCTGCTGGTTCTCCGTGGAGAATCCAGGACAAAGTCCGCGTATCCCGATTTACGCCGGTGCCACCAAAATGCCCGCAGGCTTCGAAGTATGCGGTCATTTCCGCTACAACGAGAACGCTGTACTGTGGCACTACCGCAAGGCCAACAAGTTAGCGCAAGTGCGCTGGGGACGCAGCAAAAAAATGATGATGGACAACATTATGCGCTACGAAGACAAAGCCTTCGAAGAACTCCCCGCCTTAGAGCAAAAAGCCGTTAATTTGCTGAATGCCGGCAAGAAAGAGGATGCCCAAAAGCTGCTCAACCAATACAGTGCCGACTTCGCCGGTGCTACCCGCCAAACCTGGCAGGAAATGGAACACAAGCTATGGGAAACGTTCTGGACGGGATTTTAATGGTTATTGGCTATTAGCCGTTAGCCGTTGGTTAACACAAAAAAGCACCGCGATTGCAGTGCTTTTTTTTTCAATTTCTATTCAGAACTTAGTAATGCTTCCACCGGCACCGTGCTGTCCATCAGACCGATGCGGGTGCCGGAGGCGTGGCGGGTGACGTCGTACCCTACCACACGGCGTCAAGTCACCATACTGTGCTGAGCACTGCACTACGCTGCGCACTCCGCACCGCACCACACTGCGTCACCACATAGCGCTGCGCACAGCACTATGCACCACACCACACTGCGCACCTCACCACACTGCACTGCGCTACGTCACCACACTGCGCTGCGCTTGTATGGTGTTACCTGCCCCGCCCACTCCCAGCCTCTCCGAGGCTGGGAGTGGGCGGGGCAGTACATGCCGGCAGGGTGAGCATCTCGGAGAGATGCGACGCGCCACCAGGCGCAGGTAACACCATACCAGCGGCGAAGCCGCGCAGTGTGGTGATGTCTGAGGCACACTGTGTGGTGATGCCCGAAGTACGCAGTGCGGTGATGTCCGAGGTACCCCGCCAACTACTAACTACTAACTGCTAACTGACACAGCGCGAAACGGCCCCGCAGTCGCAGGTCCGTTTCGTTTCAACCAGACAGGAGCCGCAGCTTCCCAGCTGCGTTGTTGGTATCTCTGCGGCAGGAATGCCGCAGCTCCTGCTGGCCGCTCATTAATATAAAAGGGGTTATTTCTTCATGATCTTCTGAACACCGTTGCCGACCTTCAGCAGGTACATGCCAGCGGGATACTGCTGCATGTCGAGCATGAAATGCGTGTCGTCGGGTTGAATCAGCTTCAACAGACGACCGTTCATGTTGTACAATTCCACCTTCTGAATCTCGTCGAGGTTGACGTAGATACGGTCGCTACAAGGGTTCGGATATACCGAAATACGCGTGACATCGTGGTCTTCAATGCCCACAGGACGTTGGTGGATGACACCCACTCCCGTCAAGTCGTAACCAGAAGAGTGGAAATCCGTGGGCCACGGGTCGTTGACGATGTGCCCGAATGCGTCGTAAGTAGCGTACTGCGGGTCAATCGTGCCGATAACATCAATGATGCGCACATAGACGATGCTGTCGATGTTGAGATTCTCGCTGCCAGCCAGCTCTTCGAGATCAAACGGAGTACCATAGCCGATTTGGAACTTGCCGGCCAAGTTGTTGATGAAAGTGGGATCCATGAGACCGAAAGTGCCAACTTGCGTCTCCGTTTGGGTGAGGCTGGTGGCTGGGAAGCGGACGAAATGCTCGCCGTCGGAGCTCACTTCCACGAAAGCTAATTCCAGAAAACCACCGTTAATATCATTCTCGAATACGGCAAAGTCTGGTCCCTCGCCATTGCGGATAGGACGCTCAAAGGTAACGAGCGCGGAACCGCCGTCACCAAGACTGACGGCATCCATGCTGTTATTCACCGTAGCCGGTCCAATAGCGTTGGTGTCGCCACCGAAGGAGGCAAACGGACCGTCGGGATTGGTGATCATTTGCGGACCGCGGGTAAGCACCACGTTCGTGGCCCAAGCCACGAATTGGTTGTCGTTGGCCGCGATGGCGTTGCAGCCGTCCGTACCTACTGGACCGCAGAAAGGTCCGTGTTCGGGATCAGGGGGAGTGACACCGCCACCCGTTGTGTCGGGAACCGTCACAGGATAGATGGTCATCGGATAGACGTAGGTGTACCACCAGTAGTTGTAAGTGGCATCGTAGGTGCTGTCCACCACAATGCCGGCGGCGGGGTCAGCCCATTTTTCGAGGTCGCCGTTGGCGAGGGTTTGACCCATACCGTTGTCCATAACGCCGTTGTTCTTGCTCTCCCAATAGCTGCCCGGGGTGACGCTCAGCGGAGTGGTCATGCCGGCAGCCGTGTCAATGTAGTTGATGTCGCTGATCGTACCAGTGCCGCTGTAGCTGAAACGCGGGTCGGCGGCGGCGATGTGCGCCATCATGTCGGCCACGGTGGCGGTGCCGTCCCAGCGGTAACCCCAAGCCAGGGCAGTGTCAGCCCAGTTCACAGCCATCACGGCTTCGTTGGAGCCAGTACCCACCCAGAAGAGGATGTCGTTAAAGTCGATGGTGGCCTCCTCGGGAACAGGGATGACAGGCGTGGTGTCAGGGGCCGCGACGGGATGTATCTCCGTAGGCCAAGCCACACCCATCGGATACCACATGCCAGCAAAGGCGGTGGAGTCGTAGCCAACACCGTATGCGGACTCTCCGACCTTCAGGAAAGCACCGTCGCTCACCACACTGGTAAGACCTGCTTGAGGGTTGCCATTGAGGATGAACTGCATGTAGTTTCCTGTAACATTTTGGAAACTGAGACTCGTGGTGCCATCGTTATAGTCAAACGTGGACATAGCAGCATCGGTAGTAAGGCGATTCTCGGCGGCCACAAGTGCCTGCAGAGCCGTAGTCACGGTCAGATCACCGCTGAAGCGCAATCCCCAAGCCAACGCGGTGTCCGGAACACCCCAGTTGATGGCGATGACGGCCTCATTGTTGCCTTCACCTACCCAGTAGAGAATCTCCTCTGCGGAGATGGTGGCATCTACAGGCATGGTAGCCACCGTTGCGGGAGAAATAGGCGTATTCCATACATTGCCCGTCCGGTTGCTTACCACGACAACCGTGTTGTCAGTAAGGTCATAGTCCTCGAAATCATCATATTCGTCCGCTAAAATCCCATCTACTTTGAAACGGAAGTTGTCAGTCATCAACTTGAGCGGATAATTGACGTAAAAGAAGGTATATTCGTAAGTCTCCCAACTGATAGTGTAAGCAAAACGAGGGTCTGCGGCATCGATGTCCACCAACATATCTCCTATCGTAGGCTCGTCATCCGCGTCGAAATGATAACCCCAAGCCACCGAGGTGGTGTCTATATTAAGCACAAAAATGGCACTTTCGCTACCTTCGCCCACCCAATAGAGAATGTCATCAGCAGCGATGGAAGCATCAGGAGTCTCAACGGGCGTGGTGTCCGCAACATCCAACACAACAGTCAAGTTGTCGATGCCGCAATAACGGTTGCCGGGACCTGTGGTGCTGGCCGTGGTGCTGGCGACATCCCACATCAAAGTGAGACGTGCATCAGCCGGCACATTGGCATACTCACTGAAACGGATGGTATCGTGGTGCAAAACTTTGTTGTCAGCTGCGTAAGTTTCGAGAGCCACAAAATCGGCGGTGTCATTCACAATGTAGCCCACCGCAAGATGCGTGTTAGCATCCGCAATGTTGGTGCGATGGTCGAAGGTGAGCATCGTCTGGGCAAGGGGAGCGTCGAAAGCGGGCAGTACCGCATAACGGCGGGTACCCCTGGTAAGCATATCATTGATATAATTTGTGTTGCTGCCAGTATAAATCTGGCTGGCAATGAAGTTGAAGAATGCATCGTTGGCCGCGACGGCGCCGAAGCTGTTGGTGCTGGTGGAATAGCCCACACCACCAAAGTAATCCGCATCGG
>CAMKLG010000013.1 GCA_946413585.1 uncultured Bacteroidales bacterium
CTGCATTCATCACTGGGGCCAACAAAGGAATCGGATTTGGCATTGCAAAACATCTCGGCCTGAGCGGCTGGAGAATCATCATCGGGGCGCGAAATCAGGAGCGTGCGGAGAAGGCCATCCGCGAGCTCACCGCCTTGGGCATCGACGTGCCCGGATGGGTACACGTGGAGTTGGCCGACCTTGCGAGCGTGGAAAACGCCCTGCTATGTTCTATTCAGCGGGAAAAATATCAGGAAAAATAGTACTTTTGCAGCCGAAAAACAGCTGTGATGGTCACGAAACAGGAACAACAATTGCTTGACGCACTCAATGAGTATCAATCGTTGGGAATTGCGGAACAGATAGACTACAAAAAATTCTATCTGTATTCCATTATTACCCATTCCACGGCTATTGAGGGGAGTACCGTCACGGAAATTGAAAACCAGCTGCTGTTTGATGAGGGTATTGCCGCGAAGGGACGAAGTATGCAGGAACAGCTGATGAACCTTGACCTGAAAGCGGCTTACAAACATTCAATGCAGCTTGCCGAGCAGCATAAGGATTTTTCCGTGGAAATGCTGAAAACATTGTCCGCACTGGTTATGAAAAACACGGGAAGTGCGTACAATACAGTGCAAGGTTCATTTGATGCGTCCAAAGGGGACTTGCGTTTAGTCAGCGTCACCGCCGGAATCGGTGGACGCTCCTATATGGATTATCGGAAACTTCCGGAAAAATTGCAGGAGTTCTGTCTGCAGTTGAACGAAATAAGACGGCAACTTGTCAATTCTAACGACTTGATCGCCAAATATCTGTTGACGTTCGATGCCCATTATCAATTGGTGACCATTCATCCCTGGGTAGATGGCAACGGTCGCATGTCCAGATTGGTGATGAATCATCTTCAATATGAATTCGGACTGGTGCCTGTGAAAATCGACAAAGCGGACAAGGCAGAGTACATCCAGTCGTTGGTTGATTCAAGGGATCAGGAAAGCACGGAACCATTCCGTCGGTTTATGCTGGAACAGCACACCCGCAACATCCGCAAAGAGATTGAGGAGTTCAGGGAATCCCAGTCCGCTGACCCGATAAAACCACTTTCTGACCCGATAAAACGTTTCGCTGACCCGATAACGGAACGGCTCTATCAGGCTGTGTTGAAGGACAACGGCCTCAATTATGCAGCGTACGGTGCTCTATTGGGCGTGTCCGAGGCCACCGTCAAGCGCCGACTCGGCGAGTTGAAGGCAGCGGGTTATATCACTCGCGTCGGCAGCAACAAGAGCGGACATTGGGAGGTGTTGAAATAAACGGAAAGTTCGCTACAAGGTGATTCCGCTTGTGTGGTAGTGGGATGCCCGCAGAACTCGCTGATTTGCGCAGAAAAAAGGTCTGCGATGTTCTGCGAAAATTCGCAAAAAAAATTGACATTGGATTTTATTAAGCGGAATTTTATATTTTTGCACCGTTTTATAAGATGCCGTTTAATAAAAATACCCATATGTAATTATGGCCATTGCAAGAAACACATTGAAACAAATTCTCCTTGACAATCAAAAGGATGTCGAACAATATACTGTTTTCCCTCGCCAGTACGACATAGACAGTTTTCCTTTGCAGGTTTTTGTCGGAGTTCGACGCTCTGGGAAATCGTTTCTACTCTTCCAAAAGATGCGCCAAATGCTGGAAGCCGGCCGTACGTGGGCCGATATGCTCTATTTGGACTTTGAAGACACCCGATTGGATGGATTTACCGCATCCGATTTCAATTTGATTTTGGAATGCCACCAAGAGATGTATGGCAAACGTCCGATGCTGTTTTTTGATGAGATGCAAAACATTGAGGGATGGCAGAAGTTTGCACGTAACCTTGCTGACAAAAAATACAACGTTTTCATTACGGGGAGCAACGCCAAGATGCTTTCGAGGGAAATTATGGCATCCTTGGGAGGGCGTTTCCTGCCCGTAGAGGTGTATCCGTTTAGTTTTCGGGAATACCTGTCGTATAAGCAGATTCCGTTTGACGAGCTATCGCTAACAGCCACCGAATCGAAAGGGCGTTTTATGAGTGAGTATCGTGAATATTTGATCTGGGGCGGTCTGCCTGAGTCTATCAACCTGCCCGTCAAAAGGAGCTACCTGTCGAGTGTATATCAGAAAATTTATCTTGGCGACATCATCCAACGCAATGGTGTTTCTAATCCTAAGCTTTTACAGCTGATGCTCAAAAAGATGGCGGAAAGCGTGATGCAGCCGATCTCTTACAATCGCATTGCCAAGATCCTTTCCAGCGTGTCGGGCAAAATCAGTGTGCCGACGGTCTCCAATTATGTGGACTTTTCTGAAGATGCATGGCTACTGTTGCGCCTGAGGAACATTGCGTCGGCATTTACGGAGAAAGAGAGTGTTTGCAAGTATTATTTCATTGACAATGGCCTGCTCTCGATTCAGCTGATGGATTGCGAAACGCTTTTACTGGAAAACATGGTGGCACTTTCGCTCTTCCGCAAGTACGGACACGACAAAGACAACGAGCGCGTGTTTTTCTATAACGCCAACATTGAGGTGGACTTCTATGTGCCTGATGACAAACTCGCCGTTCAAGTTGCCTATTCGATTGCTGATCCTGACACTTTGCGCAGGGAATCCGGTGCGCTTGGCAAACTGCCGAGGATTCACCCTTGTCGCCGCCGTGCCATTGTCACATACGACGAAGAGGGCACACTGGAAGATGAATATGGAACCATTGAAATAATCCCTGCGTGGAAATGGTTATTGGAAGGGTGAATCGATGATTTGCGCAGAATAATAGTCTGCGAAGTCTGCGGGAAAAACTATTTCAGTGCCCCCACCGGACACACCTTCTTGCACTGCTGGCAGAGGATGCACTCGGTGGCGTTTTTCCGCTTGCGCGAGTTGTTGTTGACCTCCACCTCCATCGGGCAGACTTTCAGGCACTTGTCGCAATGGATGCACTTCTCCTCATCGCACTTGATGCGCAGTAACGAGAAGTAGCTCATCGGTTTGAGGAACACCGTGATCGGGCAGATGTACTTGCAGAAAGCGCGGTTGTCCTTCAGCACGATGGCCAGGACGATTCCGACGGCGTAGTAGAGCACATTCCCGGCCACGAAAAGGTAGAACATCGTGGTTTTGTCGGCTTTGCCGAGGCACATCAGCAGGATGACGACGGCGAGCGACAGCGCGAACATCACATAGCGCACCCATCCGAAGGATTTCCGTGGTTTTGCGGGCTGTTTGTAGGGCAGCAGGTCGAGGATCATCGCGGTCCAGCAGGCAAACCCGCACCAGCCGCGCCCGAACAGCAGCGGTCCGAAGATCTTGGCGATGAGGTAGTGCAGCACCCCCGCCCCGACAACCCCGGAGAGCAGATAGTACCAGAATCCCTCCATCTGCATGTTCTCGCGACAGACAAGGCCGAGGAACACCAAAATGTAGCTTCCCACGGTGAACTGCACAAACTCGCGGGCGTGTTTCCACCCCGCCGTCATCAATATCCCCCCAACGCCAAGGCAGATGCCGATGTAAGAAAAGTTCAACAGAAAGAAGAGATTTCCTGTTGAGAGCCAAAGCGATACGGCAATGACCTCGAAAATGGCGAACAGGAGGATGGGGGTTCGGTATTTCTTCATAACGGGATGTTTTTAACGGCGCGAAAATAGGAAAAATATTCTCCCGCTGAACTCGCAGACTTGCGCTTTGACATCGTGGTCCGTTATTATGGTGGGCAAAAATACATTATTTAGACAATCTGCTTTCTATCCGAAAAAGTATTATCTTTGCAGCCGAAAATATTTAATTGTATTACAAATGGAAACTATTGTAAGAAAGAACACTTCGTTCCGTTTAAGGACAGACTTGTTGGAACGGCTGAAACAAAATGCCGCCAAAGTGAATAGAACACTCAACAACTATGTGGAGAGCGTTCTGCTTGACGTGGTCTATGATGAGCCCAATGATGTGACAAAAGCGGCTATAGCTGAAGCCATATCAGGGCGCAATCAAAATAAAGTTTATGATAGTGTGGACGACTTAAATTTATAATATGAAAATCGAAATTGGAGAATCATTGATCTATACATGGCTTCGTCATGTAAAAGGATGCCAAATTGTGCAAACAAATTGGAGACCATCTGAATTTTGGTCATTAAGTAATCAATCAGATTTACAGAATATCATGAATGCTATTGACCAGCTATTTCCAGATTATTCCATCTTTGGGCACAAGACAAAAGTATCATTACAACAATATTTGGCTCAAGCCGAAATTGATGTAATGGGAGCCTTTGATTTTAATAATAACATCATTGCCGTGGATGTTGCCTATCACGAAAGTGGTTTAGGTTATGGGAGTAGTGTTGAAAATGTAGCAAGAATCTTAAAAAAGTGCTTACGTTCTGCTATGTGTATTTATGGTTATTTTAATAGAAAATCTGCTGAGATTGTATTTGCTACTCCTAAAATCCATAAATCTGATTGGCCGTTAATTTTTCAAAGTATTAATGAACTAGAAGTTAAGCTGAATCATTTAGGTTTTGGGTTCGTATTTAAGGTAATTTGTGATCAGTCTAGCCCTGATTTTCAAACAGAGATATTCGATGCTGTAATGGGTGTGATGAATAACATTTGTGATTCCAACGAGTTGTTTGTGAGAAGTGCTCAACTATTGCAAATGTTTTATAATATATCCTCTAAAACAGAAAGGAGCAGTGGCGAAAGAAGAGAAATCGTCACATCTGGAAACATTCCCCATGTTCATAAAAAAGTTCACGGTGCCTACTCGTTCAAAACGTATTTAGGTGCTGTTACAAATAGTAATGGTTGTCGTTTTTCAAGTTCTACGATTAATAATTATTCTTCAGCCCTTAATTATACTAAATTTCAAGAAATATTGGAAAAACATGGTCTTCCGACCGATATCAATCTATGCACTGATATTACAAAATTGAAAACGGTCTATGATGAGCTTAAGCAACAAAATACTATTCTTTCACGACAAATACATGCAGACCGTCATGGTGCTTGTACATCAGCGTTGCGCGAATATGCTAATTACTTGAGGAAGTTTTTATTAGCTACTAATGATAATAATCAGATTTTTGATTGAGAGTTAATGAAAAATGGAAAAAACTGACAGACTGTATTTGTTCAACTTTACCTACTATAAGCGTGCCGGATATGACCATGAAATGAAATTCCCTTTTTGCGAATTGGTGTTTGTGAAAAGTGTAGAAGAGTAACACTTATACTACTTCCATTCTACCGCTTCTGTAAGGTTTCTTGTGTTTTGTTGATTTTCCCGCAGACCACGCAGATTTGCGCTGATATTATTTCTGCGTTAATCTGCGAGTTCTGCGGGAGAATTGTTCTGTTGTTGATGCTTTCGATTTCAAAAAGTTGTATCTTTGCCCCGACTTTCTGTCAAAAGAACAATGTATCATCTATGTGTAACCTATCCTACTCCCCTGATTCCAACTATGTCGAGATTACTCTTGACAAAGATGGGCTACTTCAATTTATGGAATTGTTGCGGAGCAAAAAGGGTAAATTGAGTTTCCCGCTGTCAAATACCACATCGGGTATGATAAGTGTCCGTTGTTTGGAGGTGAAACCTGCCCCAAAGGAGACCTTTTCAGGTACTGATTACCACATTATGTGCTTGTGCGACTTGAAATCGTCCGTTGTTCAATTTCGTTTTGATGAGGATGGCTTTTCGGAAATGCAATATATCCTGAACTTCATCAATGAGACTGGTGACCACTTCCACATGTTTTCCGATTTTGACTTGTTTGTTGGCAAAGAGGAATCGGGGGAGATTTCGGTCATTAAGGCAGTGACAATCTATTTGCAAGAAGAACCGGTTTGTCAATTATCTCGATAGGTGATATGAATTTCAGGGGGAAGCGTCATATCCTACATTGTGCAAGATTTACTTTGAGGCTCACGCTTTTCAGCACCAATCTATGGGTTATACAGGATATTTTATTTCCCCGGAACTCGCAGACTTGCGCTGAAAATATTCTGCGTTAATCTGCGTGAAAACCATTCTGTCTTTCACGCTTTCAATTTTCATAGTGGTATCTTCACAAATCCCGTTTTTTTGTATTTTTGCGGCCTATTTGAGACTCGAGACGCTCAGGAGTCGAAGAGTACTTGATAATTGCTTCCTTGAGCAGCCTCGAAAAGGCAAGACGCACGAAGTGCAATTAACCCCACACAAGCGAAGCGCAGTGTGGGGTTAAACAGGGACGAAAAGGGAAGAAACGCAGTGTGGGGGTAAACAGGGACGAAAAGGGACGAAGCGCAGTGTGGAGGCGACAACAACGATAATAAATAAAGTAATAAGATATGACAACATCCGACCAAATCAAAGCGGTTCAAACGAGGCTCAGTGAGCTAAGGAGGTATCTTTGACGTAGATGCCAAAGAACTGGAAATCAAACAGAAAGAAGAAATAACCCAACAGGACGGCTTTTGGGACGACCCGAAGGCTGCCGAGAAGTTGCTGAAGGAGATCAGCGGCATCAAGGCATGGGTGGCCGACTACTACAAGGCCGCCGAACTGAATGATGAGCTGCTGGTAGTCAGCGAGTTTCAGCAGTCGGGCGACGCCACCGAGGCGGAACTTGACGATGCCTACAACAAAACGATGGAGGCCGTGGAGAAGTTGGAGTTCAAGAACATGATGCGCGACGAGGAGGACTCCTTCGACGCGATCCTGAACATCAACTCTGGCGCGGGCGGCACCGAAAGCTGCGACTGGGCCGAGATGCTCCTGCGTATGTATATGCGCTGGGCGGAACGCCACAACTTCTCCGTGAAACTCATTGACCGTCAGGAAGGTGACGTGGCCGGCATCAAGTCCGCCTCCATCGAAATCGAGGGCTCCTACGCTTACGGTTACCTCAAGAGCGAGAATGGAGTGCATCGTTTGGTGCGCATCTCCCCCTTCGATTCAGCGGCGCGGCGGCACACCTCCTTCGCCTCTGTCTTCGCCTATCCCGTCATCAACGACGACATCGAGATTGAGGTCAGTCCGGCGGACATCTCGTGGGACACCTACCGCAGCAGCGGTCCCGGCGGGCAGAACGTCAACAAGGTGGAGACGGCCGTGCGCCTGCACCACCATCCCACGGGCATCATCATCGAGTGCCAGATCACGCGCTCGCAGTCGCAGAACCGGGAGAAGGCCATGCAAATGCTGAAATCGCAGCTCTACCAGATCGAACTGGAAAAGAAACGGGAGAAGATCAATGAAATCGAGAGCTCCAAGAAGAGGATAGAGTGGGGGAGCCAGATCCGCAGCTACGTGATGCAGCCCTACAAGCTGGTGAAGGACCTGCGCACGCAGTACGAGGTCGGCAACGTGAATGCGGTCATGGACGGCGACCTCGACGGCTTCATCAAGGCGTATCTGATGCAGTTCCATTGATAATGCATAATTAACATGAAATCGTATTCCATATTTTGGACGGTGTTTTGCCTACTGTGTCCTGTCACACTGCTTGCTCAAATGGGCAACCGATATGCCAACCCTGTGTTTGAGAGCATCGTGACGACCTCTGGAATCCCTTTCAGCAGTGCCGCGAGGGTTGGTCAAACATCGCCCACCACTCTTTATCTCGATTTCTACGAACCTTCAGAAGACACGCTTGCTGTCCGTCCGTTAGTGATTGCTGTTTTCGGGGGTGCATTCGTGACCGGCAGTCGAGATTGGAGTGACATGGTGGAGTACTGCTCTCGCTTTGCCAAACACGGTTACGTGGCAGCTTCTATTGACTACCGCCTGCTACCCCTAATGTCCATAAGCGCAAATTCTCTCATCCGGAGTGCCTACATGGCCGCGCAGGATGTGAATTCCGCCATTCGTTTTCTGAAAGCACATTGTGCCGAATATCGTATTGACACAAACAACATCTTCCTGTTGGGCAACTCCGCCGGTTCCATTGCCATCCTAAACGAAATCTTCATGTCAAATGAGGAAAGGCCTTCGGAAACATACGTTTCGCCTGACTTGGGACCGATGAACAGTTCAGGGTATGATGACTACTCCGGCTTTTCATCCAAAGTGGCCGGAGCTGTGGCACAATGGGGAGGGGTGCTTGATGTTGAGGTCATAGACCTTGATGAATATGTCCCTCTTTGTATGATTCATGGCAATGAGGACAATGTGGTACCCTTCGATTCTGGCTTTTGCTTTTCCAATTTGCATTTGCCCTTTTTCCCGTATATGTACGGGTCACACGCTATCGCGAACCATCTTTCCGAACTCGGCATTGAAGACTACGAATTTCACCCATTCGATGGAGAGGAACACTGTTTCTACATTTCGACGTACACCAATCTTATAGAGGATAAATTTGACACTTGTTTCCATATCGCCCGCGATTTTTTGTACAACCATTTGGACTCTCATTCGACAAGTGTTGTTTCACAGTATGTTGCAGACAATGTCAGGATACACCCTAATCCTGCTTCTGACATTCTGTTTGTAGATCTGAAAAGAGGTGAAAGGATAGCAAATATCGCATTGTTTGACATGCAAGGGCGAATCGTAAAGGAGAGCAAAGACTCCCCCATTTTCCTTGGTCAATTACCTTCGGGCGTGTATGTCGCGCATGTGAATTATACGGACGGCAGAAAATACATCCAAAAAGTGGTCGTCAAATAGTGCTTGTCCGCCACAGTGCATTCTCAAATTTCCTTTTGCTGCCATATCGTTGCAACCACATCATTTCTGTTTAACGGATCTCACAGAGTCAGAAAATGTGGCGTGACATGGGTGAAAATCGGTAGCGCCCTAAGAAAGAAATAAAAGGGGAAAAGTTTTTTTTTGAAATCATCGTGTCAAAAAAAAATAAATATTTTTTTATTTTTGCTGCGTTGTTTTCGCTTTTGTTGTTTAGCGGACTTCGCAGTATGGCCGGGGACAATGTTAGGAATGTCTAATATAGAAGTCCCCTTTAAAACACAATGGGTAAAGAGCAAAGAGGTTTTTCCTCAAGTTTAGGCGCAATTATGGCGGCGGCGGGCGGAGCCATCGGATTAGGAAACATTTGGCGTTATCCCTATATGCTGGGAGAGAACGGCGGTGGGGCGTTCCTGCTCGCCAACATGTTTTTCGTCCTGGCTTTCGGCATCCCGCTGATCATGTCGGAATTCGTGATCGGCCGTCGTTCCCAAAGCAACGTGGTCGGCGCTTACAGAAAGTTGGGGAAAAAGAAAGGTTGGACCATCATCGGCTATTTCAGTCTCATTTCCGCTCTACTCATCTATGCATTCTACAGTGTGGTGTCCGGTTGGACGCTCAACTATATCGTGTTGGCCTGCACCAACAAACTCTCAGGATTGAGTCCCGAGCAGGTGACGGAGACGTTCACCACCTTTACAACCGGCACTTTCTGGCCTGTTTTCTATCAGCTTTTATTCTTGATAATGACTGCTTTGGTGATTACTTTCGGGGTGCAGAAAGGCATTGAGAAGGTCTCCAAGGTATTGATGCCCATGTTGTTCCTGCTGTTGTTGTTTATGTGCATCCGTTCGCTCACCTTGCCTGCGGCGAAACAGGGTTTGCATTTCATCTTCCATCCGGATTTCAGCAAATTGAAGATGAGTGGTGTATTGGACGCATTGGGTCAGTCGTTTTTCTCGCTCAGTATCGGCGTCGGCGCGATGGTGACTTACGGTTCCTACACGAGCAAGGAAGACTCGATCTTCAAAACGAGTACCTGGATTGCCGTGTGCGACCTCTTGGTGGCGGTGGCGGCCGGTGTGGTCATCTTCCCGGCGGTCTTCTCCTTCGGCATGGATCCCGCCAGTGGACCGGAGCTGGTCTATGTGGTGCTGCCCAACGTCTTCAACAGTATGCCGGCGGGCACACTTTTCGCGGTCATCTTCTTTGTTCTGCTGAGCATTGCCGCCCTCACCTCCACCATCTCTTTGCAGGAGATTCTCGTGGCATACACCGTGGAGGAACGTCAATGGAATCGTCGTAAAAGTTCGATAATCAGTATGTTGGTCATCTTCGCGGTAGGCATCTTCTGCACCCTCTCGTTTGGCCCGTTGAGCAACTTCAAGATTTTCGGTTTCACCATCTTCGACCTTTTCGACCACGTCACAGCGTCTTATTTGTTGCCTATCGGCACCCTCGCCATGACCATCTTCCTCGGCTGGTTCTACCCGAAGGCAGAAGTGAAGGACGAAATCACCAACGGCGGCGCGCTGAAGGGCAATCTGTTCGAGCTCTACTACTTCATCCTGCGTTACGCGGCCCCCATCGCGCTGGTGATCATCATCGTGTCTGGAATTGTGGAATAATACCAGACCTCTTCCTTAAGCAGCCTCGAAGAGGCAACACGCACGCAGTGCAAGTAACCCCACACAAGCGTAGCGCAGTGTGGGGTTATTTCTGCTTCTCGGTCAGATATTTCCAATACCTTCTCGGCATGTCCTGCAGCTGTTTCCGGGGGTTCATTCGCTCCTTGATGCAGATGGCCTTGAAATAGGTGCGCCACAGATCTTGCAGAAGTTGGTCGTCGTCGCTCAGCACTTCGTCGTTCAGATGGCCGTTGGCGAGGTTGAACGTCACGGAAGACTCGTCGGCGAAGGTGATGTGAACCGGCGCAGAGGCACCGTCGTAGTAGAACCCGTAATGGCGCTTGGCATCGTAGATGAGCCACGGCTGGTCGTTGAACCGGTCCGCGAAATGGTCGGTGATGATCGGCAGCACGTTGTGGTCGGGCGAGATGACGGCGAGATAAGTACCGTCCTTGGCTTTCTGGAAACGGATGAACTGCTTCATGCGCTGTCCCTCGTGCAGCACCTTGCGGGCGATGTTGGTCACGGAAAGCACGTCGGGGTCGGCGAAGTTGTGTTCTATCCCCGGCGCCCCCTCAGACTGGCGGAACACTTTGCAGATATAGCGGAACAGCGGGTTGTGAAGCTCCGGAAGCTCGGACAGCCAGCTGACGGCAAGCATCTTCACAGCGTTTTTCGGCAACCGTTTCTCCAATCCTTTCCACACGCGCCCCGCCTTTTCCTCATCGGTGGGGACAGCATACAGTCGCTCGCAGAACAGCGGCACCGGGTCGCCCTCTGACAACAACACCTCTGGCTGTTCGTGCAGTGCGAACGCCTCGAAAACTGCCGTGAGGAGGCCGTTGATTGTGCCGTCGAAAGAATATATCGTCATAATTTGGTCGCAAAAATACAAAATAATCTGTTTTTTCTCTTGACAAATCCTGTTTTTTGTTGTATATTTGCATTTTAGAAACTTTGAAAACGATGAATCAGGAAATACAACAATATCAGTCAGATACGATTGCGATTACACCCCAACAGGTCGTTTCTATTCGCGATAGGATTTTTATTATTCGTAACATCCCCGTTATGTTGGACAGGGATTTGGCGAACTTGTACTCGGTGGACACACGTCGAATAAATGAGCAAGCACGGAGGAACATTGAGCGATTTCCTGCGAGGTTTCGCTTTCAACTCGCTGATTTTGAGACAAAAGAACTGGTCGCAAAATGCGACAGGTTAACATCATTGAAACATTCCTCCGTAAATCCCTACGCATATACAGAGCAAGGTGTTGCCATGCTTGCCACCGTTTTGAAAAGCGATATTGCGGTCAAGGTAAGTATTGGCATCATGGATGCATTCGTGGAGATGCGTAGAATATTGTCCGTAAACCAAGATCTGATATTTCGGTTAAATACAGTTGAGCAACATCAGATAAAGGCGGATCAAAAAATAGAACAGTTGTTTCAGTTTATTGAGAACCAAAATGTTCAACCTAAGCAGGGCATTTTCTTCAATGGACAGATTTTCGATGCGTACCAGTTTGTCTCGGAACTGATTCGCAGTGCGAGAACCTCCATTGTGCTGGTGGACAACTATGCAGACGACAGTGTGCTGACGCAGCTGACTAAACGGGAGGATGGAGTTTCCGCAATCGTCTGCGTGAGCCGCCTCACGGAGGCTTTCCGATTGGATGTGGAACGGCACAACCGCCAATATCCGCCCATAAATGTGCGCGAAGTCCTCGCCGTCCACGACCGCTTCCTACTGCTTGACGGCACACGTCTCTACACGTTTGGTACCTCGTTCAAAGACTTGGGCAAGAAGCTGTTCTGTTTCTCCTTGATGGAGAGCGAGGCGGTAGTGGCGGCGGTGAAGGGGATGGTGGAATCTCCTACGGATTTCACGGAATGACGCAACAATAGACACAATTCGCTTTTTCCTATTCTATGGCGTGCATAACGGAACTACGCGGTTCTCTCATAAACCAATTTTCTATCTTGTTCTACACTTTTTCGGGCAAAAGGGGCCAACGACCGCTCTGTCACCAAATCCACATTCCGGCCTAAAAGTTCCCCGAATACACGCCGACAAATTGAAATTGTCCTGTAGAGACGTTGCGCGCATCGCCTCTACTCTTTCCATATCTGACATCACTCGCCAAACTCCAACGACAACTGCTTCTCCGCGGCGGCGAGTTTCTGCTCGGCCTTGGAGACTAGCAGCGGGCGCAGCCGTTCGGGAGTCAGTTCGTTGATGCCGAGGAGGGGCTGCAGGTTGGAGGCGCCGAGCTCGTGGCAGGTGATGAAGTACTTCGCCTTCTTCATCACCACCCCCATCTTCTTGAGATCGAAGGTGGTTAACCGGTTGAAACGGCGGGAGTTGACGATGAGCCACGCCGACTTGGCACCGAGTCCCGGCACTCGCAACAGCATTTCGTAGTCTGCCATGTTGATATCGACGGGGAAGGCTTCAGGATGCCGCAACGCCCATGCCAGCTTCGGGTCAATTTCCAAGTCGAGGTTCGGGTGCAGGTCATCGACAAGCTCTTCCACCTTGAAATGGTAGAAGCGCAGCAGCCAGTCGGCCTGGTAGAGGCGGTTTTCGCGTACGAGTGGCGGCTGCTTGAGTACCGGCAGACGCGAGTCGAACGTGTTGACGCTCACGTAGCCCGAGTAATAGACGCGGCGCATGGAGGGCTGGCCGTAGAGCATCGACGACATGGAGAGGATGTCGCGGTCGGTCTCTTTGGTGGCCCCGACAATCATCTGGGTGGATTGTCCGGCGGGAACGAAGCGGGGCGCGTGGCGGTAGTGTTTGCGGTCTTCCTTGTTTTCGAGCACACCCTGCTGGATGAGCTGCATCGGCTGAAAGACGCTCTGATGGTCTTTCTCGGGGGCCAACAGCTTCAGCGACTCCTCCTTGGGGATCTCGATGTTCACACTCATGCGGTCGGCATAGCGGCCCGCCTCGTTAAGCAGCTCCTGCGACGCGCCAGGAATGGCCTTCAGGTGAATGTAGCCGTTGAAACGGTGGATGAGCCGCAAGTCGCGGACAATGGCGGTGAGCCGTTCCATCGTGTAGTCGGGATTGCGCACCACCCCGCTCGACAGGAAGAGCCCCTCGATGTAGTTGCGGCGGTAGAATTCCATCGTGATGGCCTCAATCTCCGACACGGAGAGAGTGGCGCGCTTCACATCGTTGGAGCGGCGGTTGACACAGTAGGCGCAGTCGAACATGCAGTGGTTGGTGAGCATGATTTTCAGCAGCGAGATGCAACGCCCGTCGTCGGCGAAGGAGTGGCAGATGCCGTAACCGCCCACGGTGTTGCCCACCATACCCTTCTTGCCGCGCCGCACGGTGCCCGACGACGAGCACGACACATCGTACTTCGCCGCTTCCGTCAGAATGCGCAATTTCTCCAATGTCCTTTCCGTCAACATACGCTGAATGGAATTTTATATATTACTGTTTGTCAATAATTTGGCTGTTGGCTTTTGGCTGCTAACTTTTGGCCGTAAAACATTGGCAAATGTATAATATTTATGGTTGCAAAAAAATCGTATCTTTGCAAATTTCTGAAAATAGCGATATTAGATATGCAAGAGTCTAAGTTACAGTCAATTGAACAGGCCATTGAAGATTTGAAGGCCGGAAAATTCGTCATCCTGGTGGATGATGAGGAACGCGAAAACGAAGGTGATTTCATCATCGCCGCCCAACATATTGACGCCGACAAGGTGAACTTCATGCTTTCCCGCGGTCGCGGGGTGCTCTGTGTACCCATGACTTCCGAACGCTGCCGCGAGCTCGACCTCGAAATGCAGGTCTCCAACAACACCTCTATCCACGAGACTCCCTTCACCGTCACGGTTGACCTTCTCGGTCACGGTTGCACCACGGGTGTCTCCATGCACGACCGTGCGGCTTCCATCAACGCGCTGGCCGACAAGTCGATGAAGGCTACCGACTTCGGTCGTCCGGGACACGTGAACCCCTTGCGTGCCCGCGACGGCGGCGTGCTCGTCCGCGCTGGTCACACTGAGGGCACTGTCGATCTGCTGAAGCTCGCCGGCCTCGAACCGGTGGGTGCCCTCATCGAGATCATCAACCCTGACGGTACCATGGCCCGTCTTCCGCAGCTTTTGCAAGTGGCGGAAGAGTACGGCATCACCATCACCAGCATCGAAAAACTGATTGCCTATCGTTTGGAGAAAGAATGCCTCATCCGTAGAGAGCAGGAGGTAAACCTTCCCACGCAATGGGGTGATTTCAAGCTCATTGCCTACACGCAACTCAACAACGGCGCCACCCACCTCGCACTCAAGAAGGGCGACTGGGAGAAGGACGAGCCCGTGATGGTGCGCGTGCACTCTTCCTGCGCCACCGGCGACATCTTCGGCTCCTGCAAGTGCGACTGCGGCGAACAGCTGCACCGCGCCATGGAGATGGTCGATAAGGAGGGCAAAGGCCTGGTGCTCTACATGAGTCAGGAAGGCCGTGGCATCGGGCTCATCAACAAGCTGAGAGCCTATCATTTACAGGAACTGGGCCGCGACACCGTGGAAGCGAATCTCGAACTCGGTTTCAAAGCCGACGAGCGCGACTACGGCGTGGGAGCGCAAATCCTCCGCGACCTCAACGCCACCAATGTCCGTCTAATCACCAACAACCCCGCAAAACGCGTCGGCCTCTCCGCCCACGGCATCCAAATCGCTGAAACCCTTCCGATTATCATAAAACCCAATAAAATCAACGAGAATTATCTGAAGACCAAACAGGCGAAAATGGGACACGATTTGCATTTCGACATTTAACCAATATGACCGTAGGGGCGAATAATTATTCGCCCCTACCCTCCCCATAACCCTCTAACCTTAATCAATGAAACACATCCGAAACTTCTGCATCATCGCACATATCGACCACGGTAAGAGCACGTTAGCCGACCGTTTGTTGCAATATACCAAGACGGTTAACGACCGGGACTTCCAAAACCAGGTGCTCGACGACATGGACCTGGAGCGTGAGCGCGGCATCACCATCAAGAGCCACGCCATCCAGATGGAATACATATACAAGGGGGAAAAATACATTCTCAACCTGATCGACACTCCCGGCCACGTCGATTTCTCCTACGAGGTCTCCCGTTCCATCGCCGCGTGCGAGGGCGCATTGCTGCTCGTGGACGCCACGCAAGGCGTTCAGGCACAGACGATTTCCAACCTCTATCAAGCCATTGACAACGATTTGGAGATCATCCCTGTCATCAACAAGATGGACATGCCGGCGGCGATGCCCGAAGAGGTGAAGGACCAAATTGTGGATTTGATCGGCTGTGATGTGGACGACATCATTGAGGCGAGCGGCAAGACGGGTCAAGGCGTGGAGCAGATCCTCGAGGCTATCATCGAGCGCATTCCCGCGCCAAAAGGCGACCCTGACGCGCCGCTGCAGGCCCTTATCTTCGACTCCATCTTCAACTCCTTCCGCGGCATCATCGCCTACTTCCGTATCTTCAACGGCACTATCCGCACCCACGAGATGGTGAAATTCTTCTCCACCAATCACGAGTACGACGCGGACGAAATCGGCATCCTCAAAATGGACCGCGTGCCCAAGGATGTGCTTTCCGCCGGCGACGTGGGCTACCTCATCACCGGCATCAAGACCTCCACGGAGGTGAAAGTCGGCGACACGATTACGCATGTGGAAAACCCTTGCGAAACAGCTATTGAGGGCTTCCAAGAGGTGAAACCGATGCTCTTTGCCGGTATTTACCCCACCGAGGCCGACCAATACGAGGAGTTGCGTGCTTCTTTGGAGAAACTGCAGCTCAACGACGCCTCGTTGACGTTCGTCCCAGAGTCTTCCTTGGCCCTGGGCTTCGGTTTCCGCTGCGGTTTCCTCGGACTGTTGCACATGGAAATCATCCAGGAGCGCCTGGACCGCGAGTTCGACCAAGATGTGATTGCTACCGTACCGAACGTTTCGTATAAAGTACTGACTACCAAGAAACAATGGTTGGATGTCTATAACCCGTCGGGAATGCCGGCCCCCAACGAAATCGACCACGTGGAGGAACCGTATATCCGCGCCCAGATCATCACCAAGGACGACTACATCGGACCGGTCATCAAGCTCTGCATCGACAAGCGCGGCACGTTGATCAACCAAATGTATGTGGCCGCCAACCGTGTGGAACTCACTTTCGATCTGCCACTTGGCGAAATCGTTTTCGACTTCTACGACAAGCTGAAGAGTATCTCCAAGGGATATGCCTCCTTCGATTACCACATTACGGATTACAAGCCCGCGCAGCTTGTGAAACTCGACATTCTGCTGAACGGCGAGTCTGTGGATGCTTTGTCGGCTTTGATTCACGTGGACAACGCCTACGCGTTTGGGCGTCGTATCTGCGAGAAGCTCAAGGAGTTGATTCCGCGTCAGCAGTTTGACATCGCCATTCAGGCAGCCATCGGATCCAAGATTATCGCCCGTGAAACTGTCAAACAGGTGCGTAAAGACGTGACAGCCAAATGTTACGGCGGCGATATCACCCGTAAACGCAAGCTGTTGGAGAAGCAGAAGAAGGGTAAAAAGCGTATGCGCCAGGTCGGCAACGTGGAAGTGCCGCAGTCGGCGTTCCTCGCGGTTTTGAAACTGGACTAATTATGAATTATGAATGATGAATGATGAATAAAAAAACATCATTTCATTCGTTAAACTATATATAAATTGCATGGTCAATAATGCATTGTTATCTTTATAGTAGAATCAAATGATATTGAAGGATCTTCCCAAGAAAATAACTGTTTTGAGAGCTTTTATGCTGGTGGCGGTGATGCTGCTGGCCATTTGTGGTATTGCGCAGCCGCCTCCCGGTGGTTTCCCAGGCGGTGGAAGACCTCCCGGCGGATTCCCCGGCCGTCCTCCCGGCGACCGTGGCGACTGGAACCCGCAGTCGTCCCAGCAGATGCCTCAAGTGAAACAGAAGAAAAGAGTGCGTGAAGGCTCCACGTTCAAAGTGGTGGGCCTCCTGCGCGACTCCATTGCCGGAACGCCGCTGGCCTACGCCAACGTCGCCGTGCTTGATGCAGAGGATTCCATGCTCATCAAGGGCACGTCGGCCAACAGCAACGGTTACTTCGAACTCGACGGCATTCCGCAAGGAGCATGTATTTTGCGTATCTGGACCTTTAACTACACCCCGAAACATGTTCCTTTCACGGTGAAGAACAACACCAATCTGGATGTCATCAAGCTGATGCCCATCTCCACCACGCTCAACGAGGTGACTATCAAGTCGGAGAAGCCCTTGTATGCCCAGGATGGCGAAAAGCTCATTTACAACGTCAGCGAGGATGCCTCCATCCAGACCGGTACTACCGAAGATGCGTTGCAGAATGCGCCCGGCGTGGAGGTCGATGTGGAGGGTAACATCACCCTGCGCGGCGTGTCGAGTGTGGAGATTTGGATTAACGACAAGCCTTCCAAACTCACGGAGGAGAACCTCAAGACCTATCTGCAAACATTGCCGGCCAACGCTTTGGAGCGCATCGAGGCCATCACCAACCCGTCGGCCAAGTACGCCACTGACGCAGAGGCGGTTATCAACATTGTCACCTCCGCGCACGTGAAGAGCAACCAGTTCGTCAGCTTCGGCATCAACGGCTCCAACCAGCCCTTCATCTCCCCGTGGGTCAGCTACATGTGGACGAAGGAACAGTTGAGCATAAACTTCTTCCTGTCAGGACGTTACAATGCCCGCGATAATACTGATGAGACGACCTCCTACCAACGCCGCGATGCGGAGACGGAGGGCGAATACGACACCACTTGGTCGTCGAAGACCTCACAGTTTGACAACAACCGCCGGGCTAGCGGCAACTTTTTCCTCGGCATCAACTACGAAATCGACACCACCAGCGAGATTTCCTTCGATGCCGGCGGTTTCTACAACTACAATACCACCCGCTTGACCAAGGCGGAAGACCAGACCTACTTCGGTATCTATGAGGAGGAACCATACGATCAGAATTACATCGACACGACCCACAGCAAGACCAAAGGACAGTCCATTTTCACGCACGCGGGGGTCGATTACACCAAAAAGTTCGACAAAAAAGGTCATAACCTGCGCCTCAGCTTGAACACGCGTTTCAATCACAACGCCAGCGACCAATGGTATAATCGTTTCTACGATACCTATTACGACCTCGACGAGCACCGTTACCTGCTGACGCGCAACTATAGTTTCGGCGGCAGTATCGATGCGCGTTACAACCGTCCTTACAGCGAAAATGGGGAGATGAGTTACGGTCTTCGTGTCGATCAGTCCTCTATGAACAACGACTACAAACGCTACAACGACACCATCGGCGTGCTGGTGGATACGTTGCGTACCTACCACTTCAACGGCAGCTCGACCAACGTCAACGGCGACGTGAACTGGACGCACCGTTGGGGTGGCTTCACCCTCAGCACTGGCGTGGGTCTCGGAATCTTGCGCGATGCCTACGAGTACATCAGCGATATGCCGTTTGCGGATGCCGGCGCGCCCATTTACTTCTCGGCGCGGCCCTCCATCCACCTTTCCTACCGCACCGAGAGTATGCACAACTTCAAACTCAACTACTCCATGCGTATGCTCCATCCGAGCGAGGAGCAGGTGAGCACCTACCGTCGTTACGGAGACAACAGCTATTCCACGGGTAATCCGGAGGTGAAGAGCGGCTTCACGCACAGTATGGAGGCCGGCTGGCAGAAGTATTTCAACAAGTTCGGCAATGTTGGCGTGGAACTTTACGGACGTTTGAGCACGAATGAGATCAGCTCGCTGACCGACTCCAAATACGATGAGTTCTTGGACCGTGTGATCAGCTACTCCACGCCCTACAACCTCGGCTCCTCCTGGCGTTACGGTGCGTCGTTGAACGCCACCTACCGTCCGACGGGTTTCATCAACCTGCGTCTCTACGCCAACGTCTATGATTACGGTTACAAGATGGCCTATCTGCGTGACGGCGAGATGCAATACGACCAGCGTGACAAGTGGTCATGGAGTGTGCGTTTGAACTTCTGGGCGAAAGCCTTCGACTGGTTGCAGTTCACCGCTTCCGGATTCTACAACTCCCCGACACTCAGTCTGATGAGCGAGCGCAAAGCCCGTTACGCGCTGAACTTCGGTCTGCGCAGCGACCTCTTCAAACGCAAGCTCTCCATCTACGTCAACGTGCAGGACATCTTCAACTGGGGCGCCAAATATGGTTCCGGTTCCGAAAACACGAACCCTTACTACCTGAGCAACAGCACCAACAAGACGCTGAACAGCCGTTACATCGCGGCCGGCATCACCTTGCGCTTCGGTAAGATGGAACTGGAGAAGAAAGCTCAGGAAGTGGACTACGAAACAGGCGACAACTAGTAATAGATCGCCATAAAAAAGCATCTTGCTCAAAATTCATTATGACAAGGAAGCTCCTTACGTTCCTGTTTGTCGTGCTGGCATTCTCTACAATCGCCGCACGCAAACCCGCCGACACACTCGCGGCTGGGAGTTGGGAGTTCGTGCAGAATCTTGGGCAGTGGCCGCATGAGGTACGCTTCTCCGCACGTATGCATACAGGCGCTATCTTCTTCTCTGACAATCACTTCACAGTCTCTCAATGGCATCCAGAGCAACTGAATGCATTCCATGAGGCGAAACACGAAGGGAAACCGTTTCCGCAAACGTATATCGATGCAGCAGCTTATCGGGTAACTTTCCTCCAAAGTCAACAAAACGCTACCATATCCGGTGACAAAGCATTTGAACACTACTATAATTATTATATCGGTAAGAATCCTGCAAAGTGGACTTCGCACGCCAACGCATACGCCGTGTTGCATTACCATGAGTTATACGCCGGCATCGATCTCTACTTTTTGGATGATGAAGATTACCTGAAATACGAATTTCATGTGTCACCCGGCGGAGACCCAAATCAAATCCAGATGCAGTATGAAGGACTGAAAAGCATCTCAAAAGTAGGGGAAGAACTGCTCTTGCACACAGCTGTTGATCGCATTCTGGAATTAAAGCCATTCGCATATCAGATTGATAAACAAGGAGATACAACCAATATCCCCTGTACTTACCATCTTCAGGGAAATGTACTTTCCTTTGATATTGGAGATTACGACCCTACCCTACCCTTGGTCATTGACCCCACCGTCGTTTTCTCATCCTACTCAGGCTCCACTGCCGACAATTGGGGTTACACTGCCACTTACGACTCGCACGGCAACCTCTACGGCGGCGGCATCACCTTCGCACAAGGCTACCCCACGACTATAGGGGCATATCAGGTGGATTTCTGCGGACAAATCGATATTTCCATCTCCAAATTCGATGCCACCGGCAGTTTTTTACACTATGCGACCTATATCGGCGGCTCTTTAGCGGACATTCCGCACAGTCTATTTGTAAACGACAACGACGAGCTCTACATCTTCGGCACTACCGGTTCGTCAAATTTCCCTGTCACCGCGAATGCCTTCGACACCACATTTAATGGAGGCCCGAACACCACGCTTTCGACCAGCCAGAAATTCACCCTCGGCTCTGATATTTTCGTAGCGAAGCTCAGTGCTGACGGTACCCAACTGCCCGCCTCCACCTACATCGGCGGCACCAGCAACGACGGCCTCAACACCGCCAGTGACCTACGGAAAAACTACGCCGACGATAATCGCGGCGAGATTATCGTGGACGAAAACAGCAACGTCTATGTGGTTTCCTCCACGAGTTCTATCGACTTTCCCGTTACCACCACCATCTTTCAACCAGACAGTTTCAGTCAACAGGATGTTTGCGTTTTCAAGATGAGCCAGGATTTGTCCACCCTTATCTGGAGCACTTTGTTCGGTGGTTCGGGCAACGATGCTGGCTATAGTATGTTTGTGGCCGCCGACAAAAGCGTCTATTTCTGCGGCGGCACCACATCCTCTGATTTACCTGTCACCGCAAATGCCTACCAAACCGCTTATGCAGACACCACCGCGCAGGCAGACGGCTTTGTGGCGCACCTTTCTTCTAACAGTAACCTTCTGTTACACAGCACCTTCTTAGGAAAATCAAACTACGACCAAGCCTATCTCATCAAAGGCGACGACGAGGATTTTCCTCATATTTTAGGTCAAACCTCGGCCGACAACTTGCAATGGGTGCATAATGCCAACTATTATGTCCCTGGTGGCGGACAATTCTTGATTAAGCTGCACAAAGATCTGAGTTCTGCGATTTGGTCCACGGCATTTGGCAGCGGTTCTGGTGGCCCTGACATCTCCCCCACCGCCCTGATGGTCGATTTTTGCAACAACATCTATCTGTCGGGATGGGGATCACACCAACTCAACGGTTTCGGTGGCACCTCAGGACTGCCCGTCACCGCCGATGCTTTCCAATCCACCACCGACGGCAGCGATTTTTATTTCATGGCTATGAGCGAAGATGCCTCCAACCTGGTGTACGCCTCCTTCTTTGGCGGCGCAACAGCCCAAGCACGCGAACATGTGGATGGAGGTACCAGCCGCTTCGACAAACACGGCAGAATTTATCAGGCAGTGTGCGCAGGCTGCCATTCTCTCGGTGGACAGAGTTCTTTTCCCACCACTCCTGGAGCTTACGCCACCCAAAACGGAAGCAATAATTGCAACCTCGGAGCCATCAAAATGGACTTCAACATGCCTGTGGTGGTCGCTGACTTTCTGATGCCCACGGTCGTCTGCCTCCCCGATTCCGTCCACTTTAGCAATTACTCACAACTTATTAGTAACCAAACATCTATACATTGGGATTTCGGCGACGGAACCACCTCCTCCATTTGGGAACCCGCCCATCTATATACACACACAGGCTACTACGAAGTAACGCTCATCGTGCAAGATTTAGGAAGCTGCAACCTCGCTGACACCCTGAGAAAGAGGCTTTTAGTGCTTGCAAACACATCTTCAACGCTCCCTACGGCAAACATTTGCGAAGGCGATTTTGCGGAGTTAGGGATTCCACCCTCCACTGGTGTAAGCTACCAATGGTCGCCTGAGAGCAGTTTGAGCAATCCTACCATCTCCAATCCGATTGCAACACCTAACGAATCAACAACTTACACCCTCATTGCCTCTACTGAAGCTTGCGTCGATACCTTATCACAACTCGTCAGCCTACACACGCTCAATGCCATGATTTCGGGAGATTCCATTCTCTGCCTCGGGGAACCTGGAACCTTAACATTAACCATCAACGCTACCGATTCTCACGAAATCGAATGGTCATTAACCGCAGATTTTCAAGATGTTATAGCAACGAATACCGAAACTCTTCAAATTCTCCCTGAAGCTACAAGCACCTATTACGCGCGAATTACAACCCCATATTGTATCCTTGTTGTATCCAAACTTGTCACTATTGACCAGCCGCAAATCCACAACATCCCGAACCTGTTGCTCTGCTTCGAAGACTACTTGGAATTAGGGGTATCCTGTGGTGGCGGCATTTCTCCGTACCAATACAGCTGGCAGCTGAGTGACGGCAGCACTTACGAAGGAGCGCATCCTCATGTTTCTCCACAACACACTGTCAACTATGCTGTTACAATTACGGATGCACACGGATGCACCGCGACGGCCCATGGAGGCCAAATCATCGTCAGAGAAGGCACATTTCCCGAACCTCTGAGCGCATGGAGTGACCTATACGAGATTATCGCATACCATGAAACCACCTTGCATTCAACGAATTACGGCAACAATTACACCTATCAGTGGAGTCCAACCACAGGTCTTACCACCCCATACTCATCATCCACCATTGCCACACTCGATGCCACTACCACATTCTCGGTCGTGGTTACTGACTCGTTTGGATGCACCCGCAGCGACACCGTCACCATCATAGTGACCCCGGTCGTCTGCGAGACACCTTTCGTCTTTATTCCCAACAGTTTCACCCCTAACGGCGACGGCCGCAACGACATACTCTACGTGCGGAGCGACATCTTGGACGAATGTTACTTTGTGATTTACAACCGTTGGGGCGAAAAACTTTTCGAAACCGACGACCCGAACATCGGCTGGGACGGCACCTACAAACAGAAAGAATGCCAACGCGGCACTTACGACTACTATTTCAAAGGAAAATGCAAAGACGGCGACGAAATCGAGCTGAAAGGAAATGTGACGTTAGTGAGATGATGCTGTTGGCTGTTAGCTTTTGGCTAGTTACTTAGAACTTAAACTTAAAACTTAGACTTAGACTTTTGGACAAAAACTGCTAACTACTATTCCCTACTCCCTATTCCCTACTCCCTTAAACCCTAAACTCCAAACCAACAAACTGTAAACTGTAAACCGTAAACTGTAAACTGTAAACCAACATGGAAGAACAATTCATTGATTACGTAAAGATATTCGGACGTTCCGGCAATGGCGGAGCAGGGTCCGCGCATTTGGCCCGCACGGCACACAATCCGAAAGCAGGTCCTGACGGCGGCGACGGCGGCAAAGGCGGCAGCATCATCGCACGCGGCAACCGTAACTTATGGACGCTATTGCACTTACGCTACACCAAGCACATTTTCGCCGAGCATGGCGGCAACGGACAGAAAAACCAATGCTTCGGCAAGGACGGTGAAAACGCCTACATTGAGGTGCCGCTGGGCACCATTATCCGGCTGGTTGACACTGACGAGTACGTGGGCGAGGTGCTGGAAGACGGACAGGAGCTGGTGGTGATGAAAGGCGGACGCGGCGGATTAGGCAACGTCCACTTCAAGAACGCCACGCACCAAACGCCACGATTTGCGCAACCCGGAGAAGAAGGCATCGAAGGATGGATTTCGCTGGAACTCAAAGTTTTGGCAGACATCGGGCTGGTCGGTTTCCCTAACGCCGGCAAATCGACATTGATCACGCAACTCTCGAACGCGCGCCCAAAGATTGCGAATTACCCCTTCACGACCTTGAAACCGAACCTCGGGATGGTGGCTTACCGCGACTTCCAGTCGTTCGTCATCGCCGACATCCCCGGAATCATCGAGGGCGCATCAGAAGGTAAAGGACTGGGGCTCAGATTTTTGCGACATATTGAGCGAAATGCGGCACTCCTGTTCATGATTCCCGCCGCTGATGACGAGGGCAATGTCAAAACCGTCACCGAAATCAAGAAAGAGCTGAAAATATTGCAAAACGAGCTCAAGCAGTTCAATCCGGAACTCCTGGACAAAAGCTGGATGTTGGCCATCACCAAGTGCGACCTGATTTCAGAAAAAGAGGCGTTAGCATTGGAGGCTAAACTGTCGAAAAGTGCACCCGTTTTGTGTATTTCTGCCGCAACGCAGTGGCGTTTGACGGAGTTAAAGGATCAGTTATGGCAACTTCTACAGCCCGAAGAGTAATATACAATACTGAAAATCAACAAATTAACAGGTGTTCATAAATATTTTTCGTTAAAAGCTAAAATAGCATCACGGAATTAAAAAAAAGTGTATTTTTGCAGCCTAAATAATTAAGAGAAAGAAATGGCAAAGAAAACGAAGGAAGCACGTCAACAAGTAATTCTTGAGTGCACAGAGCAAAAAGCTAGTGGAGTGCCGGGGATGTCTAGATATATCACCACGAAGAACAGAAAGAACACTCCAGACAGATTGGAACTGAAGAAGTACAATCCGTATTTGAAGAAAATGACAATTCATAAAGAAGTAAAATAATAAAAACGAGAAGATATGGCAAAGAAAGTTGTCGCATCATTGAAAAGAGAAGGTGGCGTTACCTATACGCGTGTTGTAAGAATGGAACGTTCACCCAAGACTGGAGCCTACACCTTCAAGGAAGCTGTAGTGGAATCCTCTTCTGTTAAAGACTTTTTGGCTAAAAAGTAATATTTTGTTTTCATGGTTGAAAAAAGGTGGGCGCCTGCCCGCCTTTTTTCGTTTTAAAAATTTCGCCAAGGGGTTGCCATTCTGAAAATTTGTATATTTGCAGGATTCAAAATTAAGAATGACAAAAGACGCATGATGTTTCCATCATCGTGCGTCTTTTTTGTCTTCGCACCATCGCCAACATTTTCTCTCAACGTATCCATAAATTTCGTACTTTTGCCAAAAATTCATTCTTATGGGATTCCTTTCATTTTTCAAAAAAGATAAAAAGAACGAAATTAACGAGGAACAGAAGCAAGAACTGAACGAGGGTTTGCAGAAATCCAAGGAAAACTTCTTCAAAAAACTCGCAAAAACCATTGCTGGTAAATCGAAAGTCGATGACGAAGTACTTGACAACCTCGAAGAGGTGCTCGTCACTTCTGATGTCGGCGTGGAAACTACCCTTAAGATCATCGACCGCATCGAAAAACGCGTTTCCAGAGACAAGTACCTGGGAACCAATCAGGTGAACATGATTCTCAAGGAGGAAATCGCCGGGCTGCTGCTCGAAAACGACCTCGAAAAGGAGAACGACTTCGTCATCCCTGAGATGGACGTGCCGTACATCATCCTCGTGGTCGGCGTGAACGGCGTAGGCAAAACCACCACTATCGGCAAACTGGCCTACCAATACAAAAAGCACGGTTACTCCGTCACATTGGGTGCCGCCGACACCTTCCGCGCCGCCGCCATCGACCAACTCAAAGAGTGGGGCAACCGCTGCGACGTGCCCGTTGTGGCTCAGAAGATGGGCTCCGACCCCGCAGCCGTGGCCTACGACACGGTGAAATCCGCCATCGCCAACAACAGCCAGGTCGTCATCATCGACACCGCCGGCCGTCTCCACAACAAAGTCAACCTCATGAACGAGCTGGTGAAGATCAAAAACGTCATCCGCAAGCTCGTGCCCGACGGTCCGCACGAAATACTCTTGGTGCTGGACGGCTCCACTGGCCAAAACGCCTTCGAACAAGCCAAGCAGTTCACTGCCGCCACGGAGGTCAACGCATTGGCCATCACCAAATTGGACGGAACTGCAAAAGGCGGTGTCGTCATCGGCATCTCCGACCAGTTCCAAGTCCCGATCAAGTATATCGGCGTAGGCGAGAAAATCCACCAACTGCAAATCTTTAACCGAGTGGAATTCGTGGATTCCCTCTTCCCAGACAACTGGTAGCCATGCCGAAAGAAATCGTCATCGATGAAAACTCCGGGTTCTGCTTTGGTGTCATCAACGCCATTCAAACCGCCGAGAAATATCTTCAGGAACATCAGTCGCTCTATTGTTTGGGAGACATCGTGCATAACAACGAAGAAGTTAACCGGTTGGAAAACATGGGATTGCGCATCATCTCCAAAGAGGAATTCCAGAATTTAAAAGACACCACGGTGCTCATCCGTGCTCACGGGGAGCCACCGGAGATTTACCGTATCGCTGAAAAAAACCACATCCACCTGATTGATGCCACCTGTCCTGTCGTGCTTCGGCTTCAAAAGCGCATCGCTGACGAGTACCATTCTGCCGCACCCGACAAACAAATCCTCATTTTCGGCAAGAAAGGCCATGCCGAGGTCATCGGGTTGCTGGGACAAACCGACAATGCCGGCATCGTCATCTCCTCCTTCGACGACATCCAGCTCATCGATTTCACCAAACCTTCAAAGCTCTATTCGCAAACGACGCAGAGCGTGGAGCTCTACACCCAACTCATCCATGAAATCAAAGGACGTTACGCAGCTGAAGGCCACGAAGAGATGTTTGAATTCGTGGACTCCATCTGTCGGAAAGTCTCCTCCCGAGCCAAGCAAATCGCCGAATTTGCTTCCCGCTTTGATGTCATCCTCTTCGTCTCGGGCGAAAAAAGCTCCAACGGATTGTACCTATATAATATATGTAAGGCGCATAATCCGCAAAGCTACATCCTCACGCAGGTCGATCATCTGAAGAGCATCGATCTCAGCAAAGCGCACTCCATCGGCATCTGTGGTGCCACCTCCACTCCGATGTGGCTGATGCAGCAAATTGCGGCGGAATGTGCGAAAATGTGAGATTTTCCCCCTCTCAGAAACTGATTTTTCACTAACCCTTTTGGATAATATTTCAAATTTTAACTATTATTAGTTAAAATCAACATTACACGAAATTATTATCCTACTGTTTTTCAGGTGATTAGAAAATTATTTATCAAAAAATATAATTTTCTATTGACTTTTGATTAAAACTGTTGTATCTTTGCAATGGTTTTGGTTATGAATTCGTCACACTCGAAAAACAAAAATATGGTACAGGAAATTACTCGTATAAAAAAGGGGATTCTAACAATCATGATGGCCTTTGGGGTTTTCTCTGGATGGGCGCAGCACGTACTCTACGAAGAGAACATGGGCACACCGGCCAGCAACACGTTCATTCAAGACTACACTGGATGGCAGGACACTACCGTATTGTATATCGGGAATGGCACCTGCGACGTTAGAAGCTCCAGCGCGTCAACGGGTTACGGAGGCGCGTCAGGTGGGGGCAACATCATGATCAATGACACGATGAAATGGTTTCAGATTTCCGGACTGAACACCACCTCCTCACGCCCCATCGTGAATCTATACTGTGGTTTGCGCAAAAGCAGCAACGAAAACGGAAGCAATTTCAGGGTCGAGTTCTCCACAGACAGTTTGGTTTGGGTTCAACTTCCCATGTCCGACACACTCCCAACAGGCACTGGCACAGCAGGTTGGTATCGTGTTTGCTTCCCAAATCTTCCCGCCCATCCTCACCTGCACGTTCGTTTCTCCAACCTCTCCAGAAGCGAATACCGATTAGACGACATCCACATCACCGAAGGGGAAGAAATCGTGCTGGAGACTGTCGCCACGCCCACATGTACGCCTGCGGGAGGCACATACTTCGAATCGCAACAAGTCGAGATCGAATGCGAGACCGCAGGTGCGGATATCTACTACACCTTAGACGGGAGCACTCCTACTCTTCAGTCAGATAGATATTCAAGTGCGATAGCCATTGATTCCAGCCACACCTTGAAGGCCATCGCCGCGAAAGAAAACATGTACAACAGCGTAATCTTGACCGCGCAATATATCATCATAGACACAACATCCCTTGTGGTTTTGCCATTCGACATGTCAAACAACAGCGAATCGGTCAAATCTGAGCTGAAGTACCTGCCTGGATTCCGTAGTGAAAAGTTAGGTGCTTCATACGCTGACGGGTCGGCCAAATTCGAGTCGAAGAATGCTGGTTCTGCATCTCTCATCGCGCATTTGGACAGTTCGCCAGGCAGCCTATCTTTCGATCTCAAAGGAGTGAAAGGAGGCACTCCTGCTTCCTACAGCGGCATCCTATTTATTGTTTGCGAATCCGCCAACGGCACACAATGGTCCACCGTTACGACCTTGAACGAAACGGACATCAGCACAACAGGTTATACGAACTTTGGGGCATACACGCTGTCGGAAGACACCCGTTACATTCGTTGGCTGTTGGCCGCTGCGAATAGCGGAAACACGCAACTGAACAATATTGTTATCACCAAACGACAAAACTCAGAAGACGGCGATGACGTCGGCATTGGCGAACCGGACAGAGCTCCCTCACCTGACCCCCACCCCAACCCGGCACAGAACTTCTTCCAATGGAATCTTTGCTACGAAAGTTTTAACGTCCAACTCATCGACCTCGCAGGCAGGAAGACACGGATATGGAAGGATGTGCACTATGGTGAACGGTTAGACATCACAGGAGTCGCCCCGGGATGCTATATGATCAAGGGGGACACCCCAAACGGTACCGTAACGAAAAAACTGATTGTCAAACCCTAAGAAGAAAGGAGGTATAGCCTATAGAAGTCACCCTGTTTGTCATAATTCGATTTCGTGATTGTGAGTAATGATTTTCAACCAACTGTGTTTGAGGGGATTCTTTTGATAGAATGGGATCTTGTTTTCATATCGTAAATAATAAGTGCTGGCTATTATAAACAATTACGGCTAGGTTACTTTGTACTTCAAACTATCACAACGAATTCCCCTTTAACCGGTTGGTTTTCAAAATACCGAACCGCTTCGGACAGTGTGCCGCGGAAGGTATATTCATGAATCTTGGTCAACTCTTTAGCCACGGCCACCGGACGATCTTCGCCCATGATTTCAACCATTTTGGCAAGCGTTTTCAACAGGCGGTGCGGCGATTCGTAGAATATGACTGTTTCTTCCATCTCGGCAAACCGCTTGAGTAGCGTTTCCTTCCCTTTCTTATGAGGCAGAAAGCCAAAGAAATAGAAGCTGCTGCACGGAAAACCTGACTGGACGAGGGCGGGGACAAATGCAGTAGCGCCGGGGAGGCATTCCACCTCAACGTCTTGCCGCAACGCCTCGCGAACCAAGAGGAAGCCAGGATCAGAGATTCCGGGAGTACCGGCATCACTCACCAGCGCAGCCGTTTCGCATTGCTGGATCTGACGTATATAATTCGTCACTTGTTCGTGTTCATTGAAAATATGGTAGGCCATGCAACGCTTACCCTCAATTTCGTAATGCTGCAGAAGATTTTTGGTAGTACGAGTGTCTTCGCAGAGAATCAGATCTGCGGATTTCAACACATTGAGAGCCCTGAGGGTGATATCCTCGAGGTTGCCGATCGGAGTGGGGACGATAAACAGTTTTGCCATAACGGGAATAGTCTAAAACAATGAAAGACGGCCATTTAACCGTCTTTCCAATGGTGCCCAGAACAAGAGTCGAACTTGCACATCCGTTCGGATACTACACCCTGAATGTAGCGCGTCTACCATTCCGCCACCTGGGCTTAATAAATACCCTCTTTGATGATGTCATGAATGTGAATCACTCCAAGGTATTTTTCCTCTTCATCCACCACGAAGATATTCGTAATGTGGTGATTCTTCATGATTCCTAACGCGTCCACGGCGAGGGTCTTCTCATGGACCGTTTTGGGGTTGCGAGTCATTATGTCTTTTGCTTTCAAGGACATAACTTCCTCGTGATTTTGGATAGCACGGCGCAGGTCACCGTCGGTGATAGCTCCCACTACCTTCCCATTTTCGACGACGGCTGTTACCCCGAGACACTTGCCGGAAATTTCCAAGATAATCTCCTGCATGTCAGCTTCAACGCTTACGGAAGGAACTTCATTGAGCTTATACAGATCTTCGACTTTCAAGCGGGTTCTTCTTCCCAGTATGCCACCCGGATGCACTTTCGCGAAATCTTCAGTCGTGAATCCGCGCATCTTGATGAGCGTTGATGCCAAGGCATCGCCGATAGCCAACTGAGCCATTGCGCTGCTGGTCGGAGCCAGATTATTGGGACTTGCCTCGCGCGACACCGTGCAATTCAACACCCAGTGCGCTTCTTTCGCCAGAAGGGAATCCATTGCACCGACAATCGCGATGAGTTGGTTTCCGTTGGCTTTCAAGAACGGAATCAGAAGTGCTACTTCCGGTGTGTTCCCGCTCTTGGAGAGGCAGATCACAATATCATCTTTTTGGATGATGCCCAGGTCGCCATGAACGGCATCGGCTGCGTGCATGAAAACGGCAGGTGTTCCCGTGGAGTTGAAAGTCCCCACAATCTTCTGCCCGATAATGGCACTCTTGCCTATGCCCGTGACAACGACTCGACCTTTGCACTTTATAATCTCCTGAACGGCGTTTACAAAATTTTCATCCAAATACCCGGTGAGTTTTGCCACTGCATCGGCTTCTTCACTAAGCACTTTCTTAGCGTATTGGATGATTTCTTGTGGTTCCATTCTACAAAGATGCTCTTGTTGCCTTTTCGCTTCGATTAGAGAATGAAATCTTTGATACTTCCTTCTGATAACCGAAGTGCCTTCAAAATAACGCTTAAAGTCCGCTTCTGACAACGTCTCTAAGTCATCATTTTGGAGTTGCAAAAATACGGAACTTTTCGATACATTCAGCGGGTTGTTGATAACTTTTTTATTGCGGGGGCAAACCTCCTGACAAATGTCACATCCAAAGAGGTATTTTTCTTTTGCTAACTCACTGTAATTCGGATATTTATCTTCGGTATTCCGATACGAAACACAACGTCGCGCATCCACCTGAAATGGGGTTCCCAAGGCATTTACGGGACAACTTTTCACACAAATCTCACACTCTCCACAGTCAGATTTCGGCACGGGAAGGTCATAATTGTCGCAAAACTGATCCAAAAGCAAGCACCCTAAAACGAAAAAAGAACCATGCTGGTTATGCACGACCCCATTCTTCCCGATACAACCGACACCCGCTTCCACCGCCCAACGTTTTTCGGAAATAGCAGAACTATCCACTGTTATTCTGTATTTTACTGATGGACAAACTCTTACAATATCATCCACTAGCTTCTGCAACAACTCTTTCACCAAAACATGGTAATCCTGAATCCATGTATAGCGCGCCAAACGATACTTGTCGAATTGAGGAATTGCACTCGTTAAATAATTGTAAGTCACCACAATAACGGACTTACATTCCGGCAACAGTGTCTCAGGATTGAAACGTCCATCGATATCTCTTTCCAGAAAACGCATTCCAGCGTGATAACCTTGCCCGATTTGTGCACGAAACACCTCAGCAGCTTCGTTCAACGCACGTGCGTGAGCAATGCCGCAGTCCTGAAAACCGATTTCCGCGGCCCATCGTTTGATGGATTGTGAAGATATTGGCTGTTGCGGGGACATGTCAGAAAGTGATAGGCTCGAACTTATCGGGGATTTTGATGGACGTAACACCCGGCACATTGAGACGTACAACCTTGATTTTACCACGCACCTCGATCACACGACTTAACTCCTTGAATGTAAACTCTGTAAAGAAAGAGCTGGCACTATCTACCGGCATAAAAGCAGTGTATTCGAATGAGAGTCGTTGATGGCTTGGCAAACGCTCCGTATCCCCGTTGAACAACGCCTGGACTGTCTGGAAATCAACAGCAAAAGGGAAATATGCAGCAATTGGGGCGTAAGTGCCTTTATAGTATTGAGAGGTCAATTTATTGACGTATATAATGCTGTCGGGGGTGAAAACCGCGCGCATCACCTCGATGCCATACGCGTGGATATTCAAGTAGAGAATGCTGTCGGTGCGGTTGACCATGTAGAAGTTGCAAGTGCGCGTGCCGCCCGTGTCCATGATATCCGCCTTGCCGCGATAAGTGATCCAATCGTAACCGGAAGCCATCGGCAGCATCATCGTATCAGATGCAACAATCAATGAATCAGCATCTTGAGCATTCACATTCATCATGCTCAACAAACTGATTAGAAATGCCAACACAAAATTAAAGCTACAGTATTTCATTTTCCTTGACGTTTTCTGATAAGACCTTTGCCACAACGGAAAGTTATATATTCCTCGAATAAAAACTATTCTGGCTCACCATTGAACCTGACTCTCACTTCATCAATGCGGTTATGGTCCATCCTGATAATTTCAATCTGATAGCCCATAAATTCGAACGAATCACCCACTTTCGGGATGGTTTCGAGATGCTCAACCACGAAACCGGCCACCGTGGAGTAGTCAATCTCATCGTAATCAACTTCGTAACCGTCAATGACATCGGTGAGCACATCGATGGGGGCATCGCCCTTCACCAGCATAGAATGGTCGTCGCATTCGGTAATATCGGGTTCCACAATTTCCTCTTCTTCAGGCATTTCCCCGATAATATTTTCGATAATGTCATGCAGTGTGACAATACCGGCCAAATCGCCGAATTCATCAACCACAACACCAAAATAATACTGTTTTTGGCGGAATTCATTCAGAATATCCTGAGCTTCTGTATTTTCGGTGAACACCAGCGGTTCATCCAGCATCGAACGGACATCGGCTTTGCCACTCTTCTGCAACTCCATGAAGAAATCCTTGATATCCAATACACCGAGGTAGTTTTCCACATGTTTATCGCACACGAGCACGCGGCTTACGCTGAAGTCATACAACTGTTTGATGAACTCCTCCTGCGGCAGGTTCACGTCAATCCACTCAATTTCAGAGCGGTGTATCATGACATGGATGGCGCGCTTGTCGGAGAAGGTGAAGATATTTTCGTGCATTTCGCTCTGCTCCTCCTCAATGACATCGGTTTCGCCAGCCTCTTTGATCATGTCAAGCAGTTCGTCCTCGGTCAAATGATCTTCGCTGGCTTTCACCCCCAGAACCTTGTCTATCAGCATAGTAGTACCAGAAAGAGCCTTCACTGCAGGTTTGAACACAATGCGGATGAAGTTCATTATAGGAGCCACAACGATAGAGACGCGCTCGGGTCTGGAGAGTCCGATAGTTTTGGGCACCAGTTCACCAAGCACGATGGTGATGAATGTAACGATAAGGAAGCCGATGATCAAAGCAGCACTGGCGGCCACCGGCGCGGAAATATGCATCCAACGGAAAAGCGTTTCGAGGTAAGGCGAAAGAGCGGCACCCCCAATGAAGCCCGTCAACAGGCTAATGACAGTGATGCAAACTTGGATAGAAGCCAGGAATTCTTCCTGATGATCCTGCAGAAACAGTGCCTTGCGGACGGCTTTCGGATATTTTTCCGCAAACTTGTCGATGCGTATCTTCTTAAACGAGACGATAGCAACTTCGCTCATTGAGAAAAAGCCGTTGGCCAGAATCAGTAAAAGAATGACAAGGAGACGTATCATGATTATTTTTGGTCAGAGAGAAGGTCGCGGCGATTCTTTCCAATATATTTGCAATAGAGGAAGAGATCAAATGAAACTATCAGTAAATTAAACAGATAGAGAAACACGACCACATCAGGATGGTAAAAAACCTTATGTAGGATGCCGAACACATAGCCCAGCACGATGATAGACATGAAGATGGGGCTTTTGCCAATTACCACCTTGGTGCGCAATGCCTTAACGATAGAGAAAGGCCAGCTGCACGCAAAGCACAACAACATTAATATCTCAAATATACTGACATTCATTGTTTTACGTTCAATAATCTTTACGATTCAACACGCGGCAAATGTACATAAATTACGAATACACACCGATAAATGAAAGAGAGGCTTTATATTCATAATTTGTGTACATTTGCGGCTCAACTAAAAAAATGAGAAACAATGAAAAAGACAATGTTTGTAGCCTTGTTATGCACCTTAAGTATGGCATTTTTCGCATGCAATCGTGAGACAGTGACCCCTGAAGAGCCACAACCCTCGGGCAGCGACAGCACCGCCGTGGAAGAGCCCAAAGACGACATTTACCAGTTTTCCGTACTGGACGGCAAGGGGGACAGCGTATCATTATCGCAGTATCGCGGGAAAGTGCTGTTGGTGGTCAACACAGCCACGCAATGCGGCTATACTCCGCAATACGAAGATCTTCAGCGCATTTACACCGCTTATCAGAATCAAGGATTCGTCATCCTAGACTTCCCCTGCAACCAGTTCGGCAATCAGGCACCCGGTTCCTACGACGACATCCACGATTACTGCACCGGCACCTACAATATCACCTTTCCGCAGTTCGCCAAGATTGATGTCAACGGGCCCAATGCCTCGCCTCTGTATGTGTGGTTGAAGGACAAGAAGCCTGACAGAATCAAATGGAATTTCACGAAATTCCTCATCAACCGCAAAGGCGAAGTCGTCGAGCGCTTCGAACCCGGTGACTCCATGACCAAAGTCGAGAACGCGATTAAGGAGGAGTTGTAATCCCTTCTCTCTAGAAACCAGAACGGGGATGCCTCACCGACATCCCCGTAAACTACGAACTATTAACTGCAAACTATTAACTATCATCATTTGTCCTTGAACGAGAAAATCGAACTCTCGAATTTCTCTTGGGCGTAGTCTTTATCCACCACAATTTTTTTCTTGTTGAGGCTCGGGAATTCGAACATCGCGTCGGTCATGATTTTCTCGACGATGGCGCGGAGGCCGCGTGCACCTAACTGTAACTCCACCGCCTTATCGACGATGTAGTCCAGGCTCTCTTCGGTGAAACTCAGCGCGATGCCGTCCATCTTGAAGAGGGCAACGTACTGCTTCACCAACGCATTCTTCGGTTCAGTAAGGATGCGCTTCAACGCCACGCTGTCGAGAGCGTTGAGGGAGGTGATGACTGGGAAACGGCCGCACAACTCCGGAATCAAACCGAAATCTTTGATATCCTGCGCACTGACGTATTTTAATGCTTCTTGTGGATTGAAGTTGATATTTTTGGTGTTGTAACCGATGGCATGTGTGTTCATGCGGTCGCAGATGATGTTCGACAGATTATTGAACGCACCGCTACCGATAAACAGGATGTGACGCGTATTGACTTGGATGAATTCTTGTTCGGGATGCTTGCGCCCCCCTTGCGGCGGCACATTCACGATAGAGCCCTCCAGGAGCTTCAGCAACGACTGCTGCACACCCTCGCCCGACACGTCGCGCGTAATCGACGGATTCTCAGAACCTTTGCGGGCAATCTTGTCAATCTCGTCAATGAAGACAATACCCCGCTCCGCCGCCTTCACATCGTAGTCGGCGGCTTGCAACAGACGGGAAAGGATGCTCTCCACGTCTTCTCCCACATAACCCGCCTGAGTGAACACGGTGGCATCCGCGATACAGAACGGCACCTCTAACAGATTGGCTATCGTTTTGGCTAACAATGTTTTACCAGTACCTGTCTCCCCTATCAACAACACATTGCTCTTTTCAATATCCACATCGGGGTCTGTTTCATCCACACCTTGCATCAACCGCTTGTAGTGGTTATATACCGCCACAGAAAGCACCTTTTTAGCCTCCTCCTGTCCGATGACATAATCGTCCAAACGTTCCTTGATTTCCTTCGGTTTCAGCAATTTCAGCTTGATGTCAGAAATTTCTTTCTTTTGGGTATCGGCTGTGTGTTGATGGTAGATGTCCATCGCCGCCTGCAGACAATCGCTGCAAATCATCGCGTCAAAACCGCCAATGATAAACTGGTCGCTCGGAATATCACGACCGCAGAAGCTACACGTTCTATTATATCCGTTGTTTTTCTTTGCCATAATTCAATCGATAACAGAAAACCGGCGCCCGGACATTTCCGGAAGCCGGTTTTCTTCATTTATAATGTTGAACAAAGCTGTTATTTGTTCTGATCGCGACCCAAAACTTGGTCAATCATGCCATACTCTTTTGCTTCAGAGGCCACCATCCAGTAATCACGGTCGCTATCTTTCCACACCTGGTCGTAATCCTTGCCGGTATGGTGAGCGATGATTTCGTAGAGTTCCTTCTTGATTTTCTGGATCTCCTTAGCCTCGATTTCGATGTCGGAAGCCTGACCTTGCGCACCGCCCATAGGTTGGTGAATCATCACGCGTGAATGCGGGAGCGCGAAACGTTTGCCTTTGGCACCGGCACATAACAGCACTGCAGCCATAGAAGCAGCCATGCCTGTGCAAATCGTTGACACATCAGGTTTTAAGTATTGCATCGTATCGTAGATACCCAATCCAGCATACACCACACCACCAGGGCTGTTGATGTAAATCTGGATGTCGCGCTCTGAATCCTGAGATTCGAGGAAGAGTAGCTGAGCTTGGATAATGTTGGCCACATCATCATCGATTGGCACGCCCATGAAGATGATTCTGTCTTTCATCAAGCGTGAGAAGACGTCCAATTGAGTGATGTTCATCGGACGTTCTTCGATGATGTATGGAGTGATGTAGTTGCGTGTCTGAGACACGTAACGATCCATCTTCAGACTACTGATACCGTGTTGTTTAAGCGCGTAATTTCTGAATTCGTCTCTCATAATTACTCAGCTTTTTTGGTGGATTTTGCACGGGTTTTCTTGGGTTTTTCCTCAGCGGGAGTCTCTTCTGCGGTTTCTTCCGTTTTAGCGGCAGCTTTGCGTTTCGTTGTTTTTTTCGGTTTCTCTTCAGCAGCAGCTTTAGGATCAACAGCCGCGACAAAGGCCTTGAAATCGCCTTCTTTGTGATCCACATTCATTTTCTTGTGCATCAAAGCGGTCAATTTCTGGTCGTAGAGCATATCGTATGCGTTCTTCACATACTCTTGGTTCTTCATGGCATCAGCCACAATTTTATCTACTTGATCCTTAACGCTTTCTGCATTGAAGTTAGCGAAATAATTCTTCACGAAATAGTCGCGGAAATAGTTCTCGACATCAGCGCGAGTAACATTCACATCCTCGCCTTCGACCAGGTTATTTTCGATAATCTGCCATGCAAAAGAACGTTTATATTGATCGAATTGCTTCTCCAGATCTTCGTCTTTCATATCCTTTTGAACCGCTTTGATATAGCGTTTCATGAAATCGTCGGGAAGTTCCACTTTCACATTGTCCAACAAGGTTTCGATGGCTTTGTTCATGAAGAAACGTTCCGTTTCCGGTTGATATTGGCTCTTCAGGACATTCATAGCTTCTTCTTTCAAAGCTTCCTCTGTGGTGATTTTGCCTTCTGGGAAAGCTGCCTTGAAGAAATCTTCGTTGATTTCGGCGGGTTCGATACGACCGATGCGCTTGATAGTCAGCTCATAGGTGTAAGGATCGTCCGCATTGAGTTCCTCTTCTTTGAGGCCAAAAGCGCGAGCAAATGTAGCATCGCTAGTGAAGGCATCACGCATAGCCATGGAAACTTTTTCGTCCACTTTCTTGCCGATAATAGCTTTTTGAGCCTCTTCCTTAAGGTCTCTGATGAAGAAGAAAGCTTCTCTTTCACCACCGTAATCCACAGACACACTGTCGTTTTTCTCAACAGAATCAGGGGAAATGTACTTGCCGTGGCGTTCGCGCAGTTGGTTGATGTAGCTTGTAATCTCCTCGTCTGTAGGAACGATGGAGAAGTCCAGGATAGCGGGCAGCGACTTGAAGTCAATGTTCACTTCAGGACGGAGTGCATACTCATAAACGAATGAGAAATTATCGGGATTGTCGAAATCCACTTGAGATTTTCCTTCCACGGGCATGGGTTCGAAGATGTATTTGACCTCATTGTCCTTGAAGAATTTCTCGATTTGTTCGTTAACCATACGGTCGATTTCCATCACGAGGATGTTTTTGCCGTACATTTTTTGGACGATGCCCATGGGGGCGTTGCCTTTACGGAAGCCAGGGACGGCGACCTCACGGCGTTGTTTCTTCAACGCTTTATCTACATTTTCAGCGTAGTCTTCTTTTTGGATTTCGATTACGAGTTCCTGGACCTGACCGGGAACATTTTCGTGCTTAATATTCATTGAATCAGTTTTTTATTATACAAACAAAAAACACACAACGCCTTCTGGCATTGCATGTTTATTTCCAATATTTTTCTATTGATTACTCTTCGGCAGCATTGTCGGAAGTCGTCTGTTCGACTTGGGTGTTGGAGGTACCGTGAATGCTGTTATACTCGCTCTTTGCCATGAAAGCGCACACGAAGCAGAGCAGCATGATGCCAGCTGCGAGACCCCAAGTGGTTTTCTCTAAAACGTCAGCAGTTTTGCGCACGCCCATCACTTGGTTGGATGAGGCGAAATTGGAGGCCAAACCGCCACCCTTAGAGTTTTGAATCAACACGACAAAGGCCAAAACTATGCTTGCCAAAATGATTAATACTACACACAATGTAAACATCTCTATACTTTTTAGTTGATAATTATAATTCTTTCAATCAGTTATCGTTTCTTTATACAAATTTAGTGCCAAAAAATCACCCATTCATCTGGTTTTTTAGTTCCTCAATTCGGGCGGCAAAAATACTATTTTTTTCGGGAAAATGCAACTTCAATATTTCGAACATTTGAATGGCGCGATCATAGTATCCTTGTTCTGCGTAAACATTTGCCAATGAAACACTTACAATGCTCTGATCCTCTATAGAGCTCTCCATTCCGTAATCTGCCTCTGCATCATGAACATCAGGGGAGTAGATAATTTTGGGAGCATCTTTGGAAAATTTTTCAATCAACTGATCAATCAAGGCCTGACGGTTATCATGGTCAGGCGCAGGGTGTTTCACAAAAATCGGATTCAGCGAATTTTTGGGTCTGCTGGGTGTCTCCACCATATTCAGCTGTGGTATTTCGCGTGTCTCCAGCACAGGGGCAACATCCAATGACAGAGCATCATAGCGCAGTTTATCCGGCAATGTGATCAGCATTTTCGGAAGCTGCCGAGTTTGTCCTTTCAGACGGGCTTCGCGCAGGCAAAACAGGTTCAAAAACGACGAAGCGGGATATTTTTTATGCCACTGTTGCAATTTCTCCCGTGCATCCTCGTGCGATACCTGCACATAGTCTGTAAAGTAGATTTTTTCCATTCGAAAATATTTAGCGGGCAAAAATAGCATTTTTATTGACAAAAGCGGCAAAAATGAACAAGCTCTTCAAAAACACGCACAACTTTTGCTATTTTCCGTTGACTTCCACTGCTAATGCTGCACTATCACCCTCGTGACAAACCGACGTTGGCCATCCTTCTCTCCAACCAACAGGTAGGTACCATTAGTCAATTGCCGCACTGACACTTGCCATTCATCTCTCCTACCCTTCCACAAAGCGCATAAATGTCCACTCATATCGTAAAGCAACAGCTGATCGCAAAAAGCATCCGCCACGTAGAGAACATCTTGGGCAGGATTGGGGTAACAAGCCACGGGACGAGCATATTCCACAATTCCAGCCCCTTCGGTGTGAATCCAAATGGAATCCATTGAGGCACAAGGTGATTCATTCAAAAAGGCGGTCACGGAATATAATGTCGGTTCGGTCGGACAAACCTCAATCTGATGAGTCGTTTCACCCGTACTCCATTGATAGCTATCAGCTCCTGATGCTGTCAAGATAGCTGTTTCGGGGTAATGCAAATTGATAGAGGAAGCGTTCAGTACAAGTTCCGGATGCGGATTAACGGACAGTTGCAAAACCGTCAATGTGTCGTGGTTATAAGCGTAATATTCGCCAGCTTGCGTGATTATCTGACCCTGGAAATCGTACGAATCCCCATCGCAAATCTGAGCAACTATGGTATCTTCATGTGCCAACACCTGTACTTGCAATGTGGTAGTCACCTCTGCTGTGCCACCGTCCTCATATACGGCAGCAATATGGTAGGTGTATTCGCCCGTTTGCGACACCATATCATCATAAAAGAGTTGAGTGGTGGTGCCCCTGACAAGGCTGTCGCGGGTAATTTGATAGTGAGAGAGTGTGGGTTGTAACGACTGGAAGTGCGCCAGAAGCGAGAAGTTTTTGCCCACATTATATAAACTCCATGAAATAGCGCCGGAGGAATAGTGACGGCCCGAAATCTCCCCTTTCTCAGGCCTATAGTTGCTGGCATCGCCTACCGGAAGAGTATATGAACCACCCGGAGCCTCGATATAGACACCATACCAGATCTCTTTTCCCAAGACAACAGGCACAGGGGTCTGTAACGCCACAGAGTTCCAAGCATTGCTATTCAGTTGACTGATATCCAACACTTGCTCCAACACTAGTGCGCCGGGAGACAAGGAATACCCATCATAACATCCTCCTTGATAAACCACCAGCTTACAGGTGGTCACAGCCGATCTCAAAAAGAAGGATATATGGGTCAGCTGGGCAGGATACAAAGCAACCATATCGGTATCACAAAGACGATACAGGATGGTACGAGCATAATCGCTACTATACCCATAGTTAGAGGTGTGTGTATTATCCCCGTACGTATGTGTCTGCGGCGTGTATGTTGGCGGTTCCCATGTCAAGTGCACGTATGGGGATACATTTGTCGCACTCAGGTTTTGGGGAGCTTCATAAACCAATGCAACGGCTTCGCCTCGCAGACCGATGGTGGTGGTCAGGCTGTCATACGCCAGCGACAGCGTTCCAAAATGCGTTGCTGTTGCCGCATTTGCATCTTGAAAGCGAACATATAAGATCTGGTTTCCAGACGACAGCATTAACGTGTCTGTGAAGGGACTGCTGCCATCGCTGATGGTGAAATCACCCGTCACGGTGGCCGTCACCTGCTGCCCGCCATTCAAGGAGAGGACCCTGATTAGAGCGGTATCCGCAGCGCCATTCAAACTATACAACATTTGGCTCTTCGCGGACGTTATCAACCTGGGTTTGTCCACGAAGAGACCGATGACCGCAGCTTGGGAAGAGTTGTAGTTATGATTGCCGGGGGTAAGGCCTGACAACAGATAATAGCCGTTGTTCGAGCCGTTCCATCCCCAGTTGAAATGGAAATAGTCTTGATCGTCATAGCCATCGCAGACAAATGCGTGGCCGCCCGCATCACTCTGTCCACGGTAGAGCACTGGACGGAGACTGTCCAATTGATTCTTGATGATAACATTCCAGGAAGAGGCGGAATATTGGCTTTTGTGAATATAGGAGGACTGCCGGTATCCAAAATAGGTGTGCAGCGCATTCGGGCTTAGACTGAGGTAAGAACCACTGGACTCGGGGCCATAATCCATATCAACGGAGACACCGCAATGATAAATCAGCTTTGCCACCTCCTGCCGCTGTGCGGCAGGAGTGTTGGAGGTGAGTATGTCAGGCATCATGGCATAATTGTATGTGGTATTGCCAAAATCGGCACTTAACGTGCCATAATTGCAACTATAGCTGTGACTGCCCGTACCTTGAGCCGGGTACTCCCAATATCGCATCACTTGGGCCATAGCCGTGGCCACACAGCCGGTCAACACATGGTTACCCGGACCCGCGCTGTCCGATGGACAAAGGATGTTATAGTCATCGTCCTGGTCCCAGCGTGTCTGAATCAATGGCGGCACCACCACTTGATTGCGGGCGCAAACAGGACGCATTTCCAAGATTTCTCGCCACATAGGGTTTGCAACAGCGGTGACCACAGACGGTTGTTCCAAATAAGCCATTATTTCAGCCGCATAACCATCCATAATGTCCATCATGGCAGGCGACATCTGTTCCACCACAAACGGTCCTTCTGTGGAGTACGCGATAACTGGCTGCAAACGATTATCCGCAGCAACAATCACAAAACCATCACCAACATTATAGACATTGAAGAGAGGAATCGCCTCGAACGAGTGATCCGACGAAGCATAGTGGGTATAAATCTTCACCAGTTGGGAAACCGGCAACGGCGACTTGGTTTTCAACTGATAAAAACGGGCAGCCACTTGGCTTTCGGTCACGCTGTCCACCGGACTAGCCCAAGAAAAGCCGCATACAGCGAGCAAAAGCACTACATTCAGGGCAATTTTTACGATTCTCATTCTTTCAAATTTTTGAGGTGCAAAGGTACGTAATTTTCGAACACACAAGAAAGGGGGAGGAACACATTGTTTGAACGGGCATCAAAACGGCAAAAGGTGCGGGCCTAAAATGCAAAAGGCACTGACAATCTTTTGATTATCAGTGCCTTTCTTAGTGTCTCGGGGAGTTTTTACCCCGTTGGAAGTGGAGCCGGAGGGAGTCGAACCCTCGTCCAAACACGCCGCAAGTATGCTTTCTACAAGTTTAGTCACCGTTTGATTGTCGGCGGCGGCATGGTACGGGACGGACCTAAGCGTCGCTTATCTTCTAAAGTTTCGCCTCAGCCTCGAAGCGCGGCCTCAGCTATCAGCCCTTTTATGATACTCCGGTCCGGACGTTGAGCCGAAAAACTTCCGGGGGAGCACCCGCGGCTACGGACCTTGTCCGCGCGGCGAGATCCGCAACGGTTACGCTGCGAATGCATAAGAAGTTTCGCCATTTATTTGGCATTGAGGGTTAATTTTTAACGGAATCAGCCCACAAATTCCGACCTGCTTACATACCCCCGAACTTGCTGTCAAAACCAGACGGCCCCGGAGGGAACAAGGAGAGGTTACTTCACCTCTCCCTTAAGTTGCAATATCACTCTGTCGGTGTTCGCATTCGACAGAACGGTGATGCGCTTGCTGATCAGACCGACGTTTTTAGCGGTGTAGGTAGCTTTGATGGTCCCTGTTTTGCCGGGCATCACAGGTGCCTTCGACCATTCCACTTCCGTGCAGTCGCAAGAGGAGATCACATCGTCAAGAATCAACGGTTTCTTACCAATGTTCTTATAAGTGATGGTCACCACTTTCACATCGCCGACTTTCAGGTTTCCGAAATCGACCGTTTTCTTCTCGAATTCGATTTCTGCGCCCGTGCCTGTATAGGTAGTCTTTGTGGTCTGCGCTTGCAAGCCCACGCCAAAGCCCATACAGAGCAAACATACGAGAGCCAATACCTTTTTCATTTCTGTATCTTTTTAAGGTTAGTTATTCATTCGGACATTCGGGGCACCGCCATTGTTCTCAGGTGCAGCCTCTGTGGGTTTCGGATTCACATTGCCTGTGATTTTCAACACCACACGATCATTCACTGCGTTGGATTCCACGGTGATGGTCTTGTTAATCTGACCGATACGCTGGGTATTGTATTTCACTTTGATAGAAGCTTTCTTGCCGGGAGCAATAGGATCCTTCGGCCATGAAGGTACGGTGCAGCCGCAGCTGGAACGGCAGTTGGTGAGAATCAGTTCGGCCTTACCTGTGTTTTTGAATACAAATTCGCACTCACCATTGTCACCTTGGTTAATTTGACCGTAGTCATAAACCAGTGTCTCGAAGGTGATTTCCGGAGTCTTCACTTTCTTGTTCTTTTTGGGTTGAGCCGTAGTTGAACCATCTTGTTGAGCCATTCCGGCCATCACAAACGCCAAAATCATCAATAAACTGAATACTTTTTTCATAATTTCGTTATTTTAATTCGATTGTTTTTCCAAAAAACTTATTCCATTGACAAGTCAAATCTGTTGAAGTTTAATTTGTTCATTTGAATTCTTTTTCAAAAAAGCCTCAATCGCCAAGTCGTAGCTTTGGAGACCGAATCCGCAGATAAAGCCCACGCAAGCCCCCGACAACATGCTGTTCCTACGATAATTCTCACGCCCGAAGAGATTGCTGATATGGACTTCCACCACCGGGCATTTCGCCGCACGCACGGCATCTGCCAAAATGACAGAGGTATGTGTGTAGGCACCCGCATTGAGAACGATACCATGCAAATTCCGTGCCGAGGTGATGGCTTTCGCCAACTCGCCCTCGTTGTCTGACTGGAAGCAGGTAATTTCAGCCTGCGGGTAACGTTGTTGCAAATCCGACAGATATTCCTCAAATGAGACTCTGCCGTAAATATTCACTTCGCGTGTACCCAAGCAACTGAGATTCACGCCGTTAACAATCAGCAATCGGATATGTTTCGACTCATTTTTCATAAAGAATCACGAAAACATCCTCGTTCGGCTTATGCATATTGAGCTGTTCGCGACCGTACTTTTCCAACAGAACCGAATCCGCGATCAGCTGCTCGTAAGTATAGACATTACCCACTTGGTTCTTAGTATTGGTGATCTTATCCTCCAAATTAGAGATCTTTTGGCTCAAATCGCGGTGAGTCTTGAGGTTATGATCGGAAATAAAGAAGAAATAGGCCACAAATAGCAGAAGCGTCACAATATAAAGTATTGTGAAGAAGCGGAATCTGCTGCGCGGTTTAGGTTTCGGTTCGTCGTTCATAGTTTATCGGGCATAATTGACAGCGCGGGTCTCACGAATGACTGTAATCTTGATTTGACCCGGATACGTCATTTCGTTCTGGATTTTCTTGGACAAGTCGAGGGAGATTTGGTCAGCCTCTTGGTCGGTCACCTTCTCAGCACCCACGATCACGCGCAATTCACGGCCTGCCTGGATAGCGTATGTCTTGACCACACCGGGATAGGTAAGTGCCAGATTCTCAAGGTCGTTGAGACGTTTCATATAGGCTTCCACCACCTCGCGACGGGCACCTGGACGAGCGCCAGAGATAGCGTCGCACACTTGCACGATGGGCGCGATGAGGGTTTTCATCTCCATTTCATCGTGGTGTGCACCGATGGCGTTCACGATCTCGGCGCGTTCCTTGTACTGCTCGGCCAAGCGTGCGCCGAAGAGTGCGTGCGGCAATTCGGGTTCCGTATCGGGCACTTTGCCGATATCATGCAACAGACCTGCACGGCGTGCGAGTTTGGGGTTGATGCCCAGTTCCGCTGCCATGGCAGCACTCAAATTCGCCACTTCCTTGGCATGTTGCAACAAGTTCTGACCATAGGAGGAGCGGTATTTCATCTTACCGACCAAACGCATCAACTCATGATGCATATTATTGATTCCCAAGTCGATACAGGTACGTTTACCCAATTCTGCGATCTCTTGTTCAATCTGTTTTTTCGTTTTGGCGACCACTTCCTCAATACGAGCAGGGTGGATACGACCGTCGGAGACGAGTTTTTGCAGTGACAGGCGGGCGATTTCGCGGCGCACCGGGTCGAAGCTGGAGAGCAGAATGGTGTCAGGGGAGTCGTCGATAACCACGTCCACGCCGGTGAGGTTCTCGAGCGTACGGATATTACGTCCCTCGCGACCGATGATACGACCTTTGATTTCGTCGTTCTCTATGGTGAATACTGAGACGGTATTCTCCACGGCGGACTCTACGCCAGTACGTTGTAATGCATTGACCACCACTTTCTTAGCTTCAAGATTAGCGGTATGTTTAGCTTCATCAACAATTTCTTTAATCATCACAAGCGCATCGGCTTTTGCCTCGTCTTGCATCAGGGTAATCAGTTGTTGTTTAGCCTGTTCTGCGGTCATTTCAGCGATAGATTCAAGCTTTGTCTTCTGAGAGACGATTTGATCGTCGAGTTCCTTTTGTTTTTGGGCGACAGCAGCCAACTGTTTATTGAGATTCTCCTTTTGCGTCGCATTTTCGTTGTTTTTGCGGTTGAGATCCTCCATTTTCTGATTGAGGGTATTCTCTTTCTGTTTGATGCGGTTCTCAGCTGCTGCGATCTGTTGGTTTTTCTCGTTGCAGGACTTTTCGTGTTCCGCCTTGAGTTGCAGGAATTTCTCTTTCGCTTGCAGAATTTTCTCTTTTTTAATCAGTTCGCCGTCTTCTTCGGCCTTTTTCAGGGCTTCGCGGCCCGCTTTCGTCAATTGGTTTTTCAGCAAAGTATAGGACACTGCGACACCGATTGCGGCGCCCACCAGTATGCCTATAATAATCGATAATACTGTCATACGTTTATATATTGTTAAAAATGTTGTCCGATCATTTTCGGGCAACGGGAGGCATAAAAAAACCGCATAAGTTCCATAGGGTTTCGAAAAACTCCTACTCGATATGGTCGAAGGTGCAGTCCGTGCTTCGCGCTTCCCCGGGCTATTCGCCATCCGTACGGATTCGGGCCTGTTCTAGGCATGACAAGCGTCCCCTTCGTTTGTAATTCTGTTGAGTTTAACAAACGTATCTGAACTTATGCGGGATTTCTTCTGTCAATGAACGTCTTAATCAATGGGAAACTCTTCTGTGAGCTTCTTAAGTGACTCCATCATCGGAATCAACTCTTCGTCATACTCTTTCAGTCTTTCCTTGTCCGCAATCCCTTTCACCACAAAGTCCAACAGCACCATATTCGTAAGGTCTTGCTGGTTTTTATATTGCCATTTTTTTGCAAAGTCAAAAAAACTGTCATTGATTACCTTTTCGGCTTCCCGGAAGTAGTGTTCCCACTCTTTCTTGATAATGACTGTCAGCGGGTTCTGCCCGATAGTCACCGTCACTTTTATATTGTCATCCTCCATCTTACTTTCCGTTGAGAAGCTTTATGCTATTATCTATCTCCCGCACCCAATCGTTGATCTGTTTTTTCAGTTCCGTTTTACTTTCTTTATCAATAATGGTACTTGTTAGTTCAACCAACTTCAACTTTTCTTCCGTTTCAGCGAGCTTTGTCTCCATATTCTTCAATTCTGCGCGTAGCGTTTCGTTTTCTTGCAGGGCAGCTTCATATTTCGACTTCAGCTCTGAAAAACGATACACCGCCTCTCTTACATTCATCTCCGTTTCGTGGTACAAACTTTCAAAAGACGACATATCTTTTCACTTAAAACGCTGCAAAAATACAATTTTTTCAGAAATCTAACAGGTTTGTTCATATTTCTTTTGCGAATTTCACCCGCATCAGGGTCTATATTTAATTATCGTACAAATATTTACAGTTTTTTATAAACATGATTTTGTTTTTATTTTTTTGTCAACATCTGCCTGTTGGCAAAAATTCCTCGTCCCCCCTTGACAACCCCTGTCGCGAGATTGTATTTTTGCGGTATGAAGACGAAACTCCACTTTACCCGAGGCGAATGGGCTGCCGCCCTGTTTTTGCTCACCGTGATTCTGGCGAGCAATCTCTTCTACTTTTTCTACGAGAACCACCGTGAGCCGCCCTACGATGTTCACCAGTATGAAGCTCTGTTCCAAGATTTTGCCCAGGAACAGCAACGGATTTCCGACTCATTGGCTGATGTACGGCAGCAAGAGCGAGTACAGTATTTCCAAGGTCGGCCCAACATTCGCTCCGACACGTTGCCCCCATTCGCAAAACAGGAACGGAAGCCGATGTATGACATCGTCAAGCTCGACCTCAACAGCTGCGACACCAACGATCTGCTCACGATACCGCAGTTTGGCAGCAAGCGTGCCGCCAAGCTCGTGGAATACCGCGAAAAACTCGGCGGTTTCTACAGCTATGCCCAGTTGCAGGAGGTTTATGTGATGCAGAACATCGACACGGTCAAACTGAAGGATTATCTGTATATCAACAGACAGAAAATCAAGAAGTTGAACATCAACACCGCCACTTACAAGGAGTTGGTTGCGCACCCGTACATCGATGCCTACCTGACCAAGCTGATCCTGCGACATCGCGAGCAAAAAGGCCCCATCCGCGACCTCACCGAGCTGCAACAGATTACTCACGCCTACCCGGAGTTGGTGGAGAAGTTAAGGCCGTACGTGGTGTTTTAAAGGTTATGGGTTATTGGTTATTGAAGCTGTTGGCTGTTAGCTGTTGGCTAGCTAAAAGCTAATAGCTAAAGGCTAAAAGCCAAATTTTGTATTTTTGCCGCCAAATCCAAAACGGCAATGAAACTGAAGGAAGACTATTTCATGACGGACGATGTGCTGGGCATTTCGCGTGATTTGCTGGGCAAGTATCTGTTCACCAAGGTGGATGGGCAGCTCACAGGCGGCATCATCTGTGAGGTGGAGGCGTACAAGGGCACGACCGACCGCGCGTCGCACGCATACGGGGGACGGCGCACCTTTCGAAACGAGATGATGTACCACGCGGGAGGGGTTGCCTACGTGTATCTCTGCTACGGGATGCACCACCTGCTCAACTTCGTCACCAATGCCAAGGATGTGCCCGACGCAGTGCTCATCCGCGGCATCGTGCCCACACACGGCGAGGAACTGATGCTGCAACGCACCCGCAAGCACAAAATCACCCCCGACATCGGCATTGGGCCAGGCAAGGTTTCCAAACTTCTAGGTCTCACTGTCACTGACAACGGACTTTCGCTCTGCTGCGACAAACTTTGGATTGAGGATCGCGGAGTGCTTGTAGCCGACAGCCAAATCGAAACTACCCCGCGCATCGGTGTAGATTATGCTGGGGAGGACGCGCGCCTACCCTACCGATTTGTTTGGAACGGGGGAGTACAACCCTGAATTCTAGCACCTTCAGGACTGCTCAAAGGAAAAGTTTTATAATTAGTTATTAACACTCTGATGATGAATATGGAAAATGTGTATTTTCGCGCATTCATTATTGGGTACATAAATTATTATATATAAACCTTAAAAAGAGGATGGAAAGACTTCTCACAGTACTATTTAAAGCCATCGTGTCGTTCGGTTTTTCGACCCCGACGGATACGATTTCGCCGTTAACGCCACCTCGACCGCCACAAAACCACAGGTTGGTATGACCTGCTTTCGTAAGAATCTTCACTAACAACGAATGTTATACCGAATAATTCATCAAAAAATAAAGCTTTATGAAACGTAATTTATTTTCCACCCTGCTGCTGACGGTCTGCTGTCTCCTGACCTTCAGCTCTTTTGCGCAGAATTACCACAAGGAGACCTATCACAACGACCCGATGAACGTGATTCACTACACGTTGGACAACGGGTTGCAAGTGTTCATGTCTGTCAACAAGGACGTGCCGCGCATCCAGACCTACATTGCCGTGCGCGTGGGTAGCAAGAACGACCCCGCTGAATCCACGGGTCTTTCCCACTATCTGGAACACCTGATGTTCAAGGGTACCAACCACTTTGGCACATTGGATTGGGCCAAGGAGCAAGAACAACTCAAGAGAATCGAGGCGTTGTACGAGGTCTATAACCACACCACCGACCCCGAAAAGCGCAAAGCCATTTACCATCAAATTGACTCCGTATCGTACGAGGCTTCCAAGTATGCCATCCCGAACGAATACGACAAGATGATGTCCATGATTGGTGCGCAAGGCACTAACGCTTTCACTTCCAACGACATGACCGTTTATCAGGAGGACATCCCGAGCAACGAAGTCGAGCGTTGGCTGATGATCGAAGGCGAGCGTTTCGCCAATCCCGTTTTCCGTTTGTTCCACACCGAGTTGGAGGCCGTTTATGAAGAAAAGAATATGAACATGGCCAATGACAGCCGTACTGCTTACGAAAAGATGAACGAGGCATTGTTCCCGAACCATCCTTACGGCACACAGACCACCATCGGTACCATCGAGCACCTGAAGAACCCCTCTTTGACCAACATCAACAAGCACTTCTACACCTACTACGTGCCGAACAACTATTGTATTGCCATGGCGGGCGACTTCGACCCTGATCAGGTTATCAAATTGATTGACAAATATTTCGGCAAGATTCAACCGCGTTATATCCCTGACTTTACCTACGTAAAAGAGAAGCCTATCCGTCAAGTGAAAGTGGTGGATGTCTATGGTTTGGAACCTGAAAATGTGCAGATCGGCTTCCGTATTGATGCGGGCACCGGTTCTCGCGACGTGCTTCTCGCCGAGATGGCTGACGCAGTGCTGATGAACGGTTCCTGCGGTATCATCGATGAGAACATCAACCAAAAACAGCTGGCTCAATATGCTTCCACTGGCGTGAGCGACCTCAACGATTACTCCTATTTCCGTTTGACCGGTAAACCGAAACAAGGTCAAACGCTGGAACAGCTCAAGGATCTCTTGCTCGAACAAATCGAGATTCTGAAGTCTGGCAACTGGGATGCCGACTTGCTCACCGCTGCTATCAACAACCGCAAGCTCAGCGACATGACCAGTCTCGAGAGCAACTCTAACCGCGCTATGGCGATGGCTTTCGCTTACCTGTCTCACCAAAGCTGGCAAGACGTGATCAACGAAACTGAGAACATGAGCTATGTCACCAAAGAAGATGTCATCGACTTTGCCAACCGTATCTTCAAGAAAAACAACTACGTGGTCGTTTACAAACACCAAGGCGAACAACGCAACGTGCAGAAAGTTGACAAGCCGGAAATCACCCCGGTGGTGATGAACCGCGACGTGGAGAGTGCCTTCCTGAAAGAGGTCAAAAACATGAACGTGAAGCCCATTGAACCTGTTTTCGTGGATTTCAACAAAGACATGCAAAAGGGCAAGGCTAACGGCAACGAGATTCTGTATGTGCAGAACACCGAAAACGGTCGTTTCCAACTGGTTTACCGTTACAACTACGGTTCTTTCTACGACAAGAACGCCGGTATCACCAATTCCTTCCTTGATCAGTTGGAGAGCGAAAACCGTACTCTCAGCCAGATTAACCGCGAAATGTATGATCTCGCTTGTGACTACAGCATCGGTTTCGGCTCCAAATACGCTACTGTCAGAATTTCTGGTCTTAGCGAAAACATGACGAAGGCTATGGCCATCGTGGAGGACATTCTCAACAACCCGAAGATTTCCGAAGAGTCTGTCACCAACGCTATCTCTGATGTGCTGCAATCCCGTAACGATGCAAAATCCCGCCAGAATCAAATCTTCCAAAAGATGCTCAGCTACGCTTCTTACGGCAAGGACAATATCCGCAAATATTTCGTGACCAACGAAGAAGTGCAGAAGATCAAGGCGCAGGATGTCATCAATCAAATCAAGACGATGACCTCCCAACCTCAACGTATCCTTTACTACGGAGACCTGAGTCTCAACGATTTACAGAAAGTCATCACAGAGAAACACAGCGTACATCCTGCCAAGAAACCTGTGAAGATGGGTGCCGACTACGACCGTTTGGCTACGAGAGAAAACAAGGTTTATTTTGCACATTACGATGCTAAGCAATCCATGTGCCGCCAGCTCACGACCTCTATTCCTGCTAACTGGTCACTCAGTTCACAAATTGAGATGTACAACGAATACTTCGGCGGAAGCATGAACTCCATCGTCTTCCAAGAAATCCGTGAGAAACGTTCCTTGGCTTACTCCGCTGCCGCTTATTATGTGGAGCCGAGCGAAAAAGGCAAGCTTAACTACAATCTGACCCACATCGGCACACAAAACGACAAGCTGATGGACGCTCTTGAGGCATTCACCGATCTGTTGGACAACATGCCCGTGTCAGAACTGAATTTCGACTTGGCCAAGACTTCCCTCATTTCTCAATACCGTACCAACCGTACCCGCAAGATGAACATCATCAACTACTATCTCACTTGCGAGGAGATGGGTCTGAAGACTCCGATGGACAAGACCAACTACAATCTCATCCAGAAAATGACCCTGGACGATGTCACCAACTTCAACAAGACTTACATCAAAGGACAGAAACGTGTTGTCGTAGTGTTGGGTAACAAAGACGAGGTTGACCTCAAGGGATTGGAGAAATATGGTAAAGTGACAACGTTGTCATTGGAAGAAATCTTCGGATACTAATTAGCTTTTGGCTGTTGGCTGTTAGCTGTTGGCCAAAAGCTAATAGCTAACAGCTAATGGCAATTTTAAAATTCGAAAAACAATGATTATTGTTACTGGTGCGTTAGGATTTATAGGTTCTAACCTCCTTGCCGAACTCGAACGAAGAGGTTACGAAGATCTTGTTTCCGTTGATACTTTTGGCACGGATGACAAATGGAAAAATGTCGCAAAACGTTCTTGTGTCTCGTTTGTATTCCCTGAACAAACTTTTGATTTCATCAATAGAAACAAGTATAACATTAAGGCTCTCATTCACTTGGGAGCCATTTCTTCTACTACAGAGAAGGATGTCGATTTGATTGCCAGAAACAACATCCAATTAACCATGGAGTTGTATCAATTCTGTACCGAGAATCGAATTCCCTTTATTTATGCCTCATCGGCAGCTACTTACGGTCATGGCAAAAATGAAGGGGGCTTCCTTGATGAGGAATCCCTGGGGTTCCTGCAAACCCTCAGGCCGTTGAACCCGTACGGATGGAGTAAGCTCAGTGTCGATAAACTGATTGCTAAAGATAAAATGCGACATCCTGTTTCGAGTCAAGTGGTGGGCTTGAAATTCTTTAATGTTTACGGTCCAAATGAGTATCACAAAGGTGGCCAAAAGAGTGTGATCCCCCAATTTTTCAAGCAGTATCAAGAGGAGGGTTACGCTAGACTTTTCATCACGAATGGTGCCAAAAGGGACTTCGTATATGTTGATGATTGTGTGGATGTTATGATTTGGATGCTCGAACATCCTCAGGTAAGCGGACTTTTCAACGTCGGCACGGGTGTGGCAGCCACCTTCGAAGATGTGGCTGAATGTGTGGCCAACGCCATGGGCATTGAGCCTAACATCCAACACATCGAGATGCCTAAAGGTCTCGCCCGCCAGTATCAGTATTTCACGCAATCCATTACCGACAAATTGCGTTCTGTAGGCTATCCTCATCAGATGCACAGCATCCATCAGGGGGTCGAAAAATATGTAAAAGAGTTTTTAATGAAAGATGACGATCTGAAATACAGATAATTGAGAAATGGTAAAAGAAAATTTTGTACGAATGTTCGAGGATTCGTTCCGTCGGAACTGGGATCTTGAGGCATTCACCGATTACGAGACGAAATACACGCTCACTTACGCGCAAGTAGCGGAAAAGGTGGAGAAGCTGCACCTTCTTTTCAAACAGTGCGGCATTAAGAAATACGACAAAGTGTCGCTCATAGGACGCAATTGTGCGCACTGGGCGGTGGCCTACATTGCCACCGTCACCTATGGTGCTGTCATTGTGCCCATTCTGCAGGATTTCCACTCCGAGAATGTCCACCATATCGTCAAGCACTCCGACTCGAAGTTGCTATTTTCCGGAGACTACTACTGGGATCACCTCGACGAGCACGAGTTAGGCAATGTGCGGGCAGTCATCTCCCTCACGAACTTCCAGCCTCTGGCTATCCGTGAAGAGGCGTTGCCCATCGTGGATCAGGAGCTGAACATCCGATTTTCCCTCACGAAGGAGCTGATCTCTCCAGAAGCCATCCAGCAGCTTTTCGACAACAAGTTCAAGGGCGACTTCTTCCCCGACTGCATCCGTTACGACTACAAGGACAACGAAGAAGTGGCTTCTATCAACTACACTTCGGGCACTACGGGATTCTCGAAAGGGGTGATGACCACAGGTAGAGCCCTGGCCTCCAACGCTCGCTTCGGGCACTCCGCATACGCCGCCGGAAACCCGTCACAGCACTTGCTATTCGCGGGAGACCGCATGGTGACCTTCCTACCACTGGCACACGCTTATGGTTGCGCGTTCGACTTCCTCGGCAACTCCACCATCGGCGGTCATACCTACTTCATCACTAAAACGCCGACCCCAAAGGTGCTGCTGTCGGCTTTCTCAGAGATCAAGCCCACCCTTATTTTGAGTGTACCGCTCATCATTGAGAAAATCTACCGCCGCCAAATTCAGCCTATGATTGCCAAACCGCCTATGAACTGGGTACTGAAAGTGCCGTATCTCGACGATGTGGTGCTCAGCCAGATCAAGAAAAAGCTCATTAGCGTGTTTGGCGGGTCTTTCGAGCAAATCATCATCGGCGGAGCCGCGCTGAACGCGGAAGTGGAGAAGTTCTTGCGCAAGATCAAGTTTCCCTTCACCATCGGTTACGGCATGACCGAAACCGCGCCTCTGATTTCTTATGCCCATTGGACGAAATTCTTACCAAGCAGCTGCGGTAAAATTCTTGACAACATGGAAGTTCGCATTGATAATGCCAACGAGAACGGCGTAGGCGAGATCGTGGTGCGCGGCGACAATGTGATGGCCGGCTATTACAAAAACGACGAAGCCACGAATGCCAGTTTCACCGACGACGGTTGGCTGCGCACCGGCGACCTTGGCTATGTCGATAAGGACGGCAACATCTTCATCAAAGGTCGTTGCAAAACCATGTTGCTAGGTCCATCAGGTCAAAACATCTATCCCGAAGAAATCGAGGACAAGCTCAACAATATGCCGTTTGTCATGGAAAGTATTGTCATCCAAAGAGATAACAAGATTGTGGCATTAATATATCCCGACATTGACGCATGTGATGCCGCTGGTTTGAAACAAGAGGATATCACGCGGGTTATGGAAGAGACCAAGAAAGAAGTCAACAAAAGTTTGGCGGCTTACGAGCAAATCAACATCGTCGAACTGCACATGCACGAGTTCGAAAAGACTCCTAAAAAGAGTATCAAACGATATCTCTACACGAAATAATCAGTTTCCGAACGTCATCGTGAAACAGGTGTTCGGGCGCGTACGCAACGTGAGCGTACCGCCCGAAAGCCGCATGATCTGGCGGGAGATGCTCAGCCCGATGCCGGACCCCTCCTTCTTGGTGGTGAAGAACGGGATGAAGATGCGTTCCTCGACCGCCGGCGGAATTGGACCGCCGCTATCGCTGACCTCCACGACCACATCCTCCCTTTCGTTGAGGTATCCCCGAACCTCCACCCAACCGTCGCTTTCCTGTCCTATCGCCTCCACGGCGTTCTTCAGCAGGTTGTTGAGCACGCGCCCGACCAAGTTCTCGTCGGCGTGCAGCAGCATGTCGCCGGGCTCCACCGACCAGCGGAAGTCGATGCGGGTGTTCTCCGGCACGGACTGCACCAACTGCACGGCACGTTCTACCAGCTCCCGCACGTAAAACAGGGTCGGCGCAGGCGTCGGGATGTGCGTGAACTGCCGGTACGACTCCACAAACCCTTCGATGCCCTTGCCCGTGGAGTGGATGACATCCAAACCCTTGTACAGCTCGGAATCCTTTTCTGGTACCAACTCGCGCAGACTTTCGCTCAGCGAGGTGACCGGACTCATGGAGTTCATGATTTCGTGGGTAAGCACGCGGGTGAGCGAAATCCACGAGTCTATCTCTTTGTTGTCCAATTCGTTGTGTATATCATTGACGACCAAGATGCGGATGTTGCGGTCGCGGATGCGATTTTGCGAGACCTGCAGTGAAAGCTGCCGGTTGCTGTCGCCGTCGTGGAGGGTAAGCGTGCGGGTGTCGCCCGCCGCCGACAGTAACAGCATGTCCGCCAGTCCGTTGCTGACACGGTCAAGCTGGCGGATGTGGGTCAGCACGGGGAGCCCGAAGAGCTCCGCGGCCGCCCGGTTGGTCTGCGTGACAAAGCCCTTCTCGTCATACGCCACGATGCCGGTGCGCACGTTCTCGAGGATCTGGGCGTAGTAGCGCTCCTTGTCGATGGTCTCCTGACGGGTGCGGCTGAGCATGTCGCGGATGCGGTTCAGCGAGGCGGCCAGCACGCGGTCGCTGCGCCGGGGATCGCCCTCGGGGAAGGTGAAGCTGAAGTCGCCGCCCGCCACCGCCTCCGACAGGAACTTGATGCGGTTGTTGATCCGCCGGTTCCGCCGGACGAGGAGCCACGTGGTGACGGCCCAGGCGATTGTTATTCCTATTATGATTATCGTCGTCATCGTATCATTGCATCATCGTATCATCGTTTCATTGTTTCATCGTCATCATCCCATCATCGTATCATCCCATCATCGTATCATCGTCATCATCGTATCATCGTATCATCGTATCATCGCATCATCGTCATCATTCGTCCCAGGGGTTGCGCTGCGCTCACCCCTGGCTACCGAGCTCTTGCCCCTACGGGGCTGCTTAAGGAAGTAGTTTTAATATATCGGGCTCTTTCGTCATACCTGATCACTAATCACTGCTCACTAAATTCCGTATTTTTTCATCTTGTTATACAACGTCTGCCTTGTAATCCCCAGCGTGCTGGCTACGGCGGTGAGGTTGCCGGCGCATTTGGCGATGCACTTACGGATCATCTCGGCCTCCATCTCATCCAAGGTGGTGACTTCCTGTACGTTATCCTTCTGTATCGGGGGCGTGAGCTTGAAGTCCTGTTCCTGCAGCTCGGTGCCGTCGCAGACTATGACCGCGTGCTCCACGGCGTGTTCGAGCTCGCGGATGTTGCCGTACCACGGATGCTCCATCAGCTTACGGGCGGCATCGGGACTCAACCTCAGCGCGGGCTTGCGGTACTTCTCGGCGAAAACCGTCAGGAAACGCTCCGCGAAAGGGAGGATGTCCTCGCGGCGGTCGCGGAGGGGCGGGATTTCCAGATGGATGGTGTTGACGCGGTAGTAGAGGTCCTCGCGGAACTCACCGCGCAGCACCTTCTCGCCGAGTTTCTGGTTGGTGGCGCAGATAAGCCGGAAATCGACGGGGATGGCTTTGTTGCTGCCCACCCGCGTGACCGTGCGCTGCTGGATGACCGTCAACAGCTTGGCCTGCTGCGGGAAGGCGAGGTTGCCGATCTCATCGAGGAAGAGGGTTCCACCCGCGGCCTCCTCGATTTTGCCCGCACGGTCGGTTTTCGCGTCTGTGAACGCGCCCTTCACATGTCCGAAGAGTTCACTCTCAAAGAGGGTTTCCGTCAATGCACCCAAATCCACGGTCATAAACGGTTTGTCGTTACGGGAGGAGAGTCGATGTATCTCTTTGGCCAACAATGTTTTGCCCGTACCGTTCTCACCCGTGATGAGGATGGCGGCGTCCGTGGGGGCTATCTTCTCCACCATGAGGCGCAGGTCCCGCATCGCCGGACTGTCGCTCCAGAAGAGTGGGCTGTCCGACTTGGCAGAGCGTTTCGCGGTCTCCTTTTCGGACTTGCAGGCGCGGGTGAGGGTGGCGATGAGGCGGTCGTTGTCCCACGGCTTCACCACGAAGTCGGCGGCGCCCTCCTTCATGCCCGCCACCGCCAGCTCGATGTCGGCGTAGGCGGTGAAGAGCACCACGGGAAGGTCCGGGTGATGGGCTTTGATCTCGCGGAGCCAGAAGAGGCCCTCGTTGCCGGTGTTGAGTCCGGCGGAGAAGTTCATGTCGAGCAGCACGACGTCGGGTCGGTACTGCTCGATCTGCCGCAGCAGGGTGTTGGGCGACGGCAACGCGACCACCTGCCGGAATACGCGCTCCAGCAGCAGTTTCAGCGCAGCGAGGACGTTGCGGTTGTCGTCGACGATGAGGATGGTTCCGAGTTTGTTCATTTCTTTAGGGTTTCGCCCCCACACTGCGCTTCGCTTGTGTGGGGTTAATTGCGTTTCGCGCGTGTAGCCTCTTCGAGGCTGCTCAAGGAAGCAGTTTCAAATATCGCGCCAAAAATAGGAAATATTTCCATACCAGCGGGTTATCGCGGGACAAAAAATGGTACGGTGTCCAAATATGAGACGGGGGTGTCTAAAAAGTTGACAGTCCACTTTTTGGAGCTGGTACAAAAAACTTGAAAAATTTTGGGGTCAGAGTGATTTTTCATTTGAAAAATTTCGGGGTTACGGTATTTTTTACGAAATATAATTTCTGGGTAATCGGATTTTTTGTATCTTTGCGGCAGCTTTTCAAGCGGTGTACACCTATCTTTCTACCAATAATTTGAGCATGGTCGATAGGACAAAACGTGAAATCATACGGCTTTATCTTGATGATTTTCAAAAAATTGATCCAACCGGAAATGCAGAACGGCTTTTCCTGCATATACCAGCTCAGTTAAGCAGTGGCATCACCCGGTACCAGCCCTATCCTGTCATAGGGGATAAATCAGAGAGCGGTGATCATTTCAAACGGGGCATCATTGTCCGCGTATCTCGCTACTCGATCCAGATGAAACGGGTGCCCACAACGGTCCACTCGCCATTCTGTTTCTCCAAGATCACTTGACCGCCCTCGTA
>CAMKLG010000014.1 GCA_946413585.1 uncultured Bacteroidales bacterium
ATTCGGTAGTAACCCTTCACCTCACCGTGAACCATCCCACCTCATGGGACACCTCAGCCATCGCCTGCGACAGCTTTGCGTGGAAAGGGATAACATACATGCAATCAGGGGATTATACCTCCCTTCTGAACAATGCGGTGGGCTGCGATTCGGTAATAACCCTTCACCTCACCGTGAACCATCCCACCTCATGGGACACCTCGGCCATCGCCTGCGACAGCTTTGCGTGGAAAGGGATAACATACATGGAATCAGGGGATTATACCTCACATCTGACCAATACGGTGGGATGCGACAGTGTGGTCACCCTACACCTCACCGTGAACCATCCCACCTCATGGGACACCACGGCCATCGCCTGTGACAGCTTTATTTGGCTAGGCGAAACCATCACGCAATCAGGGAATTATACCTCCCTTCTGACCAATGCGGCAGGTTGTGACAGTACGGTCACCCTCCATCTCACCGTGAATCGTCTTACCTCTTGGGACACCACGGCCGTCGCCTGCGACAGCTTTATATGGCTAGGCGAAACCATCACGCAATCAGGGGATTACACGTCTCATCTGACCAATGCCAAAGGTTGTGACAGTGCGGTCACCCTCCATCTCATCGTAAACCATGCCACCGTCGGCGATACCACGGCCATCGCCTGCGACAGCTTTGCGTGGAAAGGCACAACATACGTACAATCAGGAAATTACACGTCCCATCTGACCAATGCCAAAGGTTGTGACAGTGCGGTCACCCTCCACCTCACTATAAACCATGCGGATATCACGGAAATCACGGAAATCGCCTGCGATAGCTTTCCGTGGCAAGGTTTAATCTACACGCAATCAGGAAATTATACGTTCTCCGCAACCAATACTACAGGCTGTGATTCGGTGGTTGTCCTTCACCTCACCGTGAACCATGCGGACACCGTCGAAATCTCAGAAACCGCCTGCGAAAGCTACCTATGGCATGGCGGAACACACACGCAATCAGGGGATTACACGTTACGTTTGACCAATGCTGCGGGTTGCGACAGTTTGGTGACGCTTCACTTGACCGTGAACTACCACACTTTTGGCGACACCACGGCCATTGCCTGCGACAGCTTTGCGTGGAAGGATGTTACCTACACGGAATCAGGGGATTATACATCCTATGAGGTCAACGCGACGGGCTGTGACAGTGTTGTGACGCTGCACCTGACCCTCCACCGTTCCGCCACCGCCGAAGAATCCTTGACCCTTTGCGAGAACGACCTCCCTTATACCTACGGCGACACCATCTTCCAACTCGGAACGTCTGGACTCTCCACTCTTAGTTTCCGCCTTCTGACCGAGAATGGTTGCGACTCCATCGTCACCCTCCACCTCACCGTTATCGACACCTCCCTGCGCATCGAGCTGCTGACAGAGGATTTTTGCGAAAGCATGTCGGCGGAATTGTTCGCAGTAACGGAACTGACAGATTATCTGTGGAGTACGGGTGAGGAAGCCCCGAACATCACGGTGACCCAACCGGGCGTTTATTCCCTGACGGCCTCCCAAGGCGCGTGCCGAGCCACGGCCTCCGTCAAAGTGGAGGCTTGCGAACTTAACATACTGTTGCCTAACGCCATAACCCCCTCTAAGAGTGACGGTCTGAACGATGTCTTCAGCTTTCCGCCGAGAATCCAAAACATGATCCATGATTTCGAAATCAGCATCTTCAACCGTTGGGGCGAACAAGTGTTTTACTCCACAGACAAAGGGTTCCGATGGAACGGTGAGATACAAGGTCGCATTTCCGTCAACGCAGTTTACAACTACGTCATCCTCTTCCGCGACCAAAACGGCAAACCTCACCGCCTCATCGGCAGCATAACGGTGTTGTAGAACCAAAAGAGGCAGTCCCCCTTTCGAGAAACCGCCTCTTCTTTTATGTATGGAAAAAATAGTCTAAGACGTTGTCAAAAGCTAACAGCCAAAAGCCAAAAGCCAACAGCTAGAAATACAAATCCCTCTCCCCGGCTTTAATTCGCTCGATGCGCTTCAGCAGCTCATCGTGGAACTTTTCATCCACATTCACCATGTTGTTCTCAATCACTTTCCAACCTTTAGCAGCCACTTCAGGGGTGGCGTAATCCACTAAGTACTCGCTCAAAGTGAGGATAGCGTTGGGTGTGCAATAACGTTTGATGAAACCCGGCACACTGAACTCCATGAAGTGCTCGCCGGTACGACCCAAACGATAACATGCCGTACAGAAGCTCGGAATAAAGTTGTTGTCCAAAAGTTCGTCGATGATTTCACCTAAAGTACGGTCATCGCCGATCTTGAACTGCTCGCGGTGCAGGTTCTGGTCCTCCTGCTTGTCGCTGTTCTTCTCGGTCTCTTCGTGGTGGTATTTGTAGTCGCCAATCTGCAAGTTGGTACCACCGTCTATTTGCGAAATACCATACTGGATGGCTTTGGCACGGAACTCTGAGGTTTCACGAGCGGTGAGAATCATGCCAGTATAAGGCACGGCCAGACGGAAGATGGCGATGATTTTCTCGAAGGTATCGTCATCCACAAAGTATTTAGTATCAATGTTCAAACCGGAAGCATCCTTGATACGCGGGAAGGAGATGGTATGCGGTCCCACATTGAAGCAAGCCTCCAAATGGTTGGTGTGACGAATCATGGCCAACACCTCGAAACGCCAATCGTAAAGACCGAAGAGAATGCCAAGACCGTTGTCGTCAATACCAGCTTGCTGAGCGCGATCCATGGAGGTAAGACGCCACTCGTAGTTGCCCTTGATGGTATTGGCGGGATGGTACCAAGAGTAAGCCTCTGGGTGATAAGTCTCCTGGAAAATCTGGTAAGTGCCTATGCCAGCCTCTTTTACAACGCGGAAACCTTCCACATCCAACGGCGCAGCATTGATGTTGACGCGGCGGATAGAGCCGTTGCCCTTGTGCACAGAATAAGCCAACTTGGTGGTGTGTGCGATAAACTCGGGAGAGTATTTCGGGGATTCGCCATAGACGAGGATCAGTCGTTTCTGACCGTCTTCTTCCAAAGCTTCAATATTGTGCACAAACTCTTCGTCTGTCAGGGTGGTACGCACCTGTTCGTGATTGGAGGAACGGAAACCGCAGTATTTGCAGTTGTTCACGCAATAGTTGCCCACGTAGAGCGGTGCGAACAGGACAATGCGGTTGCCATAGACGTTGCGCTTCAGCGTGCGGGCACCCTCCTTGATCTCCTCCACCAAAACAGGGTCGGTGGTGTTGATGAGAACAGCCGTCTCTTCCATCGTCAAACGATTCTTGTTCAACGACTTAGCTATGATCTCACGCACCCGCTCGGGCGTGCTTTCGGTCTTGTTGATAAAATCCCAGATTTCTTCCGGGTCGATAAAAGGCTTCCCTATTTCATCGGGAATACGACATTTTTCGGGGTTAAATTGCATATTTATAAGAATTATTGGTTATCGGTTATGGGTTATTGAAGCTGGTTTATAGTTTATAGTTAATAGTTTATAGTTTAAGGGTTATGATTTCGTCACTACAGCTTTGGCGGTTACGTTCATGATTTTTCCGAGTTGCCCGGAAAGGGAATTGATTTCGTTAACCTCGCCTTCGACGATGAGGGAGATGACGGCGACGGGGCGGTCGTGGAAGGGCAGACCCTGACGCGCTAATACAATACCAGAATGCGCAGAGATGACTTCGTTCACCTGCGCAGCGGCTGCTCTGTCTGACAATAATACCGTTATGGTGCCAATTCGCTTTTCCATCAGAACTTCTTTAGGATCAGGTTCTTAACTAAAGGGTGTCACGCGGGTATTGTGTACCCGAATGAGCGCGCAAAGGTATCATTTTTTTCATTATCTTTGCCGCCTCATAAAAATTAACTGTTTTCTGTTAAATTTACACTGTGCAAAAAGTTATAAGATTTAGTATAATATTGATAATGACGAGTTTATGTTTGTCCCTTCGGGCTCAAGATAAACCCAAATCTTATAAGGAGCTTTATTACGAAGCGGAAATTTTAGCGAAAAGTGCCATTTACGATGTCGCAAAATCCTATTATATTGATGCACTGAACGCTGCAGAAGCTTCAAATGCACACCGCGACACCCGAAAACAAATCAAACAGAAAATTTTGCTGATGGAATGCTACCAAAAGTACTACCATCTGATGCAACAAGCGCAGATCCTGGAATCCATGGAGGACTTTGAAAGTGCTCTTAAATTCTACGAAGATGCGCTGAACTTTGCCCAATTCGAAAATCTGACCATCACCGGTACGGATTCTTTGCGAATGCGCACTCAACTGATGGCACAAACGGCTGATTTGTGCAAAAACCTCTGCTCCATCGAACAACTGAATCTGGAAGGCCTCTACGCAGAAGCCCGAAACAAATACCATCAATGGGTCGAAGATGCCGAAAGCATGCAATATAAGTGGAAAAAATACAGCTTTCCAACGGAATTTGTCCAAAAAGTAGATTCCATTACCGATTTTCTCGAAGATGACAGAAACACTATCCTACCCTATCGGATGATGTTCCCCAACGAGTATTTGGTGATGGACAACTACCTTTTCCAGCTTTTGGATAAAACTGCCTGTCAAACCCCCCAAACCATTGAATCTGACATCACCTTTGTGTTTTCTTTGGATACAAATGGTATTATTGAACAATATATCACTGGAAATCAAATTGATAAACACTTCAACGATGTCCTATTTGCAGAATTGGCGAATATGGAGATGTCGCAACCTTATCGTTACGGATTCTCAATGCCAGTGAAAGAGGAGGTTCGCTACCACATCTCTTCTTCTAAAACCTCCGTATGGGTGGAAAAAACAAAAAAAGAGTATAAAATAAAGGATTCCAAGCTGAAAAAGCAATATCTGGATGAATTTCGCACACATTTATCCGCCGCTCCCGAAGGGAAATACCTGTTCCTGATTCACCGAAACGTTATTGACGACAAAGTGATCTCTTCCGTCCGATTGACGAACGCCAAAGGCGGAAAAGCTAAAAAATGGCTGAAAAACCTGTAAGTAGTTATTAGTTAGCAGTTGGGCTATTGGCTATTGGCTGTTGGCTATTGGCTGTTGGCTATTGGCTGTTGGCTATTGGCTGTTGGCTGTTGGCTAAAAGCCAATTACGTACACAGAACATACAAATCATCCCGCTGGTTGATACAGAGAACCGATAACGGGGTATGGCCAATGATTTTGCGCTCACGCGGACCAGTTAGTACATCGCCAAGAGTGTAGTAGCGAGTCATCATGATCACAGATGCGCCAGCGTGTGCGCCGACATGCTCTATCAGGGGAAACTCCAAAGCGTAAGCATCCAAATACTTCTGTGGCTGCGTTTCGTGCTTTTCGTAGGTGACTTCCAGATTCTCATACAGTTTCTCAACAAAGGCAACATTGTCATAAACCAATTTGGATAAACCTTCGTCTTTGTATCTCGGGTAGAGAATGTGGATAACGGAACCGTAAAACCGACTGAAATAGCCCGCCCATAACGCCTTTTCTTTGTTCTGCCGCTCGATATCCAACGGCAACAAAATGTGCTTGTAGTAAGTGGCATCTGGGTAAGCGAATGTGACCGTCATCACAGGAAAACGCGACTGACGGATAAACTTAATGGCTTTCTTGGCACTAAAGAAACAACCCCCATCGGAACCACGTCCATCAGGCACCCCGATGACGAACATGGCAGTGTTGTGCTCTTCCGCATAACGGAACAATGTTTCAGGGAAAATATAATCGGTAATAATTTGACATTTAGCCACTTTTGAAACCGTTTTCCGAATTTCCTGTAAATAGGGACTATCTTCGGGAATATGGTGATACTCCGCCGGTCCGAAACCAAACCCGAAGTTGGCCATAACGGTCAACGAAGCTTGGAACACCTCCGCCAATACCACCCCCTGCGATACCGCAGCCAATCCACGCTGGGAATCGTCAGCAATCACCGTGATATTCAGGTTTCGGTCTCGTTTTATCGGTTCGTGAACTTCCATATTTGATTAGATAATAGGGGCAAGGACCATCATTCATCATTTATCATTATCTCAGCCCCTTCACCACCGGTTTCGCCGCCACATACTCTTTCAAGTAAAACGGTTCGAAGTAGGCAACATTCTCAAATTCTTGGTTTTGCCACTTTCTTAAGGCGGCAGGGAGCATGTTTTGAGCAGAGATAGGGGCTTCTACAAAACAGGCATTGGGGAAGGCGGAGAGCAACTCGCAACATTTGGGCATGCCGTTGCCGCAGAACAGCACTTTCTGCTCGGAAAGCAACTCCGCAAAGGTGCTTTCATCCACAATCTTCGAGGAAATCTCCTCCAATGGCTGCATATTGAAGTCGAAGCGTGTGGTGAAAACCTCCATGCGACGCGCGTCAATCATGGGCACAATCTGTACATTTTCAGCTGATGATTGTATCCATAACTGCCTAGCACCCTGTGCGATACTCTCTAATGTGCTGACAGCTATCACAGGTACCCCGGCAGTGTAGGCAATACCTTTTGCGGTAGAAACCCCGATGCGCAGACCCGTGTACGAGCCAGGTCCGATGCTCACCGCCACGCCGTTAATCTCCGACATGATCACTTCCGCCTGCTTCAACACCTCATCCACAAACGGCAACAGATTCTTGGCATGGTTGTTACCCCCTGCTTCTTCTTTCAGACCTACAATCTGGTCGCCCTTCGATAACGCCACGGAACAAACATCCGTCGCAGTCTCAATATACAAAATATTCATATTATTCATCATTCATCGTCATTCATCATCATTCATCGTCCCTTCATCGCCCTTCTTCCCTACTCCTTTATCCCCTGATAAATCATCTCATGTGCCAACAACCGAATTCTACTCTTTGACAGTTTGTTGGGTTCGGCATCTGGGCAGACACGGTTGGAGAGGAACACGAAAATCAGCTCTTCCTTTGGGTCGCACCACACAACCGTACCTGTAAAGCCTTGGTGTCCAAATGTTTGTGGGCATGCAGCGGCGGGAATAATGGAGGAGGTTCCAGAAGCTTTGGGCGTGTGGAAACCCAAACCGCGCACTTCGCAACCATGCATGGAGTGCATTTTGATGAACTCCTCCACAGTGGCTTCCGTCAAGTAGCGTTGGGCATTATAGACCCCGTCATTTTGCAACATCAAGAAGATAGCGGCGAGTTCCTCCGCCGTGGTGAACAACCCTGCATTGCCCGCGTTACCGTTCATCAAAGCAGATGTCTGGTCGTGTACATACCCGTGAACCAGCTGCTTACGAAACAGCTTGTCCTGCTCCGTCGGAGCGATGTCATTCTTGGAAAACCCATGATCCAACGGACAGAACGTGGTATGCGACAACCCCATCGGCTGGTAGAAATTTTCAGCCAAAAACTGCTCTATGGGCTGCATCGTGACAGTTTCCACCATATCTTTCAACAAGAAGAAGTTCAGGTCGCTATATTCGTATTTCTTCTCTTTCAACTTACAATGCGCAATTTTGTAACGAATCGTATCGGGATAATCCTTGCGCAAATAGAGGTTGTCGGCCACTTTCCATGGGTATAGATCCGTTTTTTGGGCACGTAAATAGCGTTCGTTGCCCATGATGGACTTGTAGAACGGGATAAACGCCGGCATTCCGGAAGTGTGCGTCAGCAGCTCCTCCAATGTCAGGTTTGCTTTATCGGTACCCGTCAAATAAGGCAAATATTTTCCAATTCTATCCGTTAACCGAATCTCGTGATTGTCATATAACTTCATGACTGCCAATGTAGTAGCAGCTACTTTTGTCAAAGAAGCAACGTCATACATCGTATTGGGTGTCACTTTCGCTTGTCCATTATAGTCCAAATTGCCAAAAACTTTGTGATAGACAGGCTGCCCATGGTGCAACGCTATCACCGCACAACCTGGATAAATATGATCCGTAACCCCACCCTGAAGGAGTTTGTCGAGTTCCCGAGTAATATCATCAGGTAATGCAGACAGCTGATTATCACTCATTTGCGGGAGGATACCACTACCTACAGCGTAGAAATCCGTACTCACAGGCAAAGTACCTTCGCAGGCGATCTGTCCAAAACAGGCTTTCATCGCTGCCGCCAATGTCGTAGGAGAAAACTGATAAGCACAGATAACGGCTTTATAGTCATTCAACGATTCGAAAGCATTGAGAGCGTATGGATTCCCTAAATGTATGAGAATCACAGACTTCTCTTTGGCAAGACGGTTGAGCAAATGCACAGACGACATATCGATGCCATAGCCAGAGCCGCCCAACTGGTTGGAACCACCGAAAGCCACAATGATTTGGTTATACGAAGCCAATTTCGACAAAATGGCGGTCTGTTCTTTGGTGGAAACCTTCTTGTTGATGTAATAAAACGGCAGGTGGCACTCACCCGCAATTTGTTCATACTCGTCTTGGAAATTCTTGCGATCTACGCATAAAAACGCCGTGTTATTTGCAGTTTTGGAAGTCAAAGGCAAAATATTGTTCTCATTTTTCAACAAAGTGAGGGCTTTTTCCTCCAATTGTCGGTTGAGCCAAATCGCCTCTGAACTGTTCAGCTTCCCCTTGATTGCAGCACAATCAACAGGTTTATAGTCCAATAGACCGTGTTTTTGTTTGAATTGAATCACGCGCAAACAACGATCATTAATAAGTTCTTCCGAAATAACACCCTCTTCCACAGCTCTTTTGATAGATGCAATCACAGAATCCGTTTCGCCAGGCAGCAGGAGGATATCCACACCTGCCAATAAAGCCCGAATCTCGACATCCCCCTCAAAACGATTCTGGTTTCGCACGCCTTTCATCTCCATACCATCGGTGATTATCAATCCTTTATACCTCAATTCTTTCTTCAAGAGGTCAGTGACGATGGCATACGACATGGAAGAGACTGATTTAGCCGTTGTATCCAATGCAGGAATGTTCAAATGTCCCACCATTACCATATCAGGGCTATCTGCAATAAGCTTGCGAAAAGGATATAACTCCATCTCATCCAGCTCAATACGACTCTTTTTGATTGTTGGCAGCCCATAATGGGAATCTGTTTCCGTATCGCCGTGGCCTGGGTAATGCTTGATGGAAGTGACGATACCGCCGTCTTGCATTCCGTGCATGTAGAGAATAGCTTTTTGGCTGACTTTATCACGGTCTTCCCCGAAAGAGCGACTGTTAATCACGGGGTTACGGCTGTTATTGTTAATGTCTATACAGGGTGCAAAGTTAAGGTTGATGCCCACAGCCTTGCATTGTTCGGCAATTTCGCGACCCATTTGGTAAATCAGCGAATCGTTGGCTTCCGAAAGAGCGCCGAGAGTCATCTGTCGCGGGAAAGCCACACAACTGTCGAGGCGCATAGCAGGTCCCCACTCGCCATCGATGGATATAAACATCGGGATTTTGCTGACTGCCTGTATTCTGTTGGTAAGCAAAGCTTCTTTCGTCGGCGAACCTTTGAAGAAACAAACGCCGCCAGGCTGGATGCGGGAGATTTTCTCCACCAACGCCTTATTATAATGTTCATCTTCCGTGGAGCTAACTCGAATAATCAGCAGTTGAGCAATTTTTTCTTCCAGTGTCATCTGTTGCAGAATAAGAAGACTCCGGTCGAGCCTCTGCACTCCTGACGAGAGAATCATCAGCAACATAACGAAAAATAGAATGTTATATCTAATCAACTTTTTCATACACAGGTAAAAATGGACAGCGGCAAAAGTACAAAAAAAAACGGCAATATCCATCAAGATACTGCCGCTTTCAAATATTCAATAATTATGGGAATTATTCTGCAGTTTCAGGAACCACGTTGAGCTTGAGTTCCACTTTGAACTCGCGGTGCAAGTTCACTTGAGCGGTATATTGACCCAACTCTTTGATTCTGTCCTCATTGATAGAGATTTTGTGACGATCAATGTCGATATCATGTTGAGCTTTGAGAGCTTCAGCAACCATGATATTGTTGACAGAACCGAACAATGTGCCGTTTTCAGAAGCTTTTGCGGGAATGTTAACCTCGAGGCCTTCGATTTTGCCAGCCAAGAATTCAGCTTCTTTGCGAATTTTTTCAGCTTTGAAAGCACGTTGTTTGATAGTTTCCGCTAACATTTTCTTCTTTGCCGGGGTAGCGAGTTCGGCGTAACCCTGCGGAATGAGGTAATTGCGGGCATAACCGTCCTTCACCTTTACGAGATCATCGGCATAACCCAGATTTGCTACGTCTTTCTTTAATATGATTTCCATGACAATGTTCTTTTTTAGTTAGATTTTAAATTATCGGTGACGAACGGCAGGAGAGCCAGATGGCGAGCGCGCTTCACGGCCTGAGCCACTTTCTTTTGATACTTCAAAGAGGTACCAGTCAGACGGCGAGGCAGAATCTTACCCTGCTCATTCACGAATTTTTTCAAAAATTCAGCATCCTTGTAATCAATGTACTTGATGCCGCTCTTTTTGAAACGACAATATTTTTTCTTCTTAATGTCAACTGCTACAGGAGCAATATATTTAATATCGTTTTGCTGTGCCATAATCTTAAGCTTCTACGGGGTTAGACTCTTCTTTAACTACTTCTTCAGCAACAGGTTGCTGTTCTGCCTGAGCGGCTTTCTCCTTGCGGTTGTTGCGTCTCTTCTCTGCGAAAGCGATAGCGTATTTGTCCATCGTCACGGTCAAGAAGCGAATGATGCGCTCGTCGCGGCGGAATTGCAGTTCCAACTCGCCAACCACGTTGCCGTCAGCTTTGAATTCAAATAAATGATAGAATCCGGAGGACTTCTTTTGGATGGGATACTCCAGCTTGCGGAGGCCCCAGTTCTCCTGGTGAACGATTTCTGCACCTTGATCGGTGAGAATCTTCTCAAATTTTTGTACCGTTTCCTTCATCTGTTCATCAGACAAAACGGGCGTCATAATGAAAACGGTTTCGTAATGATTTGCCATACTGTTTTTTAATTTGATTTATTATACTAAAATTTTGGGCGGCAAAAATACACTTTTTTTATTATCGCACAACGGGTTGCGAAAATATTTTTTTGCAGTTGTCCTTTGGCTATTTGCCGTGATGAATCATCGTGCCTAAATCTAACAGCCAAAAGCCAACATCGGTTAGAACTTGAAGCTTTAGAATGAAAAAAGCACCCGATTGCAATAATCGGGTGCTTTTCTTCTGAGTGACTCCTGCAGGATTCAAACCTGCAACCTTTTGATCCGTAGTCAAATGCTCTATTCAGTTGAGCTAAGGGGCCGTTGCTTCAAAAAAGCGTGCAAAAATACACTTTTTTTGATATCACAGCACCATCGAAAAAAAATTTTTTTCATAAACGGATATATTAAAAAAAAGTGTATTTTTGCCGCCGAATTGATGATAAAGAATGAGCTATGGTGTAATGGTAGCACTACAGATTTTGGTTCTGCCTGTGTAGGTTCGAGTCCTGCTAGCTCAACAAGAAACTCTCACCGATTTGGTGGGAGTTTTTTTTGCGAAATTCGTGCCACATATATAAGGAATAATTTTATACAAATAATAAAAAGATGGAAGAACAAATCAATCTTATCAGCACTTTTGCCGATTTCAAAGAGTCTAAAAGCATCGACCGCGAAACGCTTATGAACATTTTGAAGGAGGTCTTTGTGAGCGCTCTCACCAAAAAATACGGCCAAGAACCCGAAAGATTCAACGTGATTGTCAACGTTGACCGCGGCGACTTGGAAATCCAACACTCCTTGGTGGTGGTGGAAGACGGCATGGTGGAAGACCCGGACAGTGAAATCGCTCTGTCTGACGCTATCAAAATCGAACCCGACTTCGAAGTGGGCGAAGAAGTAATCGAACAAATTCAGCTGTCTGATTTCCAAAGACGCGAGATTCTGGCCCTGCGCCAAAACCTCAGCAACAAAATCCTCGAACACGAAAAAGATGTCATCTTCCGCAAATACGAACCGCGCCAAGGCGAACTCGTGACAGGTGAGGTGAGCCAAGTGTGGAAAAAGGAGATTTTGGTGGTTGATGACGACCGCGTGGAGATGGTACTGCCCAAAACCGAACAGATTCCCACCGACTACTACAAAAAAGGCGACAGCATCATCGCTGTCATCACCTCCGTCGATGTGGTGAACGGTTCGCCGCGCATCCTCCTCTCCCGTACCTCCCCACGCTTCCTCGAATGCCTCATGGAACGCGCCATCCCGGAAATCGAAGAAGGCGTCATCATGATCAGAGGCATCGTGCGCGTACCTGGTGAAAGAGCCAAAGTGCTGGTGGAAACCTATGACGACCGCATCGACCCCGTCGGCGCCTGCGTCGGCGTGAAAGGTAGCCGTATCCATGACACCGTCCGCGAACTGCGCAACGAAAACATCGACATCATCAACTACACCGCCAAGAAAGACCTCCTTATCGCCCGCGCCCTCAATCCCGCCAAAATTTCTTCCATCGAGCTGGATGAGGAAAACAAAACGGCTAACGTCTATATGAAATCCGACCAAGTCTCATTGGCTATCGGTAAAGGCGGTTATAACATCAAACTGGCCAGTAAGTTGTCTGGATATGAAATCGATGTCTTCAGAGATGATATCAAAGAAGAATACGTCATCCCGTTGTCTGAATTCAACGATGTTTTCGACCAATGGGTCATCGATACTTTCATCGGCATCGGCTGCGACACCGCTGAAAGCATCCTCCAACTGAGCCGCGAAGAACTCATCCGCCGTACCGACCTCGAAGAGGAAACCGTAGATGCCATGATCGCCGCTGTGAAGGAAGAACTTGAGAAATAATCGATTCTCCTCATCATTAATTAACATATTAACAAACCAAATTCAACCATAATGCCGGAAGAAAAAGCAACAGCGCTGCGAATACCCAAAGCAGCCATAGAATTTAACGTTTCTCAGGATAGAATCATTGACATCCTGACCAAAAACGGGTTTGAAATCAAGTCCCCGTCCGCAAAAGTGACGGCGGAAATGTATGAATGCCTTCAGAAAGAACTGGCCAAGGATAAATTGGTGAAGGAGAAATCTGGCCAAATTCAACCTACCAAAAACAAAAAAGAGGAAACTAAAACCACTGCTAAAACTTCTGAAGAAGAGCAAGTGATCATTCGTACCCCCAATCTCCCTGGAATCAAAGAGGTGGGTAAGATGGATCCTGAAGATCTTAAGCCTAACAAACAGAAAAACAACAAGAAAGAAGAACCCACTCCCACTCCGCAGCCTGAAAAAGTGGAAGAGACTCCGACGGACACTCCGGCAGACCCTCAAGAGACTCCCTCCACGGATACTCCGGCTGAAACAACTATTACCCAAGAACCCGTTCAAGAGGAAAAACCCAAACCTGAACATATTGAGACTGTGACACATATCACCGGTCCCAAGCCCATCGGTTATATCGACCCTGAAGCACTGAAACCGAAGAAAAAAACCTCTTCTAAAGAGAAAAAATCTCAGAAAAAGGAGAAACAACCCGCTAAACCTCAACCTGTTGAAACAACACCTGTTGAAACTCCGAAAGAACCGAAAAAAGAAGAAGTTCAACAACCTAAACAACCGGAACCCGAACATATTCAAACCGTGGTGAACCCTATCAAGGGACCAACCATCCTCGGTTCTATCGACTTGTCTCTCCTGAAAAGTAACAAGAGCAGCGGTAAAAAAGACGACCATCGCGGCGGAGAAGCACAAGAAAAGAAGAAAAAGAAAAGAAAACGCGTCGCTAAACCGGTGAAAGCCGCCAATATCCCGAACGGAAAAGAAGAAAAGGATAAGAAACAAAAACAAGAACCCGAAAAAGTGGAAATTTCTGCGGAGGATATCCACCGCCGTATCAAAGAGACTAAAATGCGTCTCGAAAACAATACGAAAAAGACTTCCACTGCAGCGAAGAGAAGAAAAGAGAAACGTCAACTTATCCACGAACGCATTGAAGAACAAGAACTTCAAGCTATTGAAGACCAGAAGACCTTGCGCGTGACCGAATTCATCACCGCCAACGAATTGGCTACTTTGATGAACGTGGATGTCACCAAAATCATCTCCACCTGCATGAGCATAGGCCTCTTCGTCTCCATCAACCAACGTTTGGATGCCGAAAACATCGCCATGTTGGCCGAAGAGTTCGGTTTCAAGGTGGAATTCATCGATGCTGAAGACGACGGCGAAGTCGATGATGCTAATAAAGACAAAGAAGAGGATCTGCAACCGCGCAACCCGATTATCACCGTCATGGGTCACGTTGACCATGGTAAAACTTCCCTGTTGGACTACATCCGCAAAACCAACGTCATCGCAGGTGAGGCGGGCGGTATCACACAGCACATCGGTGCTTATGAAGTGAGCCTCCCTGACGGCCGAAAGATTACCTTCCTCGATACGCCTGGTCACGAAGCATTCACCGCTATGCGTGCCCGCGGTGCGAAAATCACTGACTTGTGTATCATCGTGGTGGCAGCTGACGATGCCGTGATGCCCCAGACAGTGGAGGCTATCAACCACGCACAAGCCGCTGGTGTCCCGATGGTCTTTGCCATCACCAAAATCGATAAACCTAACGCCAACCCCGACAAAATCCGCGAAGAACTAGCTAACATGAACCTCTTGGTGGAAGAATGGGGCGGTAAATACCAATGTCAAGAAATTGACGCTAAACACGGTGTCAATGTCAACGAATTACTCGAAAAGGTGTTGTTGGAAGCAGAAATGCTTGACTTGAAGGCCAATCCGAACCGTCCTGGCGTGGGCGCGGTCATCGAATCTGCTTTGGATAAAGGCCGTGGCTACGTTGCGAAAGTGCTGGTACAAAACGGTACACTCAAAGTTGGAGACCCAATCTTAGCTGGTAGCTGCTTCGGCAAGGTAAAAGCTATGTTCAACGAACGTAACCAAGCAGTGAAATCCGCCGGTCCGGCACAACCTGTGCTGTTGCTCGGTTTGAACGGCGCTCCGCAGGCTGGTGACACCTTCAAGGTATGCGAATCTGAACAAGAGGCACGCAGCATCGCTACAAAGCGCGCACGCCTCGCCCGTGAAATGGGTCTGCGCACACAAAAACATGTCACCCTCGAAGAAATTGGCCGCCGTATCGCTATTGGCGACTTCAAGGAACTCAATATCATCGTCAAAGGTGATGTCGATGGTTCCGTGGAAGCTTTGGCAGGTGAATTGCTGAAACTCAGCACCGAACAAGTACAGGTCAACGTCATCCACAAATCAGTGGGCCAGGTGACTGAAACCGATGTGATGCTGGCCACCGCATCCAACGCCCTTATCGTGGCATTCCAAGTGCGCCCGTCCGCCAACGCCCGTAAAATGGCCGAGGCTGAACAAATCGACATCCGTACCTATTCTATTATATATACCGCTATCAACGAGATTAAGGACGCTATTGCAGGTATGCACTCGCCCGAAATCCGCGAAAAGGTGGTCTGCAACATCGAAATCCGCGAAGTGTTCCACATCTCCAAAGTCGGCAATGTGGCTGGCTGTATGGTGTTGGACGGCAAATTGCAGCGTAGTACCAAGATTCGCCTTATCCGCGACGGTATCGTCATCTACACCGGCAAACTCGGCTCCCTGCGTCGTTTCAAAGACGATGTCAAAGAGGTGGCCGCTGGCCAAGATTGCGGTCTGAACATCGACGGCTGCAATGATATCAAAGTCGGCGATATCATCGAAGGATACGAGGAATTTGAGGTGGCGTACGGAAAATAACCGGCGAATTTAACGAATTTATTTATGACAAAATCGTAGGGGCGTATGCGATACGCCCCTATTTTTGTAATGAATGACGATGAAGTCCGATGAATGACGATGAAAAACAAACACGTTTTTGTGTCATTAATCCCGATTTTCTGCGAAAAAATTACCCGTTTTTGAAACAAAAAATGGATTGTTTATCATAATATATTGAATATCAACAAGAAAAAATTTTTATAAAAATGTTCATCGTATGTGATACTGTATTACTTTTGCGGTGTCTTAGTTCACTAATACAGTAACAATTAAAATATAAACGGTATGATACAATTGAAAAATGTAGAATTCGGGTACGACAAAAACCGCAAGTTATTCAACGGGGTGAACTGGCAGTTGGAGCCTGGCCACCTGTACGGGCTGCTCGGCCGCAACGGCGCCGGCAAAACCACCCTGCTGAAAATCATGACGGGTTTGTTATTCCCGCAGGCGGGCGAAGCCCTCATCGACGGCGAACCTGCGCATAAACGCACCGCACAACAATTGAGCGACATCTATTTCCTCCAAGAGGAGATTTACGTTCCTCATCTGAAAATCAAACAGTTCGAGGCCGCTTTCGCGCCGTTTTATCCTAACTTCAGCCACGAACAGTTCGTGGAATACCTGAGAGAGATGGAAATGGACAACATGCTGGGCTTCATCGACAAGTTCTCGCACGGACAGAAGAAGAAGGTGATGATTGCCTTCGCGCTGGCCACCAACGTGCCGCTGCTCATCATGGACGAGCCCACCAACGGTCTCGACATCCCCACCAAGAGCATCTTCCGCAAGATCATGGCCGCTTACGCCGACAAGCAAAAGACGGTGATTATCTCCACCCACCAGGTGCGCGACCTTCACAGTCTCATCGATGCGGTCTCCATCCTCGACAACGGTCGCATGATTCTCAACGCCTCCAGCGATCTTATCACCGACAAGTTGCTTTTCGATGTTGATGATCAGAAGACGCAGGATGGCAAGGTGTTCTATACCGAGGAGACTCCGCGTGGCATCTATCAGGTAAAGGAAAATGTCAACCATATTGATTCCGCCCTTGATTTGGAACTGCTCTTCAATGCCGCTGTTCAAAACAAGCAGGAATTTACAGAATTATTCAAATAACCTTAAAATCAGAGCATTATGAAAAAATACACGAATAAGATCTTAATCATCACCGCAATTGTTCTGGTGCTGGCCATGGTCATCGGTCGCACCGTCGATTTCCAGACGGGCTACCGCAGCGGCAGAATCAAATATGAGAAAATCGAAAAGGATTCGACACAGGTAATCACCTTGGATGACTTGGATGCGTACGTCGATTCTGTAGAGACGCGCCATGGCACGTCTCTACAAGACGAAAAATCCTCCGAAAATCAACCCGAAACGTCTCACCAATAAAATCGTAAAATTATGAATATCAACAATATAAAAAACCTGATAAGAGCCTATTTCTATGAAAATTGGCAGAAAGACCTCTATAATTTTGGTTTGGCCGCAGCCTTCGCATTTTTGTGTATGGCATTCAGAATCTTTGATCATGTTGTTGCCTATTCGGCCATAGTGGCGTTGATGGTCATTTACCCTCTCCGACTGTTTGGCAATCTGCATCAACCGTCCAGCCGAATCCATTATCTGATGGTTCCCGCCACAAATGGAGAAAAGGTGCTTACCGGTATATTATTGACAAATATCTATTTTTTGTCTCTTATTTTTATTTCGGCGACTATCGGCGTACTGGCAGGATACGGCGTTTTGAAACTTATCACACCTGAATTAAGCCATAGCTGCAAAGAGATGGTAGCGCTTTTGTGGCCTTCGAGCGGCTCGTCATACATGGTACTCGTCATGCTTATTTCCGTCGTTTTCTTCGGGGCCATTTACTTCAAAAAGAGTCCGGCTTGGAAAATCATATTAGTGAGTTTTGTGATTTTCTTGGGTATAGAAGCCATCATCTCCGCTACAGAATTTCTGAATGTATGGATGACGGTTCCTGCGGAAATACGCCACGGTAACTACATCATGACGGAAAGTTACGTCACATCTCCTTCATCGAAATGGTTCCGGTACGCTGTCTTGTGCGCGATTACCGTCTATTTTTACGCGATGAGTTTTTTGAGAATGAGAGAAACGGAGGCATAGTATGGATTTCAAGAACACACAAACCATCTATCGGCAGATCGAGCATTGGGTTTACGAGCAGATTCTGTCGGGTGTGTGGAAGCCGGGCGAGCGGGCCAAGTCGGTGCGCGAGCTGGCTGTCGCCTTCGAGGTGAACCCCAACACCGTCATGCGCTCCTACGAACGTCTTCAAAACCAAGAGATTATCACCAACAAGCGCGGCATCGGCTTCTTCGTCAACGAGGACGCCCCCGAGAAAATCCATGCCATCCGGAAGAAGGAGTTCATGGAGGAGGAGGTGCCGGAGTTCCTGAAAAACATGAGGTTGTTGGGGATTGATTTTAATGAAATTGTTAATTGTGAATAGTGATTGGTGAATAGTGAATAGTGAATAGTGATTGGTGAATAGTGAATTATGTTTTGTTAATAGTTAATTATAATTAGAAAGGAGCAGAAAAAATGAACCATAAAGACTTAAATGTTTGGAAAGAGAGTATGAAACTTGTAAAAGATCTATATGTTGTACTTAAAAAGTTTCCTTCTGATGAGCTATTTGGACTATGTTCTCAAATGAAGAGGTCTTCTGTATCTATACCATCAAATATTGCAGAAGGAGCAGGTCGTAATAATGACAAAGAAAACTTGCGGTTTTGTTTTATAGCGCAAGGTTCTTTATCAGAATTAGAAACACAGTTGCTTTTATCTGCAGATTTAAACTATCTCAAGCCAGATCATCCTCTCTTTAAACAAATCACCACAGTTCAAAAACTACTATCCGGTTATATCCGTCACCTTCAATTAAAAATCAGATCCCCAAAATAAATCTCCAATCTCCAATCTCCAATCTCCAATCACTAATTACAATTCACTAATCACTAGTCACTAGTCACTAAAAAATCAAAAATATGAAAAAAGTAACAATCATTACCATCCTCTTCTGCGCATTGGCAAGTCAGCTAATCGCGCAGAACAGCTACTGGGTGTTCTTCACGGACAAACAGAACACCACATTTGATCCGTATCAGTACTTTGATGCGAAGGCCATCGAGCGTTACGCCCTGAACGGCGCGGACCTCTATGACATCACCAACTATCCCGTGAACAGCCACTATGCCGCGCAGGTGGAGACCGCCTGTGAGGAGCTGGTGGGCACGTCGCGGTGGCTCAACGCGGCCGGCGTGATGGCCACGGAGGAGCAGATCGCCGTGATCCAGCAGTTCCCCTTTGTGGCGGGCATCCAGCTGATTGCCAGCGATATGGAAGTCGCTGAAGAGCAAATCACCGAAGACAGGATCCCTCTCTCCACGGAGCAGGTCAGTATCCACCACGGGGAGTTGTTCCAGCAACACAACATCAGCGGCAAGGGCGTGCGTGTGGCGGTGTTTGACGCCGGTTTCCCGGATGTGGACACCCACCCCGCGTTCCAACATCTGCGCGACAACAAGCAGATTGTCAAGACCTGGAACTTCGTGAAGAAGAAAGAGAACGTGTATGAAGCCAACTCGCATGGCCGCATGGTGCTGAGCTGCATAGCGGGGAAATACGGAAACCAGCTGCTCGGCATGGCTCCCGACGCGCAGTTCCTGTTGGCTCGCACCGAGGTGGCTTCCGAGCCGAAGAAGGAGGAGGTCTGGTGGGTGCAGGCTCTCGAATGGGCCGATCAGAACGGCGCCGACATCGTGAACAGCTCCCTTGGATACGGCAAACAGCGCTATATGCTCAAACACATGGACGGCAAGACTTCGATGGTGGCTAAGGCCGCAAACACCGCCGCCCGCAAGGGCATTTTGGTGTGCAACTCCATGGGCAACGAGGGTGCCGATAACGAATGGAAGATGCTCATCACCCCTGCCGATGCCGACAGCATCTTGTCGGTGGGTGCCGTGAAAAGTTTGGATGTCATCGCCAACTTCAGTTCCTTCGGTCCCACGGCAGACGGTCGCATGAAGCCCAACGTGGTGGCCTTGGGCGAAAATAACTTGGTGGCCGGCAGCAAAGGCAACTTCACGAGGGCATCCGGCACCTCCTTCTCCTCCCCGATGATGGCCGGTTTCGCCGCGTGCGTCAAGCAGTTGCACCCCGAATACACCGCCTGGCAGCTGAAAACCGAGATTGAGAAGTCCGGCAACCACTATCCCTATTTCGACTATGCGTACGGTTATGGTGTGCCGCAAGCCGGCTACTTCTTCGGTGAAAAGCCCGAAGTCAAAAACAACATCTCTTTTTCGGAAGATAACTATGCGGTGTATGTCACAGGTAAAGAACCTGCCACCGTTTTCTACAAAATCACCAATGGCGACGGTTCGATTGACTTTTACAATCAGAAGGAGATTAATGAGAACAGCGGTGCTATCCGTTTCTCCAAAGACCGTCTGCAAAGCGGGCAAACGCTAGAGATATGGAGCAACGGACAGATTCTGAAATATCTCGTGGGACAGAAAACGTTACCGAAAGTAGATAGCCTCACCGCAGAAAATGCCAACTACTACAGTTGTGCGAAGACAATCTCCATTCCCGCCAACGACATCTACACCCGTAAATTCAAGACCACATACAAATTCAGCACAGTGCTGAATTTCTCCTTTATGCTTCCTTCTATGTGGAGTCCGAACGGTAACATCTGGACTTGTAACAGGATTTCCCACGGTCTTACGTTTGCCTTGGACAACAGCTGGCGTGTGGCGAGACCTTACGCCATCGGTTTCCGATTAGGTTTTGGTTCTTCGTGGTATGCCGTTGCCCCCTATGACAACATCACTTATTACAACATAGACAACAATATGGTTCTCATCTCCAACGAAGATGTTGTTTATAAAAAGAACATCAAAGTCACGAAATTCGATTTGGAACTTGTCAACCGTTTCATTTTGGGCTATGCAGGATCTGAATGGTGGTACTTGGATGCTGGCATTTTCGGGGAGTGGAATACAGGAAATCGCTACAAGCTCGTGTTAAAAGACAATCAGAACCAGATGTTAACTTACGTGAAGAAACATTATATGAGTTACGATGTTTTGAATCCTGTCGATTACGGTGTCCGCTTGCGCGTAGGTATCACCCGCCGCTTCGCCATTTATGGACAGTATCGCATCTCCAACCTCCTGAAGGTGAAAGGCACCAACACCTCCGACCTCCCGAAATGGGAAATCGGCATACAGCTGTTCTAAAGAAGTAAGCTGTAAAATATACGATTCCGCGCCCCAATCATAGCCATTAACTCCAACGGCGCAGAACAACATAAACCGCAAAGATTGTCTTTGCGGTTTATGTTGTTTTCGATAGGGAGTAGTGAGCAGTTTAAAGTTCAAAAGTCGTATATTAAAAGTCAAAGTTCTAAGTTCAAAGCCTATACCAGCAGCCAACAGCTAACAACCGATCCCCTCTTCCTTCAGCCAATGATAAATCTTGTGGAACTTTTCCTCCTCCGGTAATTCAGCATTGACCCAGTGGATGTTGAATCCCATGCGTTCCATGCGGCGGAACCAGGTCATCTGCCGTTTCGAAAACTGATGGATAGCTGTGTTGAGCAAACTCACCATATCACCATAGTGAAGTTCACCTGTAAGATACTGTGTCACAAACTTATACTCCAAACCGTAACGGATAAGACGTTCGGCGGGGATGCCCTCATCAAGTAAAGCTTTTACCTCATCTACCATACCCTCTTGCAAACGCGCCTGCAAACGTCGCGTGATGCGCTCGCGGATGTGGTTGCGTTCGCCGCACATCCCTATAATAGCTGAATCCAACGGTTTCACACGCTCGCTTAATTCAGGATGATTAGCGTAATAGTCTTCGATTTCAATGGCACGGATCAGTCGTGGACGCTCAGAAGTGTCGGTATCGTTGTGCAAAGATTTATAGGAAGCTAAAAGTTTTGTAAGTTTCTCATCTGTACGGGTTTCCAGTTCTTTTCGCAAAGGTTCGTTTTCAGGTACGGGGAAGAGCCTGTAACCGCGTAACACTGCCTCCACGTACATACCGCTACCGCCGCATAAAACAATGCGCTTGCCACGAGCTCTGATTCCCTCCATCGCCTCGTATGCCGCCTGCTGGTAACGGAAAACGTTATATTCTACCCCAGGTTCCTCAATATCAATGAGATGATAGGAAATTTGAATGCCATTATATTGATACTCAGATAGATCCTTACCAGAACCAATGTCCATGCGGCGGAAAACTTGTCGAGAGTCGGCACTGACCACTTCGCCGTTCAATTCCGCAGCAATCCGCACCGCTACGCCAGTTTTTCCCGTAGCCGTCGGACCTAACACTGTGATTATCGGTTCTTTATCTTTCATTTCACCTGAGCTTGTTTGGGAATATCGTAGATTTCCATGTTTTTGATTTCTTCGCCCTCAATTTCGAAACGCAACATGGTCAGGCGCGTGTGAATGCCGTATTTTCCCGCTGCACCTGGGTTGATAAACAGGAGGTTATGGTATTTGTCGAACATGATTTTCAATATATGGGAATGTCCAGCCACGAAAATGGTCGGCTTCTCTTCGCGAATAATTTCCAAAGCTTTGGGCTGATAACGTCCAGGCGAACCCACAATGTGCATCAGCGCGACTTTGTGTTTTTCGCAAGTAAAAACCTCATATTCACCTACTTCACGGCGAATATCCCAGTCATCGCAGTTACCATAGACCGCACGCACTGTGGGAGCAATGGCCCGCAACTCATCCAGGATGAAGTCGTCCATGATGTCGCCAGCGTGCCAAATCTCGTCGCAACCCTCAAAAAAAGTGTAGGCATCGGGATGCAGATAGCCGTGAGTGTCAGAAAGTACACCTATTTTCATTCTTTCACGGGATTACGTTGTTTAACCACTTCAAATAGCGCAATACCAGTAGCCACAGAAACGTTGAGCGAGCGAATAGTACCCACCATCGGAATGGTCACTGTATCGTTACAATGTTTCAGATAGTCCCACGCAATACCTTCATATTCGTTGCCCATAATCAAGCAAATGGGTCCGGTGAGATCTTTGTTGTAGTGCGCATGATTGGCCTTCTCTGTCACGCCGATGACTTCAATGCCGCTATCTTTCAGGTACTGAATTACTTCCACAAGATTGGAATGGCGGCAGACAGGTACTTTATGCAATGCACCCGCTGAACTTTTCACGGCATCTTCGTTGAGCTGAGCACCTCCATTAAGCGGCAGGATGATGGCATCCACACCCGCACATTCGGCCGACCGGGCAATCGCGCCCACATTACGCACATCTGTGATTTTGTCGAGCAACAGCAAAAATGGCACCCTACCCTCTTCAAAAATCGTAGGCACGATGTTATAAATGTCGCAGTATTCGATAGCCGAAAGGAACGCAATCACACCCTGGTGATTTTGGCGCGTAAGTCGATTCAACTTCTCTACTGGCACATATTGGAACGGAATCTTACGCTGCCGAACCTCGTAAAAGAGCTGTTTAAACAATTCGCCTTGCAAACCTTTCTGAAACAGCACTTTATCGATAGTTTTACCGCTTTCGATAGCCTCCATTACGGGGCGCATGCCATAGGTTATTTCAGTGTCGTTTTTCATCTTATAATGGTTATTGGTTATAGGTTATTAGTTATTGTAGCAGGTTATAGGTTATTGAAACGGGTTGTTGAAAATTATTACTGATTGTTGTCTCCGAACAGTTGCTATTAACTATTCAACATTTAACATCAATAACCTATAACCCGTAACCCATAACCATTACAACTTCGGTTGTCGCACAAAATGCGGCATCTCCGCTGGCAGCTCCATTGACAGTTCGATGTAGCCTGCGAACTCTCCATTTTCGAACCACGGAGATTGGTAAACCAGCTTTTTCACGCCATTTTTCTCGATAGTATAAGCGTTGAGGTTGTGATTTTTCAGCATTTCCATCAATTTGGTACGTGCTGGTTCGGGATGGCAATCTAGCAGATTTTGTCCAATGATATGTTTGCCATGACTGAGTACGCGCTCGGCGGTCTCGTTCATTTCCAGTATTTTACCGTCTTTATCGCAAACCGTGACGGAAAACGGGACATTGTTAAAATATTCCAACATAATTTTATCTGTTAAAAATCGGCAGCAAAGGTACACAATTTCAAAATATGTACAAAAAATGCCATATCCTTCTGTTAATATTCTCTAATACGGTTTTCAATGTCTATGATGGCATCACGGAACTGTGCGGCCTTCTCGAAATCCAACTCCTTCACCGCCTTATCCATCTCCTTTCGATATTGTTTCTTCTTTTTTTCGAGCTGCTCCACATTATATAAAGTCAAATCTTCCGCTACAGCTGACATTTTTTTCTCTTTCGCAACATATTGACCCACTTTTTGTTGTTTGCCGTTATCTCCTGACATTCCCGTCAGCAACATCTCCTCCGACTTCACCACTCCTTTTGGTGTAATGTGATGTAACTCATTGTAAGCTATCTGTTTAGAACGTCGTCGATTTGTTTCGTCAATAGTGGCCTGCATCGATTTGGTTATCTTATTGGCGTAGAAGATCACGCGACCGTTCACGTGACGCGCGGCACGCCCGGCAGTTTGTGTAAGTGAGCGCACATTACGCAAGAAACCCTCCTTGTCGGCATCCATGATAGCCACCAAGGAGACCTCAGGCAAGTCCAAACCCTCACGCAAAAGGTTCACACCCACCAACACGTCAATGGCACCAGCACGAAGATTTTGCAGAATCTCCACTCTATCAAGTGTTTCCACATCCGAATGAATGTAACAAGCTCTTATTCCGATATTTATGAGATAAGTATTCAGCTCTTCAGCCATGCGTTTGGTTAACGTGGTTACCAATACACGCTCGCCTTTATCGACCGTATCTTCAATTTCGTTCAGTAAATCATCAACTTGGTTCGTGGCAGGACGAACCTCGATGGGTGGATCCAACAGTCCCGTGGGGCGCACAACTTGTTCCACCACCACCCCACCCGACTGCTCCAATTCGTAGTCGGCGGGCGTTGCACTCATATAGATAGTTTGTCCCACTAACGCTTCAAATTCATCGAACTTCAGCGGACGGTTGTCCAATGCGGCTGGTAGCCGAAAACCGTATTCTACCAAGTTTATTTTGCGGGAACGATCACCGCCGTACATAGCTCCGATTTGCGGCACCGTCACGTGACTTTCGTCAATAACCATCACAAAATCGTCTGGAAAGAAGTCAAGAATACAGAAAGGACGCATTCCTGGTTCGCGCTTGTCGAAATAGCGCGAATAGTTCTCAATGCCCGAGCAGTAGCCCAACTCCTTCATCATCTCGATATCATACGTCACACGGTCTTCCAACCGTTTGGCTTCCAAATGTTTACCGATAGACTTAAAGTAGTCGCGCTGCTCGCCCAAATCCAACGTGATTTGGTTAATAGCCTCATTCATGGTCTGTTGTGTCGTGACAAAAATGCTGGCTGGATAGATGACAATGTTCTCTTCTTTGGTAATGACCCCGCCATTGGCCGCTTCTATAATCGCCAGTGACTCAATCTCATCGTCCCAAAAGATAATGCGATAGGCATGTTCGCTATAGGGCGGGAAAATATCGACCGTGTCACCTTTCACACGAAATTGTCCACCCTGCAAATCGAGTTCTGTGCGGGAGTAAAGACTGGATACGAACTTGAGCAACAGCGCATTACGGTCAATTTTCATCCCTGTATGCAGGTGAATCACGTTTTTGGAAAAATCCTCAGGGTTTCCGATACCGTAAATACATGATACTGAAGCTACTACAATCACATCTCTCCTACCCGACATCAAAGCTGCGGTGGTGTGCAAACGTAGTTTCTCAATTTCGTCGTTAATGGAGAGATCTTTTTCAATGTAAGTATTGGTAGTAGGAATATAAGCCTCGGGCTGATAATAATCGTAGTAAGAAACGTAGTATTCCACCGCGTTTTCGGGGAAAAATTGCTTGAACTCACTGTAAAGTTGGGCGGCGAGAGTCTTATTGTGACTCAAGATGAGCGCTGGGCGGTTCACCTGATTGAGTACGTTGGCAATGGTGAAGGTCTTGCCGGAACCTGTCACCCCGAGCAATGTCTGCGCTTTTTCACCACGGTTCAGCCCCGCCACCAACTGCTTGATGGCTTCCGGCTGGTCCCCAGAGGGTTCATAAGAAGATGTGAGTTTAAAATTCATAATGGTGCAAAAATACAAAAAAACGCCGATTTTGAAAACCGGCGTTTCTAAAAATCTTCAAAATTCAACTATTAATGGAATCTGTAACGAAGACCCACACCGAAGTTAAATAAACCACTCCAAGGAGCATACAAATTATTGTTAAATCCCATAACATTAAACATAGGACGCCAGTCAACAGTAAGGTTCAACGGAATACCAAATTCCCATTCGAAACCGATCTGACCACCAACATTAACACGTAAAGGCATTATATTATTTTCATTATAAGCACGACCATAACCGATACCAATACCTGCAGCAGGACCTACAAACCAATTCCAAATACCTTTGATATTGAAAACCCAATCGAAAGAAGCAGTAGCATCTGCATATCCCCAATAAGACCAAGCGTTACCGAGACCAGCAGTTAAGTCCACATACATACCATCCGTAATGGAATGTTGATAAGAAAATTCCGTATTGTAACCAATACGACCACCAATTGCGCGCGGTTGTGCGAACGCAACACTTGCAACTGCAAGCATAACAATCATTGTTGTAATAATCTTTTTCATACTTTTGGTATTTTAAGTTATTAGTTTTGAAAGCGCAAAATTAGCTTTTTTTAACATTTTCAATTTTCGAAAAATGAAATAGTTATAAACAGAAACATATTAATAACCTACAACCTTTTAGCCGCTTAATCCACTAACTGTGTACCCAAAAATTTCCTATATTTGCAAGTTTTATAAAAAAGATAAAATAATCACTAAATATCTGATAATATGAAAGATATAAAACGTTACACTATTACTTCCGCGCTGCCGTATGCCAACGGTCCCGTACATATCGGACATCTTGCCGGCGTGTATGTACCCGCCGATATCTACGTTCGTTATCTGCGTAACAACGGCAAGGATGTCCTTTTCATTGGAGGTTCCGATGAACACGGCGTGCCCATTACCATAAAAGCCCGCAAAGAGGGAGTGACACCACAAGATATTGTGGATCGTTACCATAATATAATAAAGAAATCGTTTGAAGAACTCGGCATCTCTTTCGATATCTATTCGCGCACGTCAAACCCAACCCATCATGAAACGGCGGCAGACTTTTTCAAATATCTGTATAATAACGGAAAACTGATTGAAAAGGTTTCCCAACAATATTATGATGAAGAGGCGCACGAGTTTTTAGCCGATCGTTATATCACTGGAACTTGCCCGCACTGCAACAATGAACACGCATACGGTGATCAGTGCGAAGCTTGCGGTACCTCCCTCAGTGCTACGGATTTGATTAATCCTAAATCCGCACTCAGTGGTAACACTCCCGTTTTAAAAGAGACCAAACACTGGTATCTTCCTTTGAATGAATATGATACATGGTTAAGAGAGTGGATTTTACAAGGTCATAAAGCCGACTGGCGTTCTACCGTTTACGGTCAGTGCAAATCTTGGATTGAGCAAGGTTTGCAACCCCGCGCTGTCACCCGCGACCTCTCCTGGGGTGTGAAAGTTCCGCTAAAAGAGGCCGAAGGTAAAGTACTATACGTCTGGTTTGACGCACCAATCGGTTATATTTCAGCCACTAAAGAGTGGGCCGAAGCCCACAATACGGATTGGAAACCTTGGTGGCAAGATGAAAGTTCAAAACTTGTTCATTTCATCGGCAAAGACAACATCGTGTTTCACTGTATCATATTTCCATGCATGTTGAAAGCACATGGTGGATATATTCTTCCCGAAAATGTACCCGCGAATGAATTTTTGAACCTTGAAGGTGACAAAATTTCCACTTCCCGCAACTGGGCAGTTTGGGCACACGAATATATTGAGGATTTTCCAGGCAAACAGGACGTTCTGCGTTATACGTTGACCTCTATCGCACCTGAAACCAAGGATGCCGACTTCACTTGGGCGGATTTCCAAGCCAAAAACAACAACGAATTATTGGCCATCTTCGGCAACTTTGTGAACAGAACAGTGGTATTATCCCATAAATACTACGGCGGAAATATTCCAGAATGTGGTGAACTCACTGATTATGAGAAGGAAATCATCGAAAAGTTGGCCCAATATCCAAGCATTATCGCAGATTCCATTGAACATTATAAGTTCCGCGAAGCACAAGCCGAACTGATGAATTTGGCTCGTTTGGGTAACAAATATCTCACCGATACCGAACCTTGGAAAAAACAGAAAGAAAATCCTGAATATGTAAAAACTATTTTGCATATTTCTCTGCAAATTTGTGCTTCCTTATCCATTTTGTGCGAACCTTTCTTGCCATTTACGTCTAAAAAGCTACAGAAAATGCTCAATATAGACAACAAAAAATGGTCGGACGGCGGTCGCCATGATCTTCTGAAAGCTGGTAATCCTCTCAATCCTGCTGAATATCTGTTCGAAAAAATTGAGGACGATGTCATTGCTAAACAAGTGCAGAAGCTAGAGGAAAGCAAAAAACAAAATGAAGCCGCTAATGCAGAGGCCTTTCCAGCTAAAGAAGATGTCACTTTCGACGACTTCCAAAATATGGATCTCCGCGTGGTGACCGTTTTGGCAGCTGAAAAGGTGGCTAAGACAAAAAAACTGTTGAAACTCAAAGTTAATACAGGCGTAGATACTCGCGAAATTATCTCAGGTATTGCTGAATATTATCAACCTGAAGATCTGGTCGGCAAACAAGTTTTGATGCTCATCAACCTTACTCCTAAAAACATCAAAGGCGTGGATTCCCACGGTATGGTACTCATGGCTGAAGATGCCGACGGTTCACTTTCTATCATGCAACCGCAAAAGAAGGTGAAAGAGGGTAGTACGGTGAAATAACGATGAAAGACGATGAATAAAGATGAAAGGCGATGAACATTCATCGCCTTTTTTCATCGTTTTTCATCGTCTAGTTCATCACCCTTTCATCGTAAATCTCGCAACAATTTTATAAGCAGACAATTACATCAAAATACCAGTAAAATAAGGAGTTTTCAAAGATATAAACAAAAAAATGAGTATGAGAAAATTACGAGGTTACCAACATCAAAATGTTTATAAATCGACGAGTTTTCCAAATAATGCAAGTTACGGTTTGAAATCGTTGTGAATAAAAATTGGATAAATAAAAACTCCACAAATCTGACTCTTTTTGAACATCTTTTTTCAACTTTTTAAAGCCGTTGAAAAAACCTCTTTTATCCACTAAAAAAAAAACGAAAGAAAATGTGTTTTGTATATCCCTCTTAGAAATCTGACAGTTAGATTTAACATTATTCACTTTCAATTGTTGATTAAATTTAATAACTCACTTTTCCAAATTTTTCGACGATTTTATTTCAACTATTTCAACAGCCATAATAATCATAGAAAATCATTTTATAGATTCTTTTAAAGAGAATAACCTGCAAAAAAATGAAAGAAGGAGGTGTCTTCAACATTTATCTTTTTTGTATTTTTGCAGCCATTAAGTATAACTGTAAAAATGAAGATATATATTGGATCCGATCATGCGGGTGTTGATTTGAAAGAGCTTGTAAAACAACACTTTGCAAATCAATTTGAGTTCATGGATGTTGGAACATTCACGAATGAAAGTGTTGATTATCCTGATTTTGCTCATCAGGTTGCTGAAAATGTGTTGAAAGATGAAAAGGGTAGGGGAATACTGATTTGCGGAACAGGTAATGGTATGGCCATCACGGCCAACAAACATGCGGGCATTCGTGCCGCACTCTGCTGGTCTCCTGAAATCGCAGCCTTGGCCAAACAGCATAACAATGCCAATATTATTGTGTTGCCAGCTCGTTTCATCTCATCGCAGCTCGCTATGGATACTTTAGAAGCTTACTTCAACGCTGAATTCGAAGGAGGCAGACACCAAAGAAGAATTGACAAAATCAATTTATAAATGCAAAAATCAATTATTTTAGACCAAAATTTTGACATCGTTCGCAAGAAAGCGTACGCCATTCGTCATAATTATTTTGACGATATGGACAAGTATTTGCTTAATCTTGAGGGCTCACTGTTAAAAAAAGGTCTGAATGTGGTGTGGACGAAGGATATAAACTCCTTGACTCAAACCATTGACTCCCTTATTAACGATCTTTCTGTTCGTAGAATAAGCTTCGATTCTGTCTTCCCTTTCGATAATTATTTGCAAAATAGGGTAGATGTCATTCCTTTTGATTTGCTTGAAAGTTCTTCAGATGATCTTGATTTATTGGTTGTAGATGCTGATTTTGCAGTTTGTGAGAACGGTTCATTGGTATTTTTGGACAAACAATCGCAATGTTGTTTCAATAAAACCAAAAATATAGCTGTTATTGTCAATATTGACCAAGCTATAGCTAATCAACATGATTTGTCCTTCTTTATAGCTCTGAAATATCTGTCACAGGAACACAATATGCCTCATGATGTCAAAATCATCCAAGATAGGCTTCAATATGTGCTTCCTTCCCAGTTGTCTTATCTCTCCGAACAAATGATTACCCAGGAACAGATGAACATTACGGTCATTCTTCATCTCAATGATATAGAAGAGATTCTGTCATCTGAGCTCCTTAAGGAATCCCTTTACTGCATACAATGCGGTCGCTGTTTGGAAGTATGTCCTGTGGCTGCTGCTAATGACAATCTCTCTCCCATACAGTTGATTAAAATGAACGGTCTTGATAAATACAACCAGACGCAACATCTCTTTTCTCATACTACATTATGCGGAGCGTGCGAGTCGGTTTGTCCTGTGAATATTCCTCTTGTTAATCTGATGCTCAATGAGATGCAAGCTTCTAACATGTCTTCTTCCCCTTCCAGAACTAAACAACTTTACTCGTTGTTCTCAAAACGAAGCAAAATAAATAAAGCAAATAAATCTTTCTTCCGATTCTTTTTTGTGAAACGATTTTTTGGGCAAAATAAGCAATTAAGTCGCTATTTTGCTAACCAAAATACTGATTTTTTCAATATTTCCTTCCAACCACCTCACGAAGATAACCCCAATGAACTCATCAAAGATTCAGATTTTGAATGATAAAATCAGGCATTTTCTCAAGAAATATTACCTGAATACGTTATACAAAGGGATAGTTTTCTTTGTCATTATCCTTTTGGTCACCTTTATTGCCTTTTCTCTTTTCGAATATTTTTCGTATTCGAACACTGTTGTTCGTTCCGTGCTCTTCTATTCATTCATTGCACTTGCAGTGGGAACGGCAATCGGCTACATTATCGTTCCTATATTGAAAATTGCAGGTCTCGGAAAACAGCTTTCAGAAGAGGAAATAGCCAGTATTATAGGTAAACATTTTTCTCAAATTGATGATAAGTTATTGAATCTTTTTGAGTTAAGAAGACAAATGGAACGTGGTGATTATATTAGCTATGATCTTTTGTCTGCAGCTATCGATAGCAAAGTTGACTCTTTCAAAGCTTACTCATTCGTTCAGGCGATTCCCGTTCAGAAAACAAAACGTTTCGCCCTTTGGATGTTGCTTCCTATTGCCATCTTTTTATTGCTTTTTTCCATTAAGAAAGAGCTATTTACGGAACCCACCAAGCGAATTGTGCACTATTCTGAAGTTTATGAAAAACCTGCTCCATACGCGTTTGCTATCACCAATCCTTCTTTGACAACATTTCAATATGAGGACTTTACTGTTAATATCAAGGTTGATGGTAGTGAAGTTCCAGACGAGGTATATGTGAATTATAAGAATCGAAATTATAAGTGTCAGAAAAATGCTAATTCGGAGTTTTCTTATACCTTCACAAATTTAAAGGAAAGTACAGATTTTCAGATTGTTACAGATGAAGTTACCTCTACTGTTTATCAGATTGAAGTATTACCCAAGCCGGTAATGCTTGGTTTCAATATTTCTCTCCATTATCCGGCTTATCTGAATAAACCTGACGAGGTATTGGAGAATGTTAGTAATTTGACTGTGCCAGAAGGAACTCACATCACTTGGAATTTCATTACCCGTAATTCTGAGAATCTTATTTTGATTGTTGATGATCATGAAAAGGTCATCTCTTCAGATAAAGATAACTATTTGGTCGATGTTACGGCTAGAAATTCATTTACTTACTCCATTCTAAATAAAAATCAGTATATGATAGGTAAAGATACATTGTCTGATGAAGTAACTGTTATAAAGGATATGTATCCTGATATTTACGTTCAGTCTCAACAAGACTCCACCTATCATGATCGTGTTTATTTCAAAGGAAATATAAAGGATGATTATGGTTTCACCAAACTCCAATTTGTATATAACAAGTTGGATAAAGATGGTAAAGTCATGACTTCAAGTACTATTGTACCTATAAAGATTCAAAATAATGTTACCATCCAAGATTTTTATTACTATTTTGATCAAAGTATGCTCAATTTGCAACCTGGCGAACAAATTGAGTATTATTTCCAAGTGTTTGATAATGATGGCGTAAATGGTGCTAAATCTACAAAATCTTCAGTTCAATCTTATAGAGTACGTTCTATTGATGAGATTGAGGAAGATTTGCAGCGCACGGAAGAAGAAACTAAGTCTGATTTTTCCGATTTACTTAAAGAATCTAAGAATTTGGCTAAAGAAATAGAGAAAATGCAGCAGAAAATGATGCAGGAAAAAGAACTTTCTTGGCAAGATAAGAAGAACTTGGAAAAATTGATGAAAGATTATCAAAAATTGCAAGATCAAATTAATGAACTGAAGCAAAAACAAGAGAACCATCAGCAGGTGGAGAACCAATATAAACAAGTGGATGAAGACATTTTGCGCAAGCAGCAAGAGTTGCAAAAGCGAATGGACGAGATTCTTTCTGATGAAATGAAACAGATGTTGCAGGAGTTGGAAGCAATGATGCAGAATATGAATAAGAATCAGATCCAAGAACAGATGGAGAAAATGAAATTATCCACTGAAGATATCAATGAGTCGTTGGATCAACAATTGCAACTCTATAAGCAATTAGAGGTTGAGAAGAAATTGAATGAGGCTGTTCAAAATATGCGTAATTTAGCTGATGATTTGCGTAAAAATGCTCAAAAAACGGAGAATAAACAAATTTCTAAAGAGACTTTGCAAAAGAATCAGCAAGAATTACAAAATCAGTACAATGAGTTGAAAAAAGATATAGAGGCACTCAAAAAACTGAATAATGAATTAGAAGATCCTACTAAATTCAAAGATAATCAATCTTTACAGAAAGATGCTGATCAGAATATGCAGCAAAGTGCTCAGAATCTTGAACGTAATAACCGTTCAAAATCAGCTGATAACCAAAAGAAAGCAGCGGATGATATAGAGCAAATGGCTGACCAAATGGAACAGGATTTCAATGAGAGCGAATTAGAAAATATAACTGAAGATATTGCCACATTACGTCAAATTTTGGATAATTTGGTTAAAATTTCTTTTGATCAGGAGGATATTTTGAAAAAAGCTCAAAAGACCTCAAATTATTCTACTTCTGTTACAGATATAATGAAGAAGCAGTTTGAAGTCCGTCAAACAATGAATCATATTGAAGATTCTTTAAATGCACTAGCTCGTCGTCAAACAGCTGTTAAGCCTTTCATTCACCAAGAATTGTCAAAAATTCAGAATAATATTGAAACTGCTCAAACTGAAATGCAGAATCGCAGATTGTCAGTAGCTGCAAAAAATCAACAATTTTCGTTGACCTCCATGAACAATTTGGCATTGATGCTGATGGAATCCATGAAGGATATGCAAGAGCAACAAAAGCAGAGTCAACAGAAATGTAATAAGGCAGGAAATGGTTCCTGCAATAAACCGGGTGGAAAGGGTAAACCTAAAAAGGCTTCTGCTCGTGAGTTGCAACAACAGTTGAATCGTCAGATGGAGGCTATGAAGAAATCTATGGAGCAGCAGGCTAAACAAGGCCAGAGCGGGAAGCCTCAGCAGAATATGAGTGAACAATTTGCCAAGATGGCTGCTCAGCAGGAAGCAATTCGCAAGATGTTGCAGGATTATCAATCTGAATTAAAGTCACAAAATGGGGTAGGGGACAAGTCTTTGGATAAGATCATTGAAGATATGCAAAAGACGGAAAAGGAGTTGGTAAACCGTCAAATTACTCAGCAAACCATAAATCGTCAAAAAGATATAACTACTCGTCTTTTGCAGAGTGAACGAGCGGATATGGAACGTGAAAAAGACAAAGAACGTAAATCCAATGAAGCGCGTCAAATTCCTAATATGAATCCGCCAAAAGATTGGAATTTAGATAGGCAACAAAATCAACAGAATGAAATGTTACGTTCTGTACCTGCCAGCTTGAATTATTATTATAAATCGAAAGCAAACAACTATTTTTATAATATCGATTAAAACTAAGGATATGATTGAAATTTCACTTTCTGAATTGAATAGAAGCAATTTTTATGAAAAAACGCTTCAAACAATTGAGCAAATCTGTGAAGATTTTGCCATTGAAAAGGACTTTGGCTCTATCTCTATGTCCAATCAAATGATATGCGATTATTTGGATAGTATGCAAAGTGATTTTAATGCCGATGTGTATTTCCAAATAGAAAGTGATGGTATTACTGTTCAATATTCCTTGCAGAATGGAAATTTCAATTCTTTTGCATCTAACGAAGACGGACAAAACACTGCGTTGTTCGTCCTTCAGTCATTAGCTGATGAAATTTCTTTTTCTCCTGATTTTGTTACACTTATATCCACTTTTCACGTGAAAACTAAAATGAGTATTCAGCGTCATGTGCAAAATCAAGGTGTCAGGAAAAACATTTTCAAGTATTCATGAGAAAGCTTATTTCAGTTTTAATCGTTTTTGTTTGCTCTTTTGGGATTTACGCCCAATCTTCACGCTTTTTATTTATTGGCAATAGCTATACTTATTACAATAATCTTCCAGAATTAGTTCAGCGTATCTATGAATCCGCTGGAGAATCTATTGAAGTTACCATGTTGGCACCTGGTGGTTATACTTTCCAACAACATTGTTTGTCTTCTATAAGTACGATTCAATCTGGAGAATTCGATTATGTGATACTCCAAGAACAGAGTCAATTGCCTTCTTTTCCAGAAGGACAATTCATGCAACAATCTTATCCATACGCGCAGCAGTTATGCGAAGCTGTTAATCTTTATAATCCTGATGCACAGATTGCGTTTTACATGACTTGGGGGCGTAAGAATGGGGATCATGATAATTGTCAAAATTATCCTCCACTTTGTACTTACGAAGGTATGGATAGCTTGCTTTATGCCCGTTACATGATGATGGCTGAAGATAACCATACTTGTGTTTCACCTGTCGGAGCTGTGTGGCATTATGTGCGTGACCATTATCCAGAAATTGAACTTTATCAATCCGATGAAAGTCATCCATCTTATGTTGGTTCTTATATAGCAGCGTGTTGTTTCTATTCGCTCTTTACAAGCCGTAATCCGATGGATATTTCTTGGAATGGAACCATAAATGATGAAATGGCCTTTAAGGCTAAATTGGCCGTAAAAAACGTTGTTTATGATTCTTTATCAAAATGGTGTTTTGTGGTTGATACTGTTTCTCACGATTCCACATCCATTTCTGATTATGGGATTACGAAAGCATCACTTTCTGTTTTTCCAAATCCTGCACAATATAATATCTCTTGGTCGTTGTCTCCTTATGCGGATGTGCAAACGTTGACTGTTTTCGATTTAACAGGACGGCCTGTTTCTGTGTTATTTTCTCCTGAAACAAATATGATAGATGTTTCCTCATTAAATAGTGGCATTTATTTTTTGGAGTTGTTTGATGGTAAAAGACGTTATCAAACCAAGTTTTCAATTGTCCGTTAATTATGATTACCTTTGATTACATTGCCGACAGTGCATTCAAACCTGCATTACAACATAAGATATGGTTACAGCAGGTTATACGCAAAGAGGGTAAAGTTCCTGGTGACATTTCGTACATATTTTGCGATGATGAGTACATGCTCGAACGTAACAATACCTTTCTCAACCACGATACTTATACTGATATTATCACCTTCGATGAGTGTGTGGGTGATGTGGTATCAGGTAGTATTTTAATCAGTCTTGATAGAGTAAATGAGAATGCCAAATTATTTGAAAAGACTTATGATAACGAATTATTGAGAGTCGTTGTACATGGTACTTTACATCTCTGCGGATATAAAGACAAGTCGGAAGAAGAGGCTCAAATGATGAGACAAAAAGAAAACGAATCACTGGCATTACTAATCAATTCAAACTTGTAATCAACTTTAAATCAGAATATTGCATTAGGTTTTCACGTGAAAAGATGGAGAATCATTACGATATTATAGTGGTAGGTGCAGGTCATGCTGGATGTGAAGCAGCAGTTGCTTCGGCGCGTCTGGGACATCAGGTTTTGCTCGTTACGATGAATCTTGCATTGGTTGCCCAGATGTCTTGTAACCCTGCAATTGGTGGTATCGCCAAAGGACAAATCGTGAGAGAAATAGACGCGCTCGGTGGCATGACAGGCATCGTGACGGATCATACCATGATACAGTTCAGAATGCTCAATCGTTCCAAAGGACCAGCCATGTGGAGTCCGCGTGCACAATGCGACAAAACAGCCTTTTCCCTCTATTGGCGACGCGTACTTGAAAATACTCCGAATCTACATCTACGTCAAGATACCGTTACTGAACTCCTTCTTGAGGACTACACTGCGAAAGGGATAAAAACCCAATTGGGTAAAACGTTATTTGCTCAAAGGGTCATCCTTACAAATGGTACTTTTCTCAACGGCAAAATACATGTGGGCGAGGTTAATTTTTCTGGAGGTAGGATAGGGGAGAGTGCCTCTTTTATTCTTTCCGACCAATTGAAAGATTCCGGTATTCGTACCCAGAAATTGAAGACTGGCACACCCGTGAGAATTGATGGACGAACAGTGGATTTCACTAAAATGGAAGAACAACCTGGGGAAGAAAATCCTGGCAGATTTTCATTTTCCAATACCCCGCAGCTTCATCGTCAGCTTAGTTGCTGGATTACCTATACGAATGAGGAAGTCCACAAAGTCCTGCAAAAAGGTTTTGAAAAATCTCCGATGTTTCAAGGACGCATTCAAGGTGTGGGTCCTCGTTACTGTCCCTCTATAGAGGATAAGATTGTCCGCTTTGCTGAACGTACCCGCCACCAACTTTTTTTGGAACCTGAAGGTCGTGGCACTCATGAATATTATCTGAATGGCTTTTCCTCTTCTCTTCCGGAAGATATCCAGGTCGAAGCGATGCATTTAATTCCTGGATTGGAAAGTGCAGAAATCTTCCGCCCAGGATATGCTATCGAGTATGACTATTTCGACCCAACACAACTGCATTATACGTTAGAATCAAAAATCATCAAAAATCTCTATCTTGCTGGTCAGGTGAACGGAACAACAGGATATGAGGAGGCTGCTTGCCAAGGATTGATGGCTGGTATCAATGCGCACCTCTCCATTGCACAAAAAGAGCCTCTTATCCTTACACGCTCACAAGCCTATATCGGAGTTCTCATCGACGACTTAGTCACAAAAGGCGTCCAAGATCCGTATCGTATGTTTACTTCACGTGCTGAATATCGTATCCTTCTGCGGCAGGATAATGCTGACTATCGTCTAACACCAATAGGTCATCAACTCGGTTTAATTGATGAAGATCGTTACCTGGAATATTTTCATAAATACGATATTCAGCAACAAATCATCGGGTATCTTCGTCGGCACACTACACAGTTGCAAACGCTCAATGCTTTGCTGGAGAAGCGCGGAACTCCGCCGTTGACTCAGAATGTAAAGCTGGAAAATGTGTTGCTCCGTCCGCAGATCTCCATACAAGATATTATTGATTACGACTTTGATTTTGCTAAATATTTATCGCAAATAGGAGCGGATGCGGAGCAAATTGTCAATGCTGAAACTTACATCAAGTATAATAGTTATATCCAAAAAGAGGAAGAATTAGTGCAGCATCTTTCTAATTTGGACAATATCAAATTACCTGCTGACTTGGATTACGCAAGCATTCAATCTTTGTCTAAGGAAGCTCGTGAAAAGCTGACAAAACTTCAACCTGCCAATTTGGGTCAAGCCTCCCGTGTGAGTGGTGTAAGTCCTGCTGATATTACTGCGTTGATGATTTTTTTGAAGGGAGTGAGTAGTGAATAGTGAGTAGTGAATATGGGATAGGGGGTAGAAGTGTGGGTGGTGGCGGAGAGTCAACGGATAATAGCTAAACCTTAGTCATTTGTTATATTTTAAGTTATTGATTTTCAGTTAATTATTTTAATATCCTCGATTTTTTCGATTTATTTCGTTTTGACATCTTTTGGTATCAAAAATTTTTTTTTTCGAATTATACTCTGTATTTTTCATTTGTATATTGATTATTAGTGTGTTACGTTAATAATTTTTTCTTTCAACATTTTTTTTCCGATAGAAGGGGAGAATAAAAGAAAAATGAGTAATTTTGCAGTTCTTCTTTTGAAAAGGAGATGAGATAAAATATCAACAAATATCAATAGAATAATTATGGAATTAAAAGGATCCCAAACTGAAAAAAATCTGCAGACCGCTTTCGCTGGCGAGTCTCAAGCACGTAACAAATATTCATACTATGCTTCCAAGGCCAAAAAGGATGGCTATAATCAAATTGCTGCTATTTTTGAGGAGACGGCTGCCAATGAGAAAGAACATGCCAAAATTTGGTTCAAATTGCTTCACGATGGCAAGGTTCCTGATACGGTTACCAATCTGAAGGATGCTGCTGCTGGCGAAAACTACGAGTGGACAGATATGTATGCCGGTTTTGCTAAAACTGCCAAGGAAGAGGGTTTCGATCATATTGCTCAACTTTTCACCATGGTAGGCGAAATCGAGAAGCACCACGAGGAGCGTTACAAAAAGCTGTTGGCCAACATTGAGGGGGGTCTTGTTTTCTCTCGCGACAATGACATGATTTGGCAATGCAGCAACTGTGGTCACATTGTGGTTGGTAAGAAGGCTCCGGATGTGTGTCCTGTTTGCGACCATCCGCAATCCTATTTCCAAATTCTGCCTGATAATTTTTAATCAACAATAATCAAATAACTTAAAAATCAGAAATTTATGAAAAAAAAATTCGTTTGCACCGTGTGCGGTTATGTACACGAAGGAGATACTCCCCCAGAAAGATGTCCTCAATGTAAGCAACCTGCTGAAAAGTTCAAAGAATTGGTAGAAGATGGTGCTTTGTCATTTGTCACGGAGCACGTTATCGGCGTTGCCAAAGACAGCGATGAAGAGATGATTAAGGATCTCAATGCGCATTTCATGGGTGAAGCTACGGAAGTGGGCATGTATTTGGCTATGAGCCGTCAGGCCGACCGCGAAGGTTATCCTGAAGTGGCTGAGGCTTTCAAACGCTATGCCTTCGAGGAAGCCGAGCATTGCGCCAAATTTGCCGAATTACTCGGTGAGGTGGTCTGGGATACCAAAACCAACCTGGAAAAGCGTATGATGGCCGAAAGCGGGGCTTGTGCGGACAAAATGCGTATCGCTAAGCGTGCGAAAGAGATGAATTGGGATGCTATCCATGATACCGTTCATGAGATGGCTAAAGATGAAGCTCGTCACGGACAAGGTTTCGAAGGTCTCTTTAATCGCTATTTCAAGAAATAAAAATCTGTAAATCAATAATTTGAAGCCTCATACCAATAAGGTGTGGGGCTTTTTAGTTAGCAGTTGCTTTGAACTTTGCTTATTCCATTAAATCTATCGAGAAATGTATTTAAAACAAAAAACCCCGAATTATTCGGGGTTCGTGGTGCTGACGGGAATTGAACCAGTGACACACGGATTTTCAGTCCGTTGCTCTACCAACTGAGCTACAGCACCATCGTTGGTTTGAGGCTGCAAATATACACTTTTTTTTAATTCTCAGTCAAATCACTGAAATTTTTTATAAATCATTATTAATCAACTGTTTACATATAAAAAAATAGTTAATTTTACCAAAATTTTGATATTGGAAACTGCTCTCTTAGCGATTTTACGGCATCAAAGTCGCAAGAATGGATTAAAATCTCTTCTTTTTGCGTTCTGGTTTGCGCTTCAATTTCTCCATGCGGATTGATAATGGCGCAACCGCCATTATATTTTCGTTGGTATCCGTCGGTGCCAACTCGGTTCACAACCAGTGCGTAGGCTTGGTTTTCAATAGCGCGTGCACGTGCCAAAGCTATCAGCTCTTGTTCGCGGGGTGCTGGAAAATTGGCTGTATAGACTAAACAATCATAATCAAATTTATTGTCAATCAATCGGTTGCGACTCCATTCGGGGAAGCGCACATCAAAACAAATCAGCGGCAGGAATTTATATCCTAAAGATTGTATGATGGTTTTCTGATTGCCTGGGCTGAAGAATTCTTCTTCTCCTAAAAATAGATGGTGTTTGTCATAGCTCCCTAAGATGCGGTCGCGGGAAAGCCATACTAATCTATTGTAAATCAACCCGTTTTGTTTAACAGGAATCGTGGCCACTACATCACATTCGAATTTGCAGGCCATTAAGTAGAGAAAATAGACTCCTTCACCATTATGTTGTTCCGCATCTGATTGAATATCAGGAGAAAAACCACAATGAAACATTTCAGGGAATATCAGCAAATGCACGGGTTCCTGAATCGCGCTTTCCAGCCATTCCGAATAGTGCGCCAAGTTTCCTTTTTTGTTATAAGCCTTAATGTCGGCTTGAACCAATCCTACATTAATCATGATTATTCGTATTTAATGGTGATGGTATCGTCGGGTTCCAAATCTGCTAAAATTGCCACATCAGATTGATACGCAGCAATTTCCAAATAACCTAAAGCATTATTGCAAAGGTACATCTCATCATCAGTTGCCGTGTAATGATCAAAGTGTTTGCGAATAATCCAACTACCTTTCGATTGTATGCTTGCCGTAAATTCATGTCCGTTAACTGCTTTTTCAAACATACTTACGGGAATATTGGTAACGGCATTGTAGAATGCATCAATATAGACAATTTGTCCCTCTATACGCCTTTCTGAAACAGAATGATCGGGCATTTCGGTAAACAAACGTTTGAATTTGGAATATTCCACTGTGTTTTGGGCCAAATTGCCCTCTTTGATTAATTGGATAAATTTAATAATTTGGTCTAACGTATTTGCTTTATTATCTGAAAGTTGTAATCCTTTCAAAGGCGTTTCCATTCCAAACATAAGATGAAAAACGCCGTTGTCTTCGCCGATGAAGTAATGTCCGTTGTGTTGCAGCAGCACAGGTGAGAAGGTGGAATTCAGAGACATGTTTGTCAAAATCAAGTGTATGGAACCTTCTGGAAATGAGCGATATCCGCTTTTCATCAGCAAGGCAGTTTGTGGCAGATTGAACTTGTCCACATAATGGGTCATATCAATGATTTGAACTTCAGGGAAGACGCTCAAGAGGCTGCCTTTGAACATCGACACGTAGGGGTCGCGCAAACGCCAATCACTTAATAGGGTAACAATCAGATTCATAAATATTTAAGCAATCAAAAACAAAGTTGCAAATGTATATAAAATACACATACGCGCTAACAAACGAAATGGGGTACCTTGGAGATTCAATGAATAGCGTCCCTACAAGATTATCGGACATTCTCCTGTAATGTCTTGTTAATAAGCGTTTTAAGTTCCAAGATATTGGTTTCTACCACTTTTCGCTTTTCGGGTTGGAACAGGGTCGCGTATTTGGCTTTGCCGACTTTGAACTTCAGTTTATCTTCTAAACCAATGATATCCAAACCTATGCGTATGGGTTTGAGTAAGGAAATGTTATAGTCGTAAGTCATGTCGAGATTGTGCCGTCCGGAGATGATGGCCTGGTACTTGTCGATGGAAAGCAAGAACGGATAGACATCCACTTCGTTGCGGAAGATGGTGATTTCCGTTGATAAACTGTCGATTTTGTTCTGCGTTTTCTTGTTGAACATCAGTTTCTTAGCGATGGTTTTGTAGGTTTCATTATCCAAAACCACCAAGTCGTGACCGTTGATGGCGGCGGCGCCTCGCAGGGTAGAATATTTGATATCGTAATTGGATTTCAGGTAGGTTTCCGCTGCGAAGTGGAATTCAGCGTTGCCGCTGAAAGCTTTTAACATAGGGATAATGGTATCGACTTCCGGAATCATAGCAATGAGCTTATCTATCTTGATGTCAAGTAGATGGAAGTCGAAGCCGAGGAAGAGATGGTTCATGCGCGGGGTGCGGTACATGGCCGTGAGTTGCATCCGTGCAGCATCGTTGGTGAGACCCATTTCCTCCAATACTAATACGCCGTCCTTCACATACACGCGCCCGGCGATGTTGCGGAATTCCGATTCCTCATACAAGGCTTTCTTGATGGTTGTGTTCATGTTGACATCCACGCCAAATGGTACGATAAAGGGTGTAGTTTCTTTATTATCAGCTAATTGTTCAGCTTGCTCCAATAATGTGTCGGGAGCACCGAAACCATCTACAAATGCCATCAATTCATTCAAATTCAAATAGTTGGCCACTAATTCTAAATTGCCTTTAAGTAATCCTTTGTTTTGGAGGTAAGGTTCTATACCCGTAATGGTGCCAGTGAGATTAATGTCAGACTGTCCGAACTTCAAATTTGCTTTTTTTAACACACATTTCTGCGGGTTGAAGTCAATATTTAGTGTCGGAAATTCTATGGCGTGCGCCACATCGCGGATTTCTGCTTTGGCATTTGTGGTCTGTAGTTTCACCACCGGCGACCACTTCACCAGCGGGTGTTCTTCATAATCCTTATAATCAATCTCTGCTTGCAGATTTATTTTATCTGTAGTGAAGTTGATGAAATTGCCCATGTTGGAACTCGTGGGTTGTCCTGAGTTGCTGACGTAAACGTTAACATTATTTCCGTTGTAATCCAAACGCATTTGATTCATGTTTTTCAACACGAAAATGCCTTGAGGATGTGAGAGTTCCGCAGTAATCGTGTCTGCCTGCATACCGAGATGAGACAGCTTATAGGAAGTGGCAAATTTGAGTTCTACCGTGCTGTCTAACAGATTGTTGGTATAAGCATCCAACTCAATAATAGAGCCATTGATCTCCTTTTTTGCATTAGAGCGTATATTTTGGATTAGCAGTTCACTCGTTTTCACCTTAGCATTGAGCCATTCGTCGATTTTGTACGGTTTCTCAGTGATAGGGAATGTCAAGTCAACCTGTAAATCAGGTGAATAGACGGACATAGTATCATCGTATAGCAGTTTCAAGTCCTTAAACTGTCCGTTGACGATGGCTTTGGAGATATTGTCAACAGAAAACCCGGTTTCGGGGTCGTATGCGAGCTGCGTTTGAACTTTAACATCCGCTTTGCCCTCGTATTGAGTAAAAATTTCCGGCAAGAAATCTTTGAAGTCATTAATGTGCAGGTTCCCGTTGGCGACAATATCGCATAACATCTTGCCAAACAGATTCTTAATGGTACCCGAAGCGGTCAATTTATTGTGTTTTCGCGTGGTTGCGGACAATGATTTGACGGTCAAATCGCTTTGGTTGTTGAGATTCAAGTCGAGATCGAAAAGAGCGTTAATTTTTTCAAAATCAAGCGGCAGGTCTTTCATCGCAAACGAACCGTTTTTCCAAGCAATGTCGGAGGTGACGACAGGTAAATGAGTAGGAGAATATAGTCCTTTCACCGTTCCTTGGATTTGCATTTTTCCTTCTATCGTTATGTCATCCAGTGCGTTACCGATCACTGCATCAGGAATAATGGGGAGGATATCCAGAATGTTCCATTCGTCGGTTTCGTATTGCAGGTCGGTATAAAGTCCGTGGCGGGTAGAATCTTGTTGTACCAAACCGTTCACCAAAAGGGAATGACCATCGATTTTAACGACCGTTTCTTTCAAATTGTACTGTTGTGCATCAAAATCTGCAAGCAATTTTGAATAGATTGAAACATCTAACTCATTGACATATAAGGAAGTGTCAAGAAGAAGGCGGGCTTTTTGCAAGCGTACATTTGCTTCGCCGTTTATTAAGTTAAAATTTGTGAAAGAACCGTCGTAGGTGGCTTCGAGATTTTGTCCGGAAAGGTTGATTTTGGTGCTGTCGTCCATGATGAAAAAGAGCGTTTTGGCATTCGCTTTCAACTTTCCATCCATGTTTTGTTCCGCAAAGGCACCTTTTACCGTTAAATCCACCTGTTCAAGGTTCGCTTTCAGCTTCGATTGCTCATTTTGAAAGCGAATATCTAATTTTTTAGTCTTAACTTTTTGTAAATCAACAGTATAATCAAAAGAGGAAGTGTCGTTGGGATTGGAGCGGAACACATTGAAATTGCCGTTTCCTGCTTCATCGATATAGAGGTTGGCCAGGCCTTCTTTCAGTGAAAAATCGTTAATTTCTACGTGTTTGTTTTTGATGAGTTCACGAATGTTGAGCGCGGCCACACAGTCTTTTACGTACAGCAAAGTATCTGAAACGTTAGCGTTTTGCGGATTTTTCAGTACGACATTTTCCAAATCCAATCCGATTTTTGGGAAAGTTTTGAAAAAAGTGAGTCCAACATTGTCGATATGGAATTCGCAAGTAAGAAATTTGTCGGCTTGATTATTGACAATTTTTGCCAATTTGGAAGGTGAAAAAATGCTAAAAAGAGCAATAGAAACCATAATGGCAATCACTAGAATGAGGGATGCCAAGGAAATGAGTCCTATTTTTAGTGCTTTTTTCATCTATTGTTTGGTAAAGGTGTAATATTTTCCGAAGTCATCGTGGTAGGAGAGGGTAGTGGCGTTTAATTTCGTAACCGTATAGGTTTTTGGCACGTTACCGCCCATTTCCATTTTGTGAATTTGAGTCAAGGTGGAGCCTTCCAACGTCCAGGTGAAGGGTTGTGCTTCCTCTTCAGTCACGTCGTCGGCGGTGTCCCATGTGTAGCCAGTGCCTACCTCGTTGTAATGTTCATGCAAAGTGCCTGCCGCCCATGTTCCAGTGAGCAGCGTTTTGTCGAATTTTTGGCCGCCCCCAAATATATCGCAACTGTTCATCAAAAACAGTAAACAACAGAATGTCAGTCCGATATATAGACTTTTCTGAAGATTATTGGCGATATGGGTGTTCTTTTTCATTGTTATTTTAGATAATTTCAAGATGATAAAGATTAAATTCGGTTTATTTCCATTTCTAACGTTATGTTAAACAGCGAGTTAACATCTTTGACAATCGTTTCAGCTGTATCCAGTACCTCTTTTGGAGTGGCATTGCCGTAGTTGACTAGAACCAGAGCTTGGTTTTTCCACGTACCGGCATTGCCCATTCGTTTACCTTTCCATCCAGCCTTCTCAATTAGTTGACCAGCAGATAGTTTCTTTTGTCCATCAGGAGCATCGTAGGCTATCAAATCGGGATATTGGCTTTTTAAATCTTCGTATTCTTCAGAGGAAATCACAGGATTTTTGAAGAAGCTGCCGCCATTACCGACTATTTTTGGGTCAGGTAGCTTAGCATCGCGGATTTTGCGCACGCATTCGGAGACATAGCGCAATTTCATTGGCAACTCTCGTTCAGCCATTGCATTGGCCAACCCTTGGTACGATAACGTAAAATGCTCTTTAATTGATAATTGGAACCAAACGTAAGTAATGATGCAGTCGTTTTTCAATGCCTGCTTGAAGATAGAATTCCGGTAAGAAAATTGGCAGTCGGCGTTCATCAGTTCAAACGGTTCGCCAGTGGAGATGCGGAAACCTTCAACTTTGTAGAGGGTGTCTTTTACTTCCACACCGTATGCGCCGATATTCTGTACGGGTGCACTTCCGACCAATCCAGGAATAGCCGTAAGATTCTCAATGCCAAAGTATTCGTGTCTAATACAGTATTGAATCAGGTTGTCCCAAGGTTCGCCGGCTGCTACGCGTAGCAGCACGTTATCATAGGTTCGTTCCTTCACCTCAATTCCTCCAAAGGCGGGGTGCGCCACAATGCCATCGAAGTCTTTGGTAAACAAGGTATTACTACCACCTCCAAGGATGTAGTAGGGCTCTCTTTTCAAATAATCGTTGATGATAGTAGGTATCTCGTCAGCATTTTCCATTTGGATAAATTGACGAGCAAACACCTCCATCCCGAAGGTGTTATAGGCTTTAAGATTTTGGTTTTCAAATAGTTGCATAGATTAAAACATATAACCCATTTTGACATAAATGTTAGCCAAGCTGCCGTTGTCGCGTTTGTCGAACGGTGCGGCCCAATCCACAGAAAGCACGAAATTGTCATTCATCATCAGCTTTAGACCTATACCTGCGGAAAAGTGTGGACGGTAGATATTCTTGCTTTCGTCAAAGATGATGTAGTCGGATAGTTCATCCAGATTGAAGTCGGGATCGTTTTGTATAATGTTGTTCGTGATGATTTTTTCATCTAGGCGATAGGGTTGCAGGATAAGTCCCATGTCCAAAAACGGATTCAAACCAATGGCAAAGTGTTCTTTGCCGATGTCAAATTTATAGACGTTGAAGCGGAATTCGATGTTAGCAAAGGCGTAGCTTTTAGCAGTAATACGGTTTCTCAGGATACCGCGGTTGGTGTTTCCGCCGCCGAGACCTTCATATAACACTCTCTGGATAAACAAGTTATTATAGTAATTGTTGATATAGAAGGGAGCTTCGCCAGCTACATTCAGTTGGGCAGCCAAACGATAGGCAAAAATGATCCAATCTTTATAAACGGGTACAAAATGGCGGAAACTGGCATTGAAAAACAAACTATTCGCATATTTATCTTCTCCAAAACCAGCATAATAGGTCAAAAAGAAGTCTGCATTCATACCTTTGTTGGTGTTTTGCAGTCGGTCGCGGTTATCGTAGGAGATACCGCCGCGAAGGTAAGGATGCCAACCGCCGTTAGCCTCTGCTTGCGAAAGGATGCCCCATTTCACGTATTTGTCATACATGCCGTCCACGTATGGTAGCATGTTTTCCGGTTTCTTGCCCTTGTTGATCATGTCGATGTTCACTGGCGCGATATTGTACCACAAAAGTCCGAGACCGGCATTCCAGTACCAATCTTCCCCGATGCTTCCGTTGATATCACCAGCGATGCGGAGGAGGTCACGCTGAGATTTGTAGAAAGCGCGGGAGATATAATTCTCGCTTTTCTTATTCGCCCAGTCGTGGTTATAAACGGTCTGGTAACCATTGTAACCGTAGAAGTCGCACAGTGCGTCAGGTAGATAAGAAATATCGAGTTTCACCCGATGTCCAGGAAGCAGATGCTTGGAATCGTAGCTGAAACGGAAAAGGCCGGAACGTTTGGTGGTATAAGCCGCTTCGAAATAGAGGGAATGGAGGTATTCGGGATAGGTGGATCCGTCGCCGAAATAATAGACATTCGACAGCAAACCGTATTGGAAACCTTTGTCGGCATCGTATCCCACACTGGGGAGCATGCCGAAGGTCCAGCCAGTACGCACCACGTTTTTATCTTTCTTGGGTTTCTCCTTTTTTGGTTTTTTGTCACCTAAATAGGCCGTGGTGTCAGCATCATTCGCAAATGCGGAGAAAATACCCGCCATCAGAACGGCTATTAGCAGAAGGAAGATTTTTTTATTCATAAAGGTTAGGGGGGGATTAGTTTAGGGTTTAGGGTTTAGAGTTTAGGGTTTAATAGTCTAAGTCATTTGTCTAAGTCAATAATAAAGTCAAACATTATAATTTCTTGGTCCGAAGATGGCACTGCCGATGCGAATCAAGGTGCTACCTTCAGCGACGGCAATGGGATAATCATCCGTCATTCCCATGGAAAGTTCCTTGAAATCAGTGTTTTGTGAGAAAAATTGCGCTTTGAGATCTTTGAAAATCTGATGCAGATGTTGGAATTCGCCACGCACTTGCTCTTGGTTATCGGTGAAGGTAGCCATACCCATGACACCGTGGATTTTAACATTTTTTAGCTGTTGAAATTCGGGATTTTGCAACATTTCCACACATTCTTCCCAGGAGAAGCCGAACTTGGTTTCCTCGTCAGCAATGTGGAACTGCAGCAGGCAAGGGATGACACGCTCATTTTTCACAGCAAATTTGTTGACCTCTTTCAGCAGTGAAAAGCTGTCAATACTGTGAATGAGCGCCACATACGGAGCAATGTATTTGATTTTGTTCGTTTGCAAGTGGCCGATAAAATGCCATTCGATGTCTTTGGGAAGCACTTCGTGCTTGGCTTTCATTTCCTGCGCGTGGTTTTCGCCGAAAGCCCGCTGACCGTGTTGGTATAACTGGGCGATGTCTTCCGCAGGTTTGAATTTGGAAACGGCAATCAAACGCACGCCCTCGGGCAGGGAAGCCCGAATTTCGTCGTATTTTTCGATATTCATACGGACTAAATTTTAGTGACCCCGGCGGGATTCAAACCCACGACTTTCAGAACCGGAATCTGACGTTCTATTCAGCTGAACTACGGGGCCAAGTTTCGGCGGCAAAGGTACAATTTTTTTTGATAGTCGGAAATGAGTGAGAAGTGAAATTTCAGCAACTCCAAAAAATTGTATTTTTGCCGCTTTGAAAAATAATATGAACTATTTAACGGTTGATAAAGTTTCCAAGTCGGTGGGCGAAAAAGAGTTATTCCACCAGATTACGTTTGGTCTGGAAAAGGGACAGAAAAGCGCGCTCATCGCTCGGAATGGCACAGGAAAAAGTACGCTTCTCAACATTATTGCAGGGTTCGATACGCCAGACGAAGGTCAGGTGATCATCCGTAATGATATTGTGGTTTCGTATTTGCCGCAACGCGATGATTTTCAGGAGGATAACTCTGTATTAGATGCGCTTTTTGATGCAGATACGCCAGTTCTGAAAGCCATCAAGGAGTACGAAACCTGCGTGACACTGATGGAGAACGGGCATGAGGTTCCACAGGAACGCATGGAGAAAGCCATCTCTGACCTTGACAGGCTGCAAGCTTGGGATTATGAGTCGAAGGTGAAAGAGATTCTTTCCAAATTCGGGATTAATGATGTGTTGAAAAATGTGGGCGAACTCTCTGGTGGTCAGCGAAAAAAAGCGGCGTTAGCCAAAACCCTCATCGCCGACACTGACCTGCTCATCCTTGACGAGCCGACCAACCATCTCGACATTGAGATGACCGAATGGTTGGAAAATTACCTTTCTTCTGCCAACATCACCCTGCTGATGGTCACCCACGACCGTTCCTTCCTCGATCGCGTCTGCAACGACATTTTCGAGCTTTCCAACGGCAACCTGTATCATTATCGAGGCAAATACGACTATTTTTTGGAGAAAAAGGCCGAAAGGTTGGCCAACGCTGCTGCCGAACAGGAGAAGTTGAGGCAACTTTATCGCAAGGAGCTCGCGTGGGTGCACACCTCCCCGCAGGCCCGCACCTCCAAAGCCCGCGCCCGCATCAACAACTTCGAAAAACTGCAGGAAGCGGTGAGCGTGCGCAGTGAGGCCGCCCCCGAAGGCTTCAAAGTGCAGGCCGAGCGAATTGGACACAAAATATTGGAAATCAGCCATCTGGATTTCGCCTACCCCGACCAGACCATCGTCAAGGACTTCTCCTACATCTTCAAGAAAGGGGAAAAGTGCGGCATCGTGGGCAAGAACGGCTCCGGCAAGAGCACCTTCCTGAAGATGATCATGGGCGAGGTGATTCCCGACGGCGGCAAAATCACCCCCGGACAGACCATCAAATTCGGCTACTTCTCGCAAAACGGGATGGAATACGCCGGCAACAAAATCGTGCTGGAGTTGGTGAAAGAGCACGCCGAAGTCATCCGGATGGACAACGGCAACTACATGAGTGCCAGTAATTTCCTAAACCATTTCGGATTCCCGTACAGTCTGCAGTACACCTACTACGACGACCTCAGCGGCGGCGAGAAACGGAAGCTCCACCTGCTCATCACGCTGCTCAAAAACCCCAACTTCCTCATCCTCGACGAGCCCACCAACGACTTCGACATCGACACGCTGAACCTGTTGGAGGACTTCCTCGGCAACTTCGAGGGCTGTCTGCTCATCGTCTCCCACGACCGCTGGCTGATGAACAAGTTAGTCGATCACCTCTTCGTGTTCGAGGGCGACGGCATCATCCGCGACTGTTGGGGTAATTACGAAGATTACCGGCAGCAGCGTGAGAAGGAACGGCGCATCCAAAAACGGATTGAAAAGGCCGCCCGTCCCGAGCCGGTGAAACCGCAACGCACACCGCAACCCAACAAGCTGACTTACAAGGAAAAACGCGAGTTAGAATCCTTGGAGACCGACATCGCCAACATGGAAATCGAGAAGAAGATTCTCGAAGAAAAGATGGCAATGGGCAAAGGCACGCCCGAAGATTTCGCCGAGTGGGGAAAGCGTTACAATGAGCTCAACCAGCTGCTGGACGAGAAGACCGAACGTTGGATGGAGTTGTCTGAAAAAGAATCATAATCATGCATTACTTCTACTCCCCCGATATATCCCAACCCTTCGTCACCTTAAGCAACGAAGAATCAGAACATTGCGTACGCGTGATGCGCCATCGCGAGGGCGATGCGGTGTGCATCACTGACGGCTGCGGACATTTAGCGGAAGCTGTTATTGCCGAAGCACATCCAAAAAAGTGTCTGCTGGAGATTCGTCAGCATATTACCGACAACCTCCTAACCCACAATGGATTGCACCTTGCCGTGGCACCCACCAAGAACGCCGACCGCATGGAGTGGCTGTTGGAGAAGGCTATCGAGATCGGCATCTGCTCGCTCACCTTCCTGCAATGCGACCATTCCGAGCGCACGCACCTCAACCTCGAACGTCTGCAACGGTTGGCCATCGCGGCATTGAAACAGTCGCAAACCACGTGGTTGCCGCCGCTCAAGATGACGAAATTCACGGACTTTATCCACCAAAACGCAGATACTCAAGCGGATAAGTTTATCGCATGGTGCGATGAAAACAACCAGCGACAGCTGGTCAGCGCACCGCGTAACCATTCCGAAATGATTTTGTTAATCGGTCCCGAAGGCGATTTCAGTTCGGAAGAGATTGCCGTTGCTCGCGAAGCCGGATATGTGGAGGTCAAATTAGGGGACCGCCGGTTGCGCACAGAAACGGCAGGACTGTATGGTTGTTTGGTTGCCAGTCTGTAGAGATACCATCTCTACATGGAACATTAAAATTATTTGTTCGTATTTCGAAGATATTCGTCAATGGCTTTTGCGGCACTTTTACCCGCGCCCATGGCGAGGATTACCGTAGCTGCGCCGGAAACGATGTCACCACCGGCAAAGATCCCTGGGCGGGAGGTGGTTCCTTCTTCGTCAGCTACGATGCAACCATGACGGTTGACATCCAAACCTTGGGTAGTGGTGTAAATCAGCGGGTTAGGGGAAGTACCAATGGCCATGATGACCATATCAGTATCTAGGATAAATTCGGAGCCTGGAATGGGAATAGGGCGGCGGCGGCCCGATTCATCGGGTTCGGAAAGCTCCATACGGATGCATTCCATACCGCTCACCCAGCCTTTATCGTCTCCGATAATTCTCAAAGGATTAGTAAGCAATTGGAAATCAATGCCTTCCTCCTTAGCATGGTGTACTTCTTCGCGACGAGCAGGTAACTCCTGTTCAGAGCGGCGATAGACGATGTGCACTTCCGCGCCTAAACGGATTGCTGTGCGTGCCGCATCCATAGCCACATTACCGCCACCCACCACGGTCACCTTCTTGCCGACGAAATTAGGGGTTTCATAATGCTCCTTGTAAGAGAACAACAGGTTGTTTCTCGTCAAAAACTCGTTTGCGGAGACCACACCACACAGATTTTCACCTTCAATGTTCATGAAGTTAGGGAATCCGGCACCCGAGGCGATGAAAACGGCATCATAGCACCATTTGTTCATCAAATCGTCCACCGACATGGTGCGACCAATCACCACATCGCTTTCGAAACGCACACCGAGATTCTTGATAGTTTCGATTTCGGGCTTCACAATGTCTTTCTTTGGCAGACGGAATTCAGGAATACCATAAACAAGTACGCCGCCAAATTCGTGAAGTGCCTCATACACAGTGACATCATAACCCATACAGCGTAGCTCCTTGGCGCAAGTCAAGCCGGCGGGTCCGCTGCCTACCACTGCCACTTTTTGTCCTTTTCGTACGATAGGTTTCTGTGCCACGATTTTGTTTTTCATGGACCAGTCGCCGATGAAACGTTCCAGTTTGCCGATAGCAACGGGATCTCCTTTGCGTCCGAGCACGCATTTGCCTTCGCATTGGCTTTCTTGCGGGCATACGCGACCGCAAACGGACGGCAATGCCGTGTCTTCGCGAATCAGTGTGGCAGCTTTGTCAAATTGTCCGTCTTTGATCAAGGAGATGAAATTCGGGATGCGGATGTGTACGGGGCAGCCGTTCACACATTGTGGGTTTTTGCAGTTCAGGCATCGGCGCGCCTCTTCCACCGCCTCCTCGGCATTATATCCGAAACAAACCTCCCTAAAGTTCGTACGGCGCACCTCGGGCGACTGCTCGCGCACTGGTACGCGGGATTTAGGCGGAAGTGGCTCATGTGTAATACCGCCGATATGACATTGGTGATTTTCTTTTAACTCCTCTTCTTCCAATAACTTACGACCATCAACATGGTCATACATGGCTTGACGATGCATGCATTCGTCGAAGTTGATGAGTGAGCCATCAAATTCGGGACCATCGACGCAGGTGAACTTGGTTTGGCCGCCGATTTGCACGCGGCACGCGCCGCACATGCCCGTGCCATCTACCATCAGCGAGTTGAGGCTCACCACGCAAGGAATGCCTAACTCTTTGGCTTTCAATGACACGAACTTCATCATGATCATCGGACCGATAGCGGTAATTTCATCGTAGCGACGGCCTTCGTGGTGCACGAGGTAATCCAGCATATCATTCACGTTACCTTTGAATCCCATGGAGCCATCGTCTGTGGCAATGTATAAGTTGTTGGTAATCTTGCGGAACTGTTCAATGTAGAAGAGCAATGACGCATTGCGGGCCCCGATGATGACATCGCACTCCAATCCGTGCTGTGACATCCACTTTACCAATGGAAAGACTGGCGCGATGCCAACACCTCCCGCTATGAAACAGTACCGCGACCGGCGCAACATGCCGATCGGGCGATGGATAAACGCAGATGGGTTTCCCAACGGTCCTACCACATCATGGAAAAAACCGCCAACTGGGTAAGAGACAATTTTTCGTGTTGAAACTCCTATCGCTTTGATAACCAAAGTGATAGTTCCGTCAGGCAAAAAAGTGTCGCTGACGGTTAATGGAATACGTTCGGCGGTTTCATTCGCTTTCACGATAACAAATTGTCCAGGCAGTACGGATTGCGCGATTTTCGGCGCTTCCACTTCCATCAGGTAAGTGTCCTGACCTAATTCTTCTTTTTTGACGATTTTATACATAATTATGGGTTAGAAGGCTAAAGGGTTAGAGGGTTAGCGTAATGATTCGACAATTGCATTTGCAAGAGCCTCCAATTCGGTACGTTGCGTCTCTTTCATCGCGGATTTGAAGGTGATGGCAGGTTCGAGGACGGTGGTGTTCTTCATTTCGCCGAGGATGGATTTCACGGCGTTGCCGGAAACGGGTGCCCATGAGCCGTTTTCGATGATAGTGAAGGTGCGGTTCTGCAGCAAGTGTGCCTTGATGTCGAGCAGATAGTTCTCCATCGGCGGATAGAGGCCACCGTTGTAGGTCGGGGCGACGAGTACGATGTGACTGCAGCGGAAAGATTCTGATACCAAGTACGATACGTGTGTTGCGGCCACGTCGTACATGCGCACGTTGCGGCATCCTTTGTCAGCCAACATGCCGGCCAGGACCGTTGCCACGGATTCTGTATGTCCGTACATTGAACCATAGATAACGAGAACTTCCTTGTCTTCCGGCTCATAACGGCTCCATTTGTCGTATTTTTCAATGAATTTGCCAAAATCTTTACGCCAAATCGGACCGTGAAGCGGACAAATCATGGCAATATCAAGATTTGCGGCTTTTTTCAGAAGGTTCTGCACTTGAATCCCATATTTTCCGACAATGTTGGTATAGTAACGGCGGGCTTCATACATCCATTCGCGGTCGAAGTTGACCTCATCAGCGTATAAATTGCCGTTAAGTGCGCCGAAAGTACCGAAAGCGTCGGCGGAGAAGAGGATTTTCTCTGTGGATTCGTAAGAAACCAGCACTTCTGGCCAGTGTACCATTTGCGCACCCACAAAATTGAACGTATGTTTTCCGGCATTGAACGTGTCGCCTTCTTTCATCACTTGAATCTGAACATTTTCAGGAAGATTCATGAACTGTTGCAGCATTCTGGATGCCTGTAAGCTACAGATAATGACAGCATTAGGCCAACGAACCAACACTTCTTGCAAAGAAGCGAGATGGTCGGGTTCCACGTGATGGATGACGATGTAATCTAAAGCACGACCAGCCAATACTGCGGTCAGATTTTCGAGGAATTGCGCACTAACAGCCTGATCTACAGTATCTAGCAGAACAGTCTTTTCATCCAGCAACACGTAGGAGTTGTAAGATGTGCCGTTCGGAATGGGCATCATGTTTTCAAAAAGAGCCAAACGTCTGTCGGAAGCTCCGACATACCATAAGTCATTCGTGATTTTTCTTGATGTATTCATATTTTTTGAATTATTTCTGTCAAAAATACTTGCCAAAAAGCAACCTGCAAAAATACAAAAAACTCCCGAAAAAGAAGAAATTTTAAAATGTATTCCTAATCATATATTTTGTTTTGTTTTTTTTGTATTTTTGCGGCAATAATATTAAATGGAATAATTATAAATAAAATTCAATAAAATATGAAGAAATTTACAATTTTAGCAACGTTACTGATGTTCGTAATGTTGAGCTACGCGGCGAATGTAATCCCCGTAGAGACTGCTATGAGAGCGTCAAAGAACTTCCTCGCTGAACGCGTGGGTGCCACCAAGGCTGGTCAAATGGAATTAGTGTTGGAGAAAACCGAATATTCCACCGACGGAGTCCCTGTTACTTATCGTTTCCGTGTTGGTGAAAAAGGTTTTATTATTGTTTCAGCTACCGAATTAGCCAATCCTGTTTTGGCATTTTCTTTGGAAAGCGACTACAATGCTAAATCTGGCGCTGAAATTTACAACGAAATGTACACCAAATCGTTGTCACATTTGATCAACAATCCTTCAGCTGCACTTAAAACCCGTAACCCTTGGAATCATTATTTGGCAAGCGACTTCCGGCCGTATGCTCACAGAGGTAACCCCTGTGTGGAACCTTTGGTTACTACCACTTGGACGCAAGAGAGATTTTACAATACCATGTGCCCTACCAATCCTAGAGCATTTTACACTGAAGATGGACGTGCTGTTGTGGGTTGTGTGGCTTTGACCATGGCTAACATCCTCTTCTACTATCGTTATCCGGAACACGGTACAGGTGTTGTGTCCTATATTCCTCGCGAGTATGATCATGAAACTCATGATTTAATTTATACGTATCCTGCTCAAGTGGTCAATTATGCTGATGCTACCTACGATTACAACGCCATTGCAAACTCTTTGGGTGATTATGATGGTGAATTGGCTAAATTGATCTATCATTGTGGTGTTTCTGTTCGTATGAGTTATGGTACTGTTGCTAACGAAGGTTCTGGCTCACAATCTGAATATGCTTTAAATGCTTTACAGACAAACTATTTTTATTCTGATCAGGGTCAATTCCAACTCATGAGCGAAGAGGTTTTCGCAGATAGCTTAGTTTATCTTTGGGTGAACAAAGCCAAAGCTGAACTGGACGCTCATCGCCCGCTTTTCTATTCTGGTCATAGTACATCTGGCGGTCACGCTTGGATTGTGGATGGCTATACCACCATTGGCAATGCCACCTATTTCCACGTGAACTGGGGTTGGGCTGGTAGCGGTAATGGCTACTTCCTCATCAACAACCAAAATTCAAACCAAGGTGCTTTCACTCTTGAAAACTCTATGATGGTGAAACTTATGCCGGATAGCGCAGCCATTGAAAAACCTGCTGAAAGCTTCGCTCGCGTCACTTCCAGCTTCGGTACCATCAGCGATGGTGCTGGTAATATGAAATACGCTCCGAACTCCAATCGTCGTTGGGTGATTGCTTGTCCTGATGCAACCGCTTATAGATTTAAATTCTCTAAACTGAAAGTTAAGAGTGGTGACGAAGTTATCATTTACAAGGGTGCTACTGAAGCATCTGGCGTTAAAGAACGTTATTCTGGTGATTACTTGATGGCTGCTTGTAACGACTACTCGGGTGTTCCTGGTGGTGAACAAGCTGATTACGTAGGTCAAGCCCTTCCTGGTGCTGTGACAGTGAATGCAGATAGCGTGTTGGTCGTTTTCACTTCCAATGCCGACAACAATGTTGATTATGGTTTCGTGTTGGATTATGAAGTGACCAACTTCACCAAACAAACTTGTCAAACCGATGAATATACGGACCAAACAGCTGTCCTCACAGACAAACCGGGCAATTCTACCAGTGATGAGGAATATCGCGCCTCTTCCATTTGCGAATACAATTTGAAATTGCAATTCTGTGACAAGCTTGTCTATGCTTTCCAGAAATTCGATTTGAAAGATGGTGATTTCGTTGACATTTATAATCAAACTACTGCTGATCCAAACAGTAGAGTTCTTATCGCTCATTATGATGCTAATAATCAACCTACCGTTGGTGAAGTAATGGAATTCGAGGCTCCTCTTGTTAGCGCAGGTGGTAGAGTTCGTGCTTTGTACACGATCCGTTTCGCTTCTGACAATAAACTCCAAGGTAATGGTTTCCAAATGACTTATTATGGTATCCAAACAGGTCTCAACAATTATGAGAATGTTGAGGTCAATGTTTATCCTAACCCGGCTTCTTCTTACGTCAACGTTCAAGTGTCAACAGAAGATGCACAACAATTCAGTGCTAAAGTGGTTGATATGATGGGTAAAACCGTTTATATGGATCAGTTTAACCATAATGGAGGCGAAGAAATTTACCAAATTCCGGTGAACAATTTGTCAAAAGGTGTTTACTTCCTCCATTTGAACAGCAGCAATGGAAGCACAGTTCAAAAATTCATTGTTCAATAATATACCATATTATATACATCGAAGGCGGTCTATCCAGGCCGCCTTTTTTTCTGTGCGTATTTGGAATTTATGTACATTTGCAGACGATTTCAAGATAATATCAAAATATTAATAATCAATACTTTATAAAATGAAACAGTTAATAGAATGCGTTCCTAATTTCAGTGAAGGCAGAAATCAAGACATCATCAACCAAGTGGCCGACGTGATTCGTCAGGCGGAAGGCGTGACTTTGTTGGATGTGGATCCCGGTGCCACCACCAACCGCACGGTCGTCACCTTCGTGGGCGAACCGCACTATGTAGTCAATGCCGCCGTGAAACTCATCGCCAAGTGCCAGGAGTTAATCGATATGCGCAACCATCACGGCGACCACCCGCGTTTCGGCGCCACCGACGTGTGCCCGCTCGTGCCTATTGCCAACATCACGATGGAAGAGACCGTGGAATATGCGCGTCAGCTGGCCGAAAGAGTCGGCAAGGAGCTGAACATCCCCGTCTATTGCTACGAGAACGCCG
>CAMKLG010000015.1 GCA_946413585.1 uncultured Bacteroidales bacterium
CTATCTTGGCCATTTTCTCGACCGTCTCCATCGGGAAACGCTCCTGCTCATCCACTTCTGCGGCGAGCGGCTTGACCTCGTTCTCCGCAAACTCGCGGATCATCTGTAAGAAGAGTTCTTCTCTCTTCGATAAACCAAAATCCATATTATCGTAAATTTTTGTTATTAATTCGAATTAGTCAATCTCCATTTTCTTGAGGTTCGGCGAAATAATCAGCGTGGCCTCAGTGGCTGCTTGAACATCTTCGACCGTAAACTCGGGATAGATTTCCGTTAAGACAATGCCTTTGTCGGTGACTTCCATCACGCCCATTTCGGTGACAATCAAGTTCACCTGCCCCTTGGCAGTGAGAGGTAAGTTGCACTTGTGCAAGATTTTAGGATTACCCTTTTGGGTGTGTTCCATAGCGAGAATCACCTTGCGGGCACCCACAAGCAGATCCATAGCACCGCCCATACCGGGGGTCAACTTGCCGGGAATCATCCAGTTGGCAAGGTCACCCTGCTCATCAACTTGCATGGCACCGAGGACTGTCACATCGACGTGACCGCCGCGGATGATGCTGAAAGAATCGGCGGAGCTGAAAGAGACGGCGCCGGGCTGTGCGGTGATGTAACCGCCGCCGGAATTCACGAGGTTGTCGTCTTCCTGACCTTCGGCGGGCGTGGGACCCATACCAAGCAAACCGTTCTCCGATTGCAGGATAACGTTCACGTTCTTAGGCAGATAATTCGGAACCATGGTCGGCAGACCGATTCCCAAATTCACGACATCGCCGTCTTTGAGTTCTTTCGCAACTCTCTTGGCGATGATTTCTCTCATTTGATTTTTATCCATATTCTTATTGTTATTTGTTTGTTTTTCCTTGTTCGTTTACAGAGCTCACTTCGTTCACCTTCCATTGACTTACTTCGGGCTTACCGCCCTCTTCGAATCAACCTGCAAAAATACAAAAAAAATTTTCTCCACAAACACCCTTGTATTTTTTGCAAAAAAACACTATTCCAGTATCTGTTTCAAAGCGACCCGAAATTCCGGCATTGGGCAACCCGCGTCGCGCTCCACAATCAGGGTCTTTAGCCCTGCAAAAGGCAGAACTTCTGTTTCTATATCGCTGAGAGAACGGTCGTTGCCGAAGTAGGCAGGGACAAAAGCCTTCCAAAAACGAATGGCGGCAGTCCTGTCCATGTGGAAGGTTTCCTTAACGAACTCCTCTTGGCTGAGATTGCAGGTAAGATACACCATCCCCACATCGAAAAGATGGTTGCCGTAGCAGAAATCGCCAAGATCGATGAAATAGCGGTCTTCACCCACAAAGATGGCATTCGAGAACTGGAGGTCGCCGTGGATGGCGGTGTCCTCGTCGGGAACACTCGCGATGAACCGGTGCAGTTTGTCCTTCTCTTCCGCAGTGAAAAACGGATTCGCTTCAAGCAAGTGGAAGTATCTGTTTTTCACATTCTCGAACTGATGGGTGTCGATATGGGTGGCGTGCAGTTGGCGACACATTTCCGCAAATTCAGCCGCGTATTTCCCTGCTAATTCCGGGTGGTCGCCCGTCGCCCGTGAATAGGACATCTTGTCCCTGATGCGATGAAACAGGATGCCGTAGCGTCCGTCTTCGGTCACCACATACTCGCCCGGCTCGGGTGTCGGGATGCCTGCCTCATAAACCTTCCGGGCCAAGAGCAACTCGTCAAGCGGCTGTTGGATTTTGCCTGGAAAATAGAGTTTGAGCACCACATTCGGGTCTGACTTGTGGTTATAGCTCTCACCGTTAGCACCGCCGCCGGCAAGCACATAATCGTCAATAGATATTTTTTTCGCTTCCATAAACCTATTCCTCAATTTGTATATTGAAATTGCGGGGCAAAAATACAAATAATTTCACTTTGTGTGAAAATAAAAAATAAAAATCATCCTTTTGCTGAACGATTTGAAATAATTTGTACTTTTGCAAAAAGTTTATATTTAACTTTTTTACACAAAAGCGAAAAAATTATTATGAAGAAATTATATTCAATTTGGATAGTCGCCCTGATAATAATGGCTTTCTTCGGCTGCAACAAAGACAACGAAAAGCCATACACGGACGTGCCGCTTGTCATCCTCGACACCGACATCGGCTCATCAACTGACGACCTTTTTGCCCTTGAAATGCTCTACCGCTACGAGGAGCAGGGAAAATGCCGCCTACAGGGCGTAATAGTGAACCGCGAAGGGGAAGCAAACGCCCGCTTTGCCGACGTGATGGGCACCTATTTCGGTCATGACAGCATTCCCATTGGACTTGTCCGCAACGGTGTCAAAAACCCTCCGATTTGGATTGACTACGCCCATGTGGCCGCCACGGAAGACAACAACGGACAGCCGATGTTTGCTTGCAGCATCAACGACTACTCGCAGTTGCCCGACGGATGGCAGCTCTATCGCCGTCTGTTGGCTGCCCAACCCGATCATAGCGTGAGCATCGTTTCCACCGGATTTGTCACCTGTCTGGCGCAGCTGTTGCAATCTGCCCCCGACAGCTACTCACCACTCAACGGCGTGGAGCTTGTACGGCGCAAGGTGAAGTGCATTTACGTGATGGGGGGGGTGTTCGGCAATGCTGTGGAACCTGACTTCAACTTCGCCAAGAGCATCGAATTCGCCAAGATCTTCTTCCGCCTTTGGCCGCAGGAGGTCGATATGGTATTCTCGCCTATGGAGGTGGGGCAGGATGTTGAGTACACGCCCGAGCAGGTCATCGCCGACATCTCGTGGACCGATGCACATCCCATCAAGCAGGTCTATTTACAGTGCAACTGCAACACGGGCCAGCGAATGTGGGACGTGATGGCCGCTATCCATGCTGTGGAAGGGGACGGCCTATTCTCGCTTTCCGAGCGTGGCACGGTGCGACTTACCGACAACGCGGAGACCATCTTCACCCCCTCAGCCACCGGCAACTGCCGCTACCAATTGCCCGGTGATGCCGCATGGGCCGCCGCCATGCTGGAACGTATTAGGACAGTTAATAAAATGAGAACAACAATAGGGAACAAACAATATTAACAATGAAGAAAATGTTCTTGATATTTGCCGCCATCCTCACCATTTGCGGCTGTTTTTTGCTTACCGGCTGCTCCGGAATGAAGTGGAGCGTGTCTGACAGTTTTTACAACAACTTGATAGCGGAGGACCGCTACAGGATGATTCTCGACGGCTTGCAGGTGACACTCATCATCACGTTCTGCGCCGCCATATTAGGCACCTTGCTGGGTGGCTTAGTGTGCTGGATGCGTATGAGCCGTCGGTCCTGGTTACAGAAGGTGGCCAAGGTGTATGTTGACATCATGCGCGGCACGCCCGTACTGGTGTTGCTCATGCTGATGTACTATGTGGTGATGGCACCGCTGGAAGCTACGGGCATAGTGGTGGCAATAGTCACCTTTTCCATGAATATGGCGGCCTACGTCAGCGAAATGCTGCGCACCACCATACAAGGTATCGACCGCGGACAGACAGAGGCTGGCCTCGCGTTAGGATACACGCGCCGGCAAACGTTCTTCAGAATAGTACTACCCCAGGTGGTCAAATCCGTGATGCCCGTCTATCAGGGCGAGGTGGTGAGCCTGCTGAAGGGCACCAGCATCGTGGGCTACATCGCCGTGGCCGACATGACCAGAGCCTCAGACCTTATCCGCTCGCGCACATTCGATGCCTTTTTCCCCATTATCGTGACGGCCATCATCTATTTCCTTATGGCATGGCTCATTGGGCTGCTGCTAACCTCGTTGGTGCAACGTAAGGGCATGAAAGCCATCATAGCGGCGGTGGCACTGGCCATTGGCGGAACCGTATGCTACGTGCCATCGATGCTGGCTCCAAACAAGACCGACACAACGGTGACGGAGGTTCCGGAAGTATTCAAGGCTCTCTCTGGCAAGACTGTGGGGGTCATCATCGGCAGCATACAAGACATAGCCGTCACTGAACTGGCACCCGATGCCGACATAAAACGCTTGGCCACCTATTCCGATGTGCAGGCTGCCTTAGAAAACGACAAGGTGGATGTGATTGGCACCGAAAGCTTGTTGCTGACATTCAACAAGGAGGTAGCAGCCAAGGTGGATTCGGTGAACGCAGGTTTGGCACCTATTCCGATAGCTGCATGTTTTCGACTTGGCAATACCGAATTGCAGCAAGATTTCAACCAATTCCTGAAAGAAATTCGTGACGACGGCACCTACCAAGATATCTTCAACCGTTGGACCAATGCCGATGACCCATCGGCCATCGGCATACCGCAGCAACGCGGAACCGGAAAGACCCTGTGTGTGGCCACTTTCCCGACCATGCCTCCGTTCAATTTCATCTGTTCGGGAAAACCGTCGGGCCTTGAGATAGATATTCTGACGGAGTGGGCCAATAGGCGCAACTGGAAATTGGAATTCCTCGTAATGGACTTTGCCTCGCAGATTCCTGCTGTGCAGACAGGCAAAGCCGACATGGCCATGGGTGCCATCAGCATCACCGAGGAGCGGCAGAAACAGGTACTCTTCTCCGACGGCTACTACGAGTCGCATATCATGCTTGCCACACGTAAAGGGGAAATCGGCTTGCTCTCTGGCCCCTCAAAACCGTCTGGTCCCGGAAAAGACACGAAAAAATGGCCGTGGATCGTGGTCATCCTCGTTGTCGTCATCGGTAGCGGCACATGGCTCCTTATCCGCCGTAAACGCATCCTGCAAAAACGTTCCTCTCTTAACTCCCAACTTTCAACTCAACCATCGGATAGTCCCATTATCCGCATCACTCATCTGAAGAAAAAATATGAAAATCTTGATGTCCTGCGCGACATCAATGCCGACATACACCGCGGCGAGGTCATATCCATCATCGGTCCCTCAGGCACAGGCAAGAGCACGTTATTGCGGTGCCTGAACCTGCTGGAGCAACCCACCAGCGGCAGCATTGTCATCAATGGGGAGGAAATACTCACCAAAGGTTATCCTGTCAACATGATGCGTCAAAAGATGGGCATGGTGTTTCAGAATTTCAATCTTTTCGGACATAAGACCGTGCTGGAGAATGTCATGCTTGCCCCCTGCCAGTTGCGCCATGAAGATCCGGAAAAGGCACGCGAAGAAGGACTCGCGCTGCTTCGTAAAGTGGGACTGGTGGAAAAAGCCGACATCTATCCTGGAAGCCTCTCAGGCGGTCAAAAACAACGTGTGGCCATTGCCCGGTGCCTGGCCATGAAGCCCGACATCATCCTTTTCGACGAGCCCACGTCGGCTCTCGACCCCACAATGGTCGGCGAAGTGCTCAGCGTCATCCGCCAACTGGCCGACGAAGGCATGACCATGCTTATCGTCACCCACGAGATGAAGTTCGCTCACGACGTGAGTTCACGCATCTTTTTCATGTACGACGGGTATATCCACGAGGACGGCACCCCGGAACAGATTTTCGAAAACCCCATCCACAGTGCCACAAAAGCTTTCGTCCAACGCATCCGCAAGGAGGTGTTTGAGATCGGAGGTCCAGACTTCGACTTCCGGGGCATGCATTCTGACATCGGTGCCTTCTGCTATAAATACGGCATCCCCAAAAAGCAGGAAGCCGCGGAACAGCTGTGCGACAAGATGCTCGACGAAGTGATGGCGGCCTACCGTCCCATCACCGTCCGTATAACCCACAGCGAACTGTCAGGTGTCACGGCCTTGGACTTCATGGTGGAGAAGATGGAATCCACGCCTCTGAATGACGCGCAGCGCAACGAACTGAACGGGCTGTGCCAACAGGTAGTGGAAGAATCCACCAAGTTAGGCTTCCGTGTGAAACTGATTTTGTGACATGCCCACAAGCAGCTACTACAGAAAATAGGATTTTTTTGTAGTTTGATTTTCAACGATTCATCATATTTATTATTTTTGCACTCTGAAACAGATGAGTATATATGAACAAACGTTCTTTTTCTAAAAGCCTGAGTTTGCGGATTATCGGTATCGTGTCGGCGATTTTTTTCGTGGCCATGGTAGTGATCGCTATTGTCTCGCACCAAATCATCGCTGACGAAGCGACACGTTCCACGCAGCACATCCTACACGGAACCATCAGTGAATTGGAGAAGCCCCTGAACACGGTTGAAGTCACTACAAGAGCCGTGGCGGCATACATATCCACACTTCAAACACAGCCTAATGTACTTCAGGCCATTGCCAGTCGCACAGTGCAGGCCAGCGAACTGATAAACGGATTCGCCGTTTTCTTCGTTCTCCCCGATGGAAACGTTGACACGCTTAAGCCTGCCATCTTCAGCTACTGCGACGACGAAGGCATCCAAGAATTCCATCCCGACCAACAACAACTACAACAATTAAGTGCATTCTGGAACCTAAAGCAACTCCAACAGACCAAAAAAGCCGCTTGGACTGCCCCTTACGAGCCGCTTGACTCCCGTTCCACACGAATTGTTTCGTACTGCTATCCTTTGGTGGACTCCAAGCTCAACGTCTATGCTATCGTGATTTCCGACATGTTTATAGACCAAATTGAAAGCACTGTGGAGGCACTTCGCCCCTACGACAACTCCATCGCCACCCTTATTTTCAACAAGGACAACATCATAGGCATCAAGAGTTCCGACTCAGACCTGATCAACCGATACCAACACAGTTTTTCAGGAAACAGTTCCTTCCAGGAAGTGGTGGAAGATCTCAAATCGAACAAAGACAGCCTGCACCGCCGCGTGGGAAAAGGGCGCGAGATAGCATTTGTGGTGTATGGTCCCCTGCACAACGGTTGGAAACTTAGCATCACCTGCCCTTACAAAGAGGTACTTCGCCGTTCCACGCAAATGCATATTGCCCTGCTGATTATCGGCATCTTCGGTTTGGCCATCATTTACTTTGTTTGCCGTCGCGTGATACGTCGCATGACGCGCCCCATCACCGAACTGTCGGTCTCCGCGCTGAACATGGCAAAAGGCAACTTCAAGGCGAAACTGCCCGAAATCACCAGTCAAGACGAGATGCTCCGTCTGCACGACAGCTTCATCTACATGCAGAACTCCATCGCAGACTACATCGAGCAATTGAAAAGCACCACTTCAGCCAACGAGCGTATGGAGTCAGAGCTCAATGTGGCCCGCAACATCCAGATGGGCATGTTGCGCACCGACTTTCCGCCGCAGCTTTGTGCACTGCTGACCCCGGCAAAGGAGGTGGGCGGCGACCTGTACGACTTCACCATCAAAGGTGACCAACTCTATTTCGCCATCGGCGATGTGTCCGGCAAAGGGGTTCCTGCTTCGCTGATGATGGCCATCACCCGTGCCGCACTCCGCTTCGTGGCAGGTCTCGGCCTCCCGATGAACGAGACACTGAGCCGTATCAACAACAGTGTCAGCGACACCAACAGCAACAACATGTTTGTCACTCTATTTGTCGGTCGCATCGACATGAAGACCCTCCATATGGATTTCTGCAACGCCGGCCACAACCCATTGGTCATCCTGCCGCCCGACGGCGAACCGTATTTCCTCAAGGCCAAAGCGAACCTCGCCATCGGTCTGTTCGAGGATTTCACCTACGAAGCCGAAAGCCTCGATCTGAAGCCAGGCACTCGCATCATCGCTTACACCGACGGTGTCAACGAAGCCGAAAACACCGACATGGATCTTTATGGCAATGAGCGGATGATGGAAACAATCCGCCAAATGGACCGCAACATGGACGGGAACACCGCTGTGAATCTACTCTTTGATTCGGTGAAGAATTTCGCAAACGGCAACCCGCAAAATGACGATATCACCATTATGAGTATTCTTGTCTAAAACATTAATCAACTTCAAATATTTATGAAAAAACGTTTCAACCCCATCAAGGACAAAAGCAGCGAGATTATCGAATTTGTCATGTCCTCCCCCGAGATTCCGGATGATGATGTCTTGAAATTCAAGCTCCGTCTTTCCATCGAGGAAGCCGTTGAAAATGTAGTGCGTTATGCCTATGATGGCGGCATCGGCTGGTTAGAGACAAATATCGACTTCAATCAGGACACGCTGCTCCTCACCATCCAATTACGTGATGCAGGAGTGCCTTTCAATCCTCTGGAAAAAGAAGATCCTGACGTGACGCTCTCCGCAGAGGACCGCAACATTGGCGGACTCGGCATCTATTTATGCAAAAAGATGATGGACAACATCGAATACCGTTATGAAGACGGCAACAATGTGCTCACCATGACCAAAAAAGTTCAAAGTAAATCAAACGAATAATTGATAATAATTATGGATATCAAAATAAGCCAACAAGAGAATAAAACAATGGTCGTGTTGAACGGACGAATCGATACCTCCAACGCCGATCAATTCCAACAAGATGTCGCCCCGTTGATGGAGGGCGAGAATCCAGACATTGACATTGACTGCACGGACATGTCATATACTTCTTCGCAAGGGCTTCGCATCTTCCTCATGCTGCAAAAAAGTGTCAAAGCACGTGGCGGCAAGATGGTGATGCGCAACATGAACCCGCAAGTGAAGGAGGTTTTCGACATCACCGGATTCTCGAACATCATCACGATTGTTTAGTGAATAGTGAATGGTGAATGGTGATGCATACATTGATGATCAAGTCACAAATCACTAATCACTAATCACTAATCACCAATCACAAATCACAAGTCACCAATCACAAGTAACAAGTAACCAGCGACGGCAATGAAGTACATCTATATCATCAACGGTCGGGCGGACAAGCTGCCACAATACAAGGAGCTGTACGAGCAGTTGAAGCAGCACGCGCATCCCTACGACATCTATACCACCTTAGGGGTGGGAGACGCCACGCGATACGTGCGCGTCTATTGCGACCTGCACCCGCAGGAAAAGGTATGTTTCGTTGCCTGCGGCGGCCTCGGCATCATCAATGAGGTGGCCTCCGGCTTGGTCGGGTTTCAGGAAAAGCAAATGGCCATCATCGCCATCGGTGGCAAGACAGGGGACTTTCTGGTCAACTATCCCGGCCGCGACTTCCGGAGCGTGGAAGCCATGCTGGCAGGACAGGCAAGCCCCATCGATATCATACAGGTAAACGACAGCTACTGCGTCAACGTAGGAAACTTCGGTTTCAACTCGAAGGTGGCGTCGCGGGCAAACGAACTGATGGCGCAGGGATGTCCGGTCCACAAGGCTTTCACTCGCGGTGTGGTGAACGCACTGCTGACGGCTCGTTATAACCGCATCAAGGTGACAGTGGACGGCGAGCGCATCACCCGGGGCTTTATGGTGCTCTGCACCATCGCCAACGGTCAGCGCGTGGGCGGCGAGTTCAACTGTGCCCCCAATGCAAAGGTCGATGACGGCCTCATTGAGGTGTGCCTCTTCCACAGCATGAGCCTGTTGCGACTCCTGATGCTGATCCCTCTCTACCGCAAGGGCGAGCACATCGGCAGCAAACCGGGCAAGAACAGAGTCATCTACCGACAGGCCCGTGAGGTGAAGGTCAGCAGCAAGGATCTCATTGATGTTTATCTCGACGGCGAGCTTCTCATCGGTTCCCATTTCGAAGTCAAGATTCTGCCGGGAGCACTTCCGCTAAGGTTACCACCGGTTAACGGTCAATAGTCAAGGTTCAATGTTAAAAGGTAAAGAAGATGAAACTGGATATGCATTGTGAGATGATTCTCGACGACTATCGCGAGAAGCTCCCTCTTTTCGAAAAGATCCGTTCTGTCGCATTGGAGAGGATAGAGCAATGCCTCAACGAGAACAAGATAGTTGTGGCGAGCATCAACTCCCGCATCAAGACCGAAGAGAGCCTTACCGGCAAGCTGGAGCTGAAGGGTTACAAATACCGCACATTGGATGATATCACCGACATCGTCGGCATCCGCGTTGTCACCTTCTTCAGCGACGAGGTAGACGTTATCTCCGCACTCGCCGAGCAGCTGTTCGAAATCGACTGGGAAAACACCGTTGATAAGCGCAAGATGATGGAAATAGACCGTTTCGGATATATGTCGCTACACTACATCTGCCGGTTGCCCCAAAAGCTCTGCAACGACCTTGCGATGCCAGAGCTCAACGAAGTGCGTTTCGAGCTCCAGATGCGCAGTGTCCTGCAGCATGTGTGGGCCAACATGTACCACGACATGGGCTACAAGACCGATGTCGAGATTCCCCGCGAATACCAACGCAACATGAGTCGCCTGGCGGGGATGCTGGAGCTGGCCGACGAACAGTTCAGCAGCATCCGCAAGGATATCACCGAATACCGACGCAAAGTGCAATCGCTCGTGGCCAACGGCAACTTCGACGAGGTGCCCTTCAACGGCGACACCTTCCGCTCTTTCATCGTCCTCAACCCCTTCGAGCGACTCGTTGACAAGATGGCCGCCATCAACCAGGCCGAGGTTTACGAGGACAGTCTGATGCCCTACTACAACGTGCTTCGACTGTTAAACATGCAGACTATCGGCGATGTCGTTCGAATGAGGGATGACTACAGCGAAAGCGCCTATCAGCTGGCGCTTATGCAACTGGCCGGCACCGGGCTCGACATTCTGGCCAGTTCCGTGGCGTTGCAGAACCTTTGCATCGTCTATATCCTGAAGAAAGGCTACGGAGAGGCCGGCTTAGTGCAGATGTTTGCTGTGCTGTACGGCCAAAACGACTACAACATCCAACGCGCAAAACGCAATTTCGACCAAGCTAAACGTATCAACATAATATAGCCATTATGGATAATTTTTTTGACACCGAGTTATTTGACCGAGCCGCGAAGTTTGCGATCAACGCTCATCACGGTACGGAGCGTCGCGGAAAGAATTTTCCATACATCCTCCACCCTATGGAAGCGGCCAATATTGTGGCCACTATCACCACAGATCCCGAAATGCTGGCTGCCGCCATCCTTCACGACACCGTGGAGGACACGGAGGTGACCTTTGAACAAATTTGTGATGAATTCGGAGAACGAGTGGCCAATCTCGTACAACATGAGACATGCCCGCTTCCCAAAAAAGCGCCTTGGCACGACCGCAAACAGGCGCAAATCGACCTCCTCGCCGACTCCCCCTACGACAGCAAGGTGGTGGCCATGGGTGACAAACTTTCCAACCTCCGCGCCATCGCCATGGACTACTGTATGATTGGCGACAAACTCTGGTCGCGCTTCAAAGCCCCGAATGGTAAATCGGATATTGCCTGGTATTACCGCCTTTTGGCAGACGCTCTGTCCGATTTGTCCGACACTTTCCCATATCAGGAGTTCGTCATGTTGCTGGACAAGACCTTCGGTTCTGACGATAAATCATTATAATCCAAGGCTTTCGGAATATGAAACGGTTGCTGTTCTTTATATTCATAGCGCTTTGCCTATTCGCTTGCAACAACAGAGAGAAGTCCCAGTCAAAAGCAAACCAGGAAATCCTTTCGGAAAAGGATCTTCAAGGTAAAGTGGTGGTCACACTGACAGGCAGCAGTTTTGAAATCGACATGGCCGGACGCAGCGATTTCAAGATCGTGCGACAACCGACCATGTCCGATTGCATCGCATCGCTCCGACAAGGGCGCGTCGATGCCATCGTGTATGATGAAGTGTGTTTCTCCGACGAAATGCTTCGTGAAAACGGCATGAAGAAAGCGTTCCGGACAGAGAAAAGCTACCCATGCGCATTCGCCTGCACTAAATCGAACCTGGATTTGGTCAACAAATTCAATGAATTTCTGGCAAAGCTCAAATCATCAGGTGAATTGAATGAGATCACCCTAAGGTGGCAGAACTGCATTGACTATACACACCCCGACATGCCCGAAGTCAACGACACCCTCACAGGAAAGCCTCTGGTTGTGGGCACCGCGTACACAACGGCACCCATAGCCTATATGATTTTAGACAAGTGGTATGGATTGGAAATTGAAATACTGAATCGTTTCGGTGAATATATAGGCCGTCCCGTGAGATACCAACTGTACGATTTTGCCGCAGAGATACCAGCCTTGCAATCAGGGCAAATCGACATAGCAGGAGGAGTTTTGTTCGTCACGGAAGAACGGAAAAAAGTGTTAGCCCTCACGGATGTCTATTACAACTGTTACGGGGCTTTTTTCGTCATGGACAAAGATGCTCAAACCAAGACGGGCGATCCCAAGTTGTCCGATATCAGAGGATCCGTCAGGAACAATTTGGTGGCAGAGAATCGCTGGGTGTTTTTGGCACGCGGCCTCAAAGTCACCTTGGAAATCACGCTGTTCTCCATGTTCTTCGGCAGCATATTTGGCCTTGGGCTGCTGAAGATGCGTCGTAGCCAACGTCCGTGGGTCAGAAAGATCGCCAATGCCTATTCTACCATACTGCGCGGCATCCCCATGGTCGTGCTGCTCATGATTCTGTTTTACATTGTGCTGATCGGTTTCAGCGGACTTGTGGTGGCTGTGGTGGCATTTTCGATGACCTTTGCCTCTTCGTTTGCCTCCACGATAGACAACGCGCTGAATGCGATTGGCGACCAGCAACAAGAGGCGGGAGAAGCCATGGGATTCACCCGCGCCCAGATTTTCCGCTATATCACCGGTCCGCAAGCCCTCAAGCGCGCCCTGCCCCAGTTCAAGAGCGAAGCCGTTTCGCTCATCAAAAACACCTCTGTGGTGGGTTATGTGGCCATCCAGGACCTCACGCGTGCCTGCGATATGATACGCGCACGCACTTTCGAGGCTTTCTTCCCTCTCCTATTCATCACCCTCATCTATTTTCTGCTCGCCTGGCTTATAGGCATATTCTTGGATTTCATCTTTAAAATCGCCATAAAACATTTGTTATGATCAGCATCAGACACCTTTTCAAAACATTCATCACCCCAGATGGCAACCTTCTTGAAGCGCTGAAAGATGTCAACTGCGAGATCCACAAGGGCGAAGTGATAGGCATCATTGGCTCTTCAGGGTGCGGAAAAAGCACCTTGTTGCGCACTATCAACATGATGACCCTGCCCACCTCCGGCGAAATCCTGTTTGAGGGGAAAAACATCGCCGCCCAAGGTTATCCCATCAACAAACTGCGCCAACGGATGGGGATGGTGTTCCAAACTTTCAACTTGTTCGAGCATTTAAACGTATTAGGGAATATCACCCTTGCCCCGATGAAACTGAAAGGGATCAAACAGGAAGAGGCAGAAAAGGAAGCCATGCAGATTCTGCACAAAGTGGGAATGGACGATAAATGCACCGCCATGCCCGCCGAACTCTCCGGCGGACAGAAACAGCGCATTGCCATCGCCCGCTGTCTGGCCATGCATCCCGACATCATGCTCTTCGACGAGCCTTTGTCCGCCCTCGACCCCTCCATGGTGGGCGAGGTGCAGACCGTCATCCGGCAACTGGCACGTGAGGGGATGACCATGCTCATCGCCACTCACAAGCTCAAGTTCGCCCACGATGTCTGTTCTCGCATCATCTTCATGAACAAAGGGCAGATTCACGAGGAGGGCACTCCGAAAGAGATATTCGAAAACCCCACCCGCAGTGCCACCAAAGCCTTTGTACAGCAAATTTACAAGCTTTGGTTCACCATCGAAGGCCAGGATTTCGACATCGTGGAGATGCACTCGCAGATGCTGCAATTCTGCAACAAATACAACATCGTGCACATCATCGAGACGGCACAGCAAATCATCAACCTGATGGTGCTCATTGTGCTTGCCGACTACCGCCCCCTCACCGTTCGCCTCTCCTTCATTGAGCAATTTGAGAGAGTGTCGTTGGATTTCATGATCAAGGATCTCACCACATCCCCACTCGATAACAATGAGTTCACCCAAAGCGTTTTAGACGACATCCGCTCCCTCTCCAAGGAGATCATCGAAGAACCCACAAAAAAGGGATTCCGGGTGAAGGTGATGCTATAAGGCAACCCCTAATCAAATTTCAGCTTCCACCGCCTGTGACTCCAGATCCAATACTCCGGCTTGCGGCGGATGGTCTGTTCCAGTAATTCTGTGTATTTCTGTGTGATAGCGTATGGCTCTTCTTCTTGCGGATGCTCCGTAATCAAATGAATGTCAATACGATATTTCCCCATGCGCTCTTTGATCACTTCGTAATAGAGCACCGGGATGTTGTACTTGCGGGCAAAATACTCCGCACCGTATAGCACCCCCGTCGTTTGATGGAGGAATTGGGTGACATAACATTTTTTCTTGTTGCTGGGCGATTGGTCGCTGAGCATCATGTAGGAAGCCGGAATATGGTTTGTCTCATGGTATTCGAAAACTTCGCGGGCGGTGTCGGCAAAGCAAACTTGTGTGCCGTTGCGAGTACGCGCACGGTTCACCCACTTCTCAAACACTTTGTCGCTGTTGGCCTTCCCCACCCCGATGCCGTGCTGCGGGAACATCTCGTCCAACGCCACTATCATCCATTCCCAGTTGTTGTAGTGACTCGACATCAAAATCACACTCCTGCCCTCTTTGTAAAACTTTTCCGGCAGCGATTTGTCGTCACAATGGTAACGATAACGCAACGCGCACCGTGGAATCAGCAGCATCTTGATCATCTCCACGGCAATCTGCGCCAAGTGCCAATAGTAGCGGTTCCGAATCCTTCTCCGCTCTTGAACCGTTAGTTCAGGAAACGACCGCAACAGATTGTCATCCACCACTTTCCGTCTGTATCTCACTACGTAATTCGTCACAAAATAGACCATCGGCAGAAAAAGATACAGCACGCACAGCGGCAACGCTGCAAGAGGATAACAGATGAAGAAGATGAAAAAGAAGGTCATTTTTGGTTTTAGGTTTATTGTTTAAGGTTTTAGGTTTATTGTTTAAGATTTATCGGACAAAGGAACATACACCTTGTCATTAAACCATAAACGCTAAACCTTAAACTTATAATTTCTCGCGAAATCCAGCAAATTCCGGTAATGGCGCGGGGTGATTTCACGGATGAGTTCATATTCCCCAGGGTGTTTCGCCCCTACGTGAACGGGCGTAATTCCCGCGTTCACAGCGAATCGCATATCCGAAAGGCTATCGCCCACCATGATGGAGTCGGAGAAGTCGATGTCGGGGAAGTCGGCTTTGGCTTGCATCGCCATTCCGATTTCAGGTTTGCGACAGCGGCAGTGCTTTTCGGCGCGGTGCGGACAACAATAGACCGCATCCAGCGGAGTCATATTCTCCTCAAAGGTAACGCGCATCCGACGGTGAATCTCGTCTATGTCTTCCATTTTGCAAATACGCTTCTCCACGCACTGCTGGTTAGTCACCACGATGATGTGCTTGAACTTCGGACGAAGCCACTGCATGGCGGTCAACACACCGTTGATAAGGACGAACTCCTCCGGCTTACGCACATATCCGCCCACAATCTGCACGTTGATTACGCCGTCTCTGTCTAGGAATAGGGTGTTCATTGTTGAATGGTTATCGGTTATTGGTTATTGGTTATTGAAGCAGTTGATAGTTGATGGTTGATGGTTAGTAGTTAAAACGGCTACGTTTATTTTAGGTCCAATCATGAATTGGAGTCTTCTCCGTTCAAGTTCGTCTTAAATTGCCGTTCTAAGTAGGAGAAGCGGTTCAAGTTGCGACGGGAGAGCACGAACATCAAGATTACGGCCACGGCAATCATCACAATCACCCATTTGGTGTATTTGAAGAACTTCACAAGGATGGAGAAGACGAAGTAGAAAACTATCGTGAAACGCACCAAGGTCCAAACGATGATCACGATTATATTGGCGCGATTCTCACGGACGAGATTGCGATACAACTCCAACGTTTTGGGACTGTTACGCACAATGCCGACCAAGAACGGCGAGATGATGAGGAAGGAGAGGATCGCACAGAGCATGTTGAACAGCCCTGGTGGTAAAACATCCGTCACGTAGGGCAGTTTCTTGATGAAGGGGAACAGAAAATCGAATAGTAAGTACAAAATGGCGAACGAAAGCACGGAAAAGATGAGTACAGAGGTGAAATTGCTCTTGAAAATACTCCGCCAGCTCTTTTTGCCGCTGCTGGTTGACCCCAGCAAGGCGTATTCATCAAGCCTTTGCTTGGTTCTGGGCGACATTCTACTCTCCAATTTGGCATAGACCGGGGTGGCCAATTTAATCCAGTAAGGTGTTGTAAACGTGGTAATTACAGAAGATGCAATGATGACAGGATAGATATAAGAAGGCATTACGTGCTGCGATACCGCCACGGAGGCGATGATGAACGCGAACTCACCGATTTGCGAAAGAGTAAAACCCGTCTTGATAGAATCTTCGAGGTTTGCGCCTGCTATCAATGCCGACAACGACGACACAAGAGCTTTGATTATCAGCGTAATAAGCACCAACGACAGAACCAACTTCCAGTATTCGGCCAAAACCTTCGGCTCAATCATCATACCCACAGAAACGAAGAATATCGCAGAAAAGAGATTCTTGATACCTTCTGTAAGATGCTCAATACGTTGGCTTTCAGCCGTTTCCGAAAGGATAGAGCCGATAACGAAGGCTCCCAATGCGGAGGAGAATCCCACGCTGTTGGCCACAATCACCATTCCAAAGCATAAACCGATGGAGATGATAAGCAGATTTTCGTCGTTGATATACTTCTTGAATTTACGTAAAAATGTGGGAATCAAATAGATACCAACCACAAACCAGAGAATCAAGAAGAAAATCAACTTCACAATGCTCATCAGTATCTCGCGTCCAGCGCCGGCGTTCTTACTGGCTGCCACGGTGGATATCAACACCATCATCACCACCGCTACAATGTCCTGAATGATAAGCACAACCATGGTCAAGTCGGCAAATGGCTCGCCTTTGATTTTCAAATCGTCGAAGGCCTTGATAATGATAGCGGTGGATGACATTGAAAGCATACCTCCAAGGAAAATGCTTTCAATCACCCCCCACCCCATAATAAATCCGAGCAGAGCACCCACACCAATCATGCCGATAATGCCGACAAAGGCTGTGATGAAGGCTTTGCTGCCCACCGAAAAGAGCTTTTTGAAGCTGAATTCCAATCCCAAACCGAACATCATAAAGATGATACCGATTTCAGACCATGCCTCCACATCGGCAATATCCTTGACCGTTGGGAAAAGATTCAGGTTCGGTCCCACGAGGAAACCCACCACCAAATAGCCCAACACAAGAGGCTGTTTTAACAGTTTGAACAAAATAGTCACGACACCCGCTGAAGTCAATATCAACGCCAGATCCGCAACAAGTCGTAAGTTTTCAGACATAAGGTTTAGTTTTTAGGGAACAGGGATTAGGGGAAAATGTTATCATTCTTCATTCTTAATTCTTCACCGTCAGCACTCCGAAGCACTTGCCCCTGTTCATCATCTGGCAGACGCGGGTGTTGCCGATGACGATGGGCGGGTTGAGTTCTTCGTGAGAGTGACCACCGACAATCACGTCTATTTCAGGCACTTGGCGAGCGATTTCGAAGTCATTGTCCTTAATGGTGGTATCCACGCCGACGTGCGACAGGCAGATAATCATATCGCAGTTTTTAGCTTTCAGTTCGGAGACCATCTTGCGGGCTGTCTCCACAGGATCAAGGTAGGTGACCTCGCTGGCGGTTTGCGGTGCCGTATAACCGTCAAGGTTCACCCCGAGTCCGAAGATGCCGATGCGGTGTCCCCCACGTTCAATGATGGTGTAAGGTTTGATGACCTTCGCCAGTTTCTTGTTGGCAAACTGATAGTTAGCACAAACTACGGGGAAATTAGCGGTTTTAATACGGGCGGCGAGTTCGGAACAACCATTGTCGAATTCGTGGTTGCCGAGCGTGGCAGCGTCATACTTCATGGCATTCATCAACCGCACCTCCACATAGCCCCTGAAGAAGTTAAAATAGGGTGTTCCTTGCGAAAAATCGCCGGCATCAAGCAACAGTGTGTTAGGATTTTGCGCACGAATTTCACGAATGGCCGCCTCGCGCCGCAAAGCGCCCCCCACATTAACATCATTTTTGTAGGAATAGGGGTCAATCTGGCTGTGCGTGTCGTTGGTATGCATAATCACCAACGGCTGTGTTTGTGCGGAAAGACCACACAACAGGCTTATTGTCAAAATGTTAAACAGAAGCAGCGTCTTCTTTATCATAATCTCATTTTTTTGTTCTATTTCACCACTTTCACCGTTGAGGTCAGGCTGATAAATCCGAAGTTGTCGGCTTTTTCAGCACGACGATAGACGACCAGCTTATAAGTTCCTACCGATTTAAGTTTTCTGCGAGGAAATACGACCACCGTGGCTTCCAGATTTTTGCCATCTTCAGCGAGTTTAATGTCCGAATTCGTTCTTGGGTTAAGCAAGAAGTGACTCTTCGACATGGCCTGCATACCGTCCGGGGTGTTGAGAGTCAGCGAAAGCGGGATGTCCGTCAACGTGACGGCAGAGGAATCGAAAATCAGCGACAGCGAAACGTCGTAAAATTGGGTGGTGTCTTCAATGTCGAAAGAAAATTCCAGCACTTCCTCTTCAAAAGCCCAATTGGTGTTCGGGAAATGGTGCGTATAAGATCTCGACCAATGACGACAAGCACGCTTCTTTGAGATAGAATCGCACGAAGTCATAGTAGAGGCCATCAATAGAATGGCGACGACCATCCATAATACGTGTTGAAAGTTTATTTTTTTCATAATCAATGTTTTATTTCAATCCAAAGAGTTTTTGTTCCAAGTAGAAATGCCGTAATATGACATCTCTACGGGCGGGTGATCAGCAAACCTTAAATTTTGTACCTTTGCCCGCCAAATTTTCGCGCTTAAACGCGGCGGCAAAGGTACATAATTTAGAGATATGCAGGGACACGATAAATGGGTCTTTGCATTGAAAAGAAAAATAATGGAAGATGGCGAAACAACAGAAATATTACGTGGTTTGGGAGGGCAAGAAGCCTGGCATTTACGACAATTGGAACGACTGCAAACAGCAGGTTTTTCAGTTTGAAAACGCCAAATACAAGTCTTTTGAGAGTAAAACGGAAGCTGAAGCCGCCTATAAGCAAGGTTACGAAAAGTTCTACAAATCCCACCCTTTACCGAACAATTCCGCGAAGCAACTGCTATTGATGCAAGACCAGCCGAAGCCGATTTTGCGCAGTCTTTCGGTGGATGCGGCATGGAATTCGGTTTCGAAAGTGATGGAATATCGCGGCGTTTATACGGAGACCGGCCAGGAGTGGTTTCACAAAGGCCCGTTCCCCCACGCCACCAACAACGTTGGCGAGTTCCTGGCCATCGTGCACGGCCTCGCGCTCATCAAGCAGAAAGGCTACGACATCCCGATCTACACCGACAGCATGACCGCCCTCTCGTGGGTGCGCAAGAAGAAGCACAACTCCGTGATCCTCCCGACCGCTGAAAACGAGGAGGTCATCGACCTCCTCCAACGCGCCGAAGCCTGGCTGAAGAACAACGATTACAACACGCCCATCTACAAGTGGAACACCCCGCTGTGGGGGGAGATCCCCGCGGATTTTGGAAGGAAGTAGCGGCAGTTAGCAGTTGGCTATTGGCTGTTGGCTATTGCCTATTCCCTATTTCCTATTGCCTTCTCCAATAAAAAAATGGCTATTAGCTTTGGGTAATCCAAAACCAATAGCCATTTCAAGTAGCTAATAGCTAACGGCCAAAGGCCAACAGCCAATAGCCGATTACAATCTGTCGATGCAGTTCAGGTCGCTGAAGGCCACTTTCAGACGCTCCACCATGGACTTCTCACCTTCGCGCAGGACGGCGCGCGGGTCGTAGTACTTCTTGTTGGGCTTGTCGTCGCCTTCGGGGTTGCCGATCTGACTTTGCAAATAAGCCTCGTTCTTCTTGTAGTAGTTCATCACGCCCTGCCAGAAAGCCCATTGCGTGTCGGTGTCGATGTTCATCTTGATGACGCCGTAGCTGATGGCTTCCTTGATTTTGGCGGGTTCGGAACCGGAACCACCGTGGAACACGAAGTTCACAGGATTCGGCTGGGTGTTGAACTTCTTCTGGATATATTCCTGAGAATTGTGCAAAATGATGGGTTCCAACTTCACATTACCGGGTTTATAGACACCGTGCACGTTGCCGAAAGAGGCCGCGATGGTGAAGTTCGGGCTTATCTTGCTCAGTTCCTCGTAAGCGTATGCAACATCCTCGGGTTGCGTGTAGAGACGTGCGCTGTCGATGCCAGTGTTATCGACACCGTCTTCCTCACCGCCAGTGATACCGAGCTCGATTTCGAGGGTCATCTCCAGCTTAGCCATGCGAGCCAGATACTTCTTGCAGATCTCAATGTTCTCTTTCAGAGGCTCTTCTGAGAGGTCGAGCATGTGAGAGCTGAAGAGCGGCTTGCCGTTTGCGGCATAGTATTTCTCACCTTCGTCCAACAGACCGTCGATCCAAGGGAGAAGTTTCTTGGCGGCATGGTCAGTATGAACGACCACGGGTACACCGTACATCTCGGCCATGCGATGGATATGCATAGCACCGGAGATACAGCCTTGAATAGCAGCCTGTTGACCGTCGTTGCTGAGAGATTTACCAGCGCAGAAAACACCGCCGCCATTGGAGAATTGAATCATCACGGGAGAATTCACAGCCTTGGCAGCCTCCATCACAGCGTTGATGGAGTCGGTTCCGACTACGTTCACAGCGGGAAGCGCGAACTTATTCTCTTTTGCAATGCGGAAGATTTCCTGCAAATCTTTACCATAAACCACACCGGGTTTCACTTTTGATAAAATTTTTTCTGACATGTTTATTTGTTTACTGTTTACTGTTTATTGTTTACTGTTTTTAACGAGGCAAAAGTACAATTTTTCCCATCACAATTATGCATTATGAATTATGAATTGGTATTGCTCTTTTTCCGTCTTCGGCGTTGCACGATCCAATTGACGACTTCGGCACCGATGGTGAAGGCTGTGAGCCAGCCTGATTTGCCGGATGCTTTCTTGGCCGCCTTGCCGATGGGAAGGGCGCGTACCGTCTGTATGGCGTTTGAAATGCCCGAAACGCTAAAGTTCTGACCAAAATGGCGGATGTTCTTCAACCCCGTCCAAGTCTTCTTTAAGGTTTCTATATCGTCCTGATAATAGTCCAGATCCTTGCTGAGCTTGCGCTCTTGCCTTTCGATTTTGGCGCGAAGTTGCTGTTTCCGAATCGCAATTTCTTGCAAATCGTTGATGGGAGCCGTATTACTCATGCTGACCTCCTTTCTGTGTCTCGGTCTCGGTTTGTGCTTTGTTTTCCCCTTCCACTTCAACGTCTTTTACAACATTCTCTGTCTCCACTTCTTCCACCTCCTCCTTATACAAGATTCGGCTGAACTTGCGGATAAGCGGATTCACAAAGAGGACGTCCTTTTTGGCAAGCACAAACACGATAATGCTGATGAAGACTGCACTTACGATGATGTAGGCCCACGCCGCGTTCAATGCAATCGTAAGGCCATGGATCACCGCGGCGGCGAGAAAAATCAGCACCACCAATGCGCAAACGATAACTATTAACATGGAGAAAACCACCGACAACAATTGCGACGATTTCTCCAGAAACTCCAACTTAAGCAAATCGTAACGCTGCGAGAAGTAGGTCTTGGCATCTTTCCAAGTCTTCTCGCCGCGTTCCGATTTACGTGTGAACTTACCTAAGATGTCCATTAGATCACCTCGTCATGCATTTCAGAATCGAAGTCGTCGTCTTCGATGTTGATGTTGTATTCGTCCTCTGAAGGAGCGGTCGCACGTTTTGCTTTCAGTTTCTCAATCAAACGGTCGATCTCCTCGCGGGTCATTTTTTCACCAACCTTGGCACGGATTTCCTTGCCCTTTTCTGTGGTGCACAACAAAGTGATTCCTGTAGCTGCGGCAGCTCCTGCCACGAATGCTAAAATTTCTGATGCTTTCATTTTTTTGATATTTGGTGATTACTGTAATTATTGTTCTTTCTTTACGACCCCATACTGCGCTTTGCGCGTTTTGTCTCTTCGAGACTGCTTAAGGAATATGTATTAAATTATCATTTATCATTAATTTACGTCGTATCCGATGCGTTCCACCGATTCCATCTGGTCTATTTGTCTGAGTTGCTCGATTAGGTTGTTCAGTGTTTTGACACTCTGGATGTATAGCATCAGCGTGCCTGTAAAGACATTGTTTTTGGACTCGATGTTTAAAGAGCGAATGTTCAAATCCATTTGAGAGGTCACCACATCCACCATTTCCTTGATGATGCCCTTGCGGTCGAAGCCTTTGAGCTTGATTCCCGACAAGAAGGCGATGTTCTGGCCTTTGCGCCATTTGGTCTTGATGATACGGTTGCCGAAGCGCGACATCTGCGAAATGGCGTTCGGGCAGCTGGTTTGGTGCACCACAATGCGGTTGTCCGACACTTGGAAGCCCACCACCGTATCGCCGGGAATCGGATTGCAACAATCGGCCAGCACATACTTGATCTGTTCGTAGTCGTCGTCCAAAAGGAATGCATTCGGGGTGACATTCATCTGCTCGTCAATCAGTTGGTTTAAAGGCTTGCTCTCGATTTCCTGCGTGACTTTCTGCTGGAAATCGGCCAGCTCTTTGGCGTTCTTCATACTGAGCATCTTCTCTATCTTACCCTTTGTCAGCTTTTTGGAGACAATACTGTTCCAAAAAGCCTCATCACTCTTCTCCAAAGAGGCCTCCTTCACCTTACGCACATTCTCTTCGTTATATTCAACGTTCAGTTCGTCAAAATATTGTTTCAACAACAATTTACCCGTAGAGACCAAACTCTGTTGTTCGTTGCGGAAGAAATCCTTGATACTGCGGCGCGCCTTGGGAGTCTGCACAAACTCCAGCCATTCCGCCCTCGGGAACTGCTTCTTGGAAGTGATGATTTCCACCTGGTCGCCATTGCTAAGTGTCTTGTTGACAGGCGTGATATTGTAGTTGACCTTCGCACCGATGCAATGGTCTCCGAGATTGGTGTGCAGCGCATAGGCAAAATCCAGCACGGTGGAGCCCTGCGGCAGGGTCTTCATCTCGCCTTTCGGGGTGAAGACGTATATCTCCTTGAGTCCGAGGTTCAAACGCACTTCACTGAGGAAGTCGAGTGCATCGGCATCTTTGCTGTCAAGAATCTCACGGGTCTTGAGCAGCCAATTTTCAAGACGATGATTCAAATCGGTATCTTCCGTCTCTTCATCTTCCTTATATCTATAATGGGCAGCAAGACCTTTTTCCGCAATTTCATCCATTCGTTTGGAGCGGATTTGCACCTCCACCCACCTACCCTGCTTGCTCATGGCGGTCACGTGCAGCGACTGATAACCATTGGGCTTCGGATGGGTCAGGAAGTTACGGTCGCGGGCCGGATTGGTTTGGTAAAGCTGGCAGATGATACGATAAATCTTCCAACAAATCCCGAATTCTTCGTCTTGAGGACTGTCAAACACAAAACGGACGGCGAAAATGTCATAAACATCTTCAAAATTAATCTGCTTACGCAGCATCTTGTTGTAGATGGAGGAGACGGATTTCGTTCGACTGGTGATTTCCGCATGGATGCCGGCCTTCTCAAGTTCCGCTTGGATGGGCGCGATAAACTCGGGAATCATCGTGGAACGCTCTTTTTCCGAATCTTTCAACTTCTCTTTGATGGCGAAATATTCCGTCGGGTTGGTGTAGCGCATGGCGTAGTCCTCCAGTTCGCCCTTGATGGCGTAAAGTCCTAGTCTATGGGCAAACGGAACATAGAAATAAGAGGTTTCGGACGCGATTTTGAGCTGTTTTTCGGGCGGCATCGCATCCAAGGTGCGCATATTGTGCAGACGGTCGGCAAGCTTGATAAGAATCACCCGCACATCTTTCGACATGGAGAGGAAAATCTTCTTGAAATTCTCAGCCTGTAGGGAGATGTTCTGGTTATCAACCACAAGGTCATCGATTTTGGTCAGTCCGTCGATGATGTTGGCCACCACGTCGCCGAAACGGTCACGCATATCATCCAAAGTGTAGTCGGTGTCTTCCACCACATCATGCAAGAGAGCACAGATCACGGAGGTGGCGCCGAGGTTCATCTCGGAGCAGCAAATCATGGCCACCGCGATGGGATGGTAGATGTAAGGTTCGCCGCTTTTCCGACGCACGCCGAAGTGCGCGTTGGTGGCCAGCACGAACGCCTTGCGGATCTGCTTGCGCTCCTCCGCCGTCGTGCGCGGATAAACCACGTGCAGCAACTCGCTGTACTTCCGCACCACCGTCCGGTTCTCTAATTCTTCATTTGGAATATATACTTCCATAATTTTAATTTCGATAGGTTTGGTTTTGCAATTATTGTGCCAAGTTTAGGGGAGAGGGTCGAGGGAATAGTAGGTTTAAGGTTGAGGGTTGAGAGGTTAAAGGGTTATGGGGATTTGTAGGGGGCGAATAATGATTCGCCCCGTATTCCGTAATTATTTGACCACCAATTTTTTAGTGACAACCGTTTTGTTGTCGGTGATTTTCAGCAGGTAGCAACCAGGGACAAAACCGTTTAGATTCAGGGTGTTGGCTCCGGAGATAAGGGTAAGTTGCTGAATCATACGGCCAGAGAGGTCGAAAATCTGGCAGTTGACTGATTCAGACTCTGTATTGGCGGTGATAAAACACTGATTAGTAGCAGGATTCGGAAAGATAGTATAGTTGGATTCCTTCGGAGAGACATAATGCTCTATGCCAACAGTGTGCAACGCTTTCATGACAGCTTGGTAGGCGTTCACCTTGCCGTGACCGAAACGAAGAACTCCAGCCTCTTCCGTGAATTGGTCATTGTAAGCGGTTTCCAATAAAATCTGCTTCACTTGCGCGGCTGATAGATTTGGGTTGGCCTGCAACACCAAAGCAGCGACTCCTGCCACGAACGGACATGACATGGAGGTACCTGACAAAGCGACAAATCGATAGTTTCTGTCGTTAAATTGCACAGTAGCCGTTGTGGTTCCAGTATAAGTAGTAGTATAGCTGGAGAGTGAAGAGACTATATTTTTACCAGGTGCAGAGATATCGGGCTTCATCACCTGACCGAAAGCGGGGCCGTAACTAGAGAAGTCAGCGATGCTGCCGCCCACCACATGACCGGAAGGTGCTGTATATCTGGATGTATGAGCTGCAACGGTGATCGCACAATCGATGTTGCCCGGAGTGCTGATCGTGTATTCATTGTCACCGGCAATCCAATCCGGATGATTGGACGGACATTTGAATTCCCCACCCCAGTTGCCGTACCGGCTTTCAATCAGAGCCATATTCCATGCGTGAAATTCACCATCAGATGCTGCTATCGCGATTCCGAACTTGTAATTGGTGTTCTTATCCACATACAACTGCACCACAGGACGTTGATTGTAATCATTGGTAGATTCCGCATAGAACCAGAAGTAGAGGCTATCCGTACCAATCGGCATGTAAAAGTCAACAAAATCGTCAATAAAAGCACTGTCAGAAGTGGAGAAGAACGGGCTTTCTGCTATGATCTGGTAGGAATTATCCATAGCAAACACGGAGAAGGAGAACGGTTGGTTCGCACTGTTCATCATGGTGAGAACAGACCCGATGGAAGAGCCGGGGAAGACAAAATTCGAGCGAATCGTGTCTTGCTGGGCGAAGGTATGGGTCAAATGGGAATTTTCATCACCGTTGTTGCCCGCGCTGGTCACAAAAACCACGCCCAAATCGGTAAGTCGTTGCATTTCATCGGCCAACGGACCCGTTCCGTCCATATAATCAAGGCAATACAACCCCCAGCTCATGCTGATGACGAGCCGTTTGCCTTCTTGCTGAGCCACGTCGTACATCCATCGCCATGCGTCAATAACTTCCTGATCACTCAAACTGACACTCGTAAACAGGAACTCAACTTCAGGAGCGACACCACGATAGATGGTGCCCGCACCACCGCCACCGGCGATGCCCGCACAATGGGTACCATGGTAGGCATAGGAATAGACGTTGCTGGTATCGCATTGCATGGCCAAGAGGGCATCCTGACCCACAATCTCCGTGCCGTAGTCGTAACCGTCAGGTGCCGGACCCGACATTCTAAACTGGTCCCACGCCCGTAACACACGATAGCGGGTCATGGACGTATCGTAAAACACGGGGTGCGTATAGTCGAACCCCCAGTCGGTGACACCGATGATCACCCCTTGGCCTGTGAATTCCTGTGGCAAATGGATGCCCGCGCGCACACTATCCACACGACCATCAATGGCGGCGCGGTATAAATGCCCTTGCGCCCCCGCCGACATCATTAAAAATATCAAACTTGCAAATAATAAACCTTTTCTCATATTTATCGTATTTCATTCATCGTCATTCATCGTCATTCATCGTACCATTCATCGTCATTCATCTTTTTTTTCATCGCATCATTCATCGTTCCATTCCCTAGGGCTCGCTGCGCTCACCCTAGGCTGACATAGGTCGGGCTTTCAGCCCTTTTTGGAATACATTTTAAACTATTGCCTATTGCCTATTGCCTATTGCCTAATCCTTTATCCTAAAATTCAACACTTGCAAGAAATCTTTCAGTTCCGGGTTTTGTTCCAGCATATTCTCCACTTTGTCCTCGCTGGTGTAGATGACCTTTTTCTTTTCGTGCTCGTGGATGACGAATTCCATCTCATTGACATTCAGTTTGAACTGGTCGCGCCAGAATTCCAGCATGGCCCGTTTGCTCATCTCCAGCTGGTTCTTCTGGAAGTCGTTCTCCACATCCACGTAGATCACATCGTTCTCGTAACGAGGAATGTAATCACGCAGTTGGTGGTAGAACGCCGGCTTTTTCTTAAAAATGGCATCCACCATTTTCACCCAACAATCCTCGAAATTTTCCGTGGTGGTCTGCGCTTCCGTCCCATCTGTCGAGGGTTGTGGAGACATGACATTTTGCGTTTCGTCCACGTTGGTCGTCTCGGGTTGTGGGGACGCGACATTTTGCGTTTCGCCCACGTTGGTCGTCTCGGGTTGTGGGGACGCGATGGATTGCGTCTCAACATTGGGGGCTGGTTGTGGTGTCGCAACATTTTGCGTCACAGCCCCATTGGGTGTCTCTACGGCAGGTGACGATTGTGCTGTCACGACATTTTGCGCCACAGCTGGAGTTTGCGGCGGTGACTGCACCTGTTGCACCACCTGCTGTGTTCTCGCCATTGCCTCCTTGATGGAAGGCATCGGCTGGATGGGGGTGAATCCCGCGAACTGCAGTCCTTGGGATGAGATGCGCGGTTCTACAGAAAGCCCCCGTCCTGACGGGGATTCTGTGGCGGGACCGCCTGCGCCTTCCGGATTATTTTCGCTCCTGCGATTGCCTGGCATTGCGCAGCTTATAGACATAGTTGGCGTTGATCTGCATCAAGCACAACTCCACTGAAAGCCGCTTGTTATTGGACATCTTATAGTTGAAATCACATTGGTTAGCCAGCTCCAATGCGCGCGTAAGCAACATTCTGTCAGCCTTTTGCGACTGCATCTGCAACTTTTGCTTGATGCTGTCGGACACCTGCAACAGTTGCACCGTTCCAGGGTTCTGCGCCAACAACAGGTTGCGGATATGAGAGGCAAAACCGGATATAAAGTTCTGAGCATCAAATCCTTTCGACAGAATATCGTCCAAAAGAATCAGGGCACCTGAAACATCTTCGCTCAGCACGATATCCAGAATTTGGAAATAGTTATCTACATCAAGGACATTGAGGTTGGCGATGGTCTCCTTATAGGTGATGTTCTTGCCAGTGAAGCTAACGAGTTGGTCGAAGATAGAAAGTGCATCACGGAGAGCGCCATCGGCTTTGGCGGCCACCACGCGAAGGGCATCCTCCTCGGCATTGACCCCTTCCTGCTGTGCCACATATTGCAGATGACGTACAATATCAGTATCATTAATACGCTTAAAATCATACACTTGGCAACGAGAAAGAATGGTAGGGAGAATCTTATGCTTCTCGGTGGTCGCCATAATAAACTTGGCGTATGCGGGCGGCTCTTCCAACGTTTTCAGAAAAGCGTTGAAAGCAGCACCTGTAAGCATGTGCACCTCGTCGATGATATACACCTTGTATTTGGCCCCTTGCGGCGGAATGCGCACCTGATCGACCAAGTCGCGAATGCCATCCACCGAGTTGTTGGAGGCGGCGTCGAGTTCAAAGACATTGAAGGATGCCGAATTGTTGAAAGCTTGGCATGACTCGCACTCGTTGCACGGTTCGAAATCGTCGGTAAGATGCTGACAGTTAAGAGCCTTGGCGAAGATACGGGCGCAAGTGGTTTTACCCACACCACGCGGCCCGCAGAAGAGAAAGGCCTGCGCCACCTGGTTGTTGCGGATGGCGTTCTTGAGGGTCGCCGTGATGGTCTCCTGCCCCACCACAGAGTTGAAAGTCGAGGGTCTGTACTTACGTGCCGAGACGATGAAATTATCCATAATTGCCTATTTTTTCAGATTATGATACAATCTGCAAAAATACAAATTTCTTTTCATCGCGCAAAAATATTTTTTTCTTCACTCACCAACACGAAGTCATCAACACGAAGTCACCATCTCCCTCGTGGCCTTGCGTGCTTCCTTCCATCGGGGAAAATATCGGTCCATGATCGCGTGGAATTTCGGCCCGTGGTTGGCTTCGATGAGATGGGCAAGTTCGTGCACCACCACATGTTCGATGCACCAACCAGGAAGCAAAAGCAAATAGGTACTGAAACAGATCACGCCGGTTCTTTTGTTGCAGGCACCCCACCGAGAGATGGTCGGTTTGTAAGTGATTTTCGTGGGATGAACGTCCATCAATGCGGTGTATTTCAACAGCATAGGCCTTATGATGCCATCCAGACGGTTCACAGCTTCCATTGCTTGTTCTTTGGTTTCTAATGGCAACTGCCCGTAGAAATCCGCACGTTGGTGATTGCGTTGGAGCTGATTCTGCAAAGCCTGCCGAATCCACGCCTCGTTTTCACGCACAAACTGGTCGATGGCGCTTCTGGGCGTACGATACGGCGCGGAAATGTGCAAATCCCCGTTGCTCACCACCCGCATCGACAGCCGACGGGTTCGACGATATGTGATTGTTATTTTCATTTTAATTCAGGAACAACACCTTCCCGCTCTTCAGCGTCTCACCTTCCCATTTGCAAGCGAAAAAGCATTCGTATGGGGTATCGCGGTGGAGGTCGCGGAGGGTGAGCTTGACGGTGTGGTCGCGACGGATGCGCGTCTCGGCGGTCAACCATTGATCCGTGCCGAGCGGACGATAGCAGAGCACAACGGTACGGCTCTTAACGGAAGAGGCGACCCGACAGCGGAAAATCACGGTCGGGTGAATTCCCGAAAGGAACTTCCATCCTTTGCTAACTTCCACATCTTCAGAGGAGAACTCGATTAGAGGATTGCTCTCTCCCAAAGACTCTGCGGGGATGTACCGTTGGAGGATTTCATTGGCTGTTTCGCGTTCTTCATTCCGTGTTTGGTGCCAAAAAACGCTAACCACAGCCAGCAAAATGCCAACCATCACAGCAACCGCAAAATAGGTTCCTTTAAGCTGCGGTTCTTGCGATTCTGTTTGCTGATTATCCATTCGTAAATGGTTGTGTGCCACGTCAGTTCGACCTTGTAAACATCTCTAGTCGCCAATGGTCGCCATATTGATCATCGAACTCAATAAAGAACTCCTTCTTGGTCAGCCGGTCAATATTGGCGATGAAATGGTACTTCCGGCCATAAAGAGAGTATTTGATTTCTACCGTTTTGGATTTCTGATCCAAGATATAGGTGCCGAAAGTAGATTCGCGGTATTCGCCGTTGTAGTACGCACGCACGGACATCACGTGGTCTGCGTACATATAATAAAAGGTACTCGGACTATATCCGAAATATTCGGCAGAATCAACAGCCTCGCCATTGCGATAGGTGTGAGCCACCTGCCACGCCCCAACAATCTTGTATTCCATTGAAAACCACTCATCACAGCCTGCTAACGTGACGGACAGGGTGATGGCAAGGAGAAATATGTAAAATTTCGACTTATTCTTCATCATTTATCATTCATCAATTAACCACAAACTAAACTCCCAATTTCTCAGCCAGCTGTTTCATTCCGACGGTAGCCTTTTCGGTGATGTAGGTCACGCGGCGGGAGATGCTGCCGGGTTGCTTCGGGTCGATGACGTAGATTTCGGCATCCTGCGGGGCATAATAGAGCAGTCCAGCGGCGGGATAAACGACCAACGACGTTCCGACAATCACCAAGATGTCAGCCTGTTCCACCTCGCGGGCAGCGGCATCCAACAATGGGACGGCCTCGCCGAACCAGACAATGAAAGGGCGCAGCAACGAGCCGTCTTTGGCACGTTCACCGTACTTCATCGGCTTGTACCCGATGTCAAAAACTTCCGTCTTGCGCTCGTTGCAAGCCTTCGTGAGCTCTCCGTGCAAATGGATGATCTTCGAAGAGCCGCCACGTTCATGCAGGTTATCCACGTTCTGCGTGACCACCGTCACGTCATATTTCTCCTCCAACTTCGCCACTAATTTGTGTGCATCGTTGGGTTCGCAATGTTCCAACTGCGCACGACGCTCATTGTAGAAGTCGATGATGAGTTCAGGGTTGCGATACCAGCCGTCGATGCTGGCCACATCCTCCACTCTATGATTTTCCCACAGGCCGTCGCTGTCGCGAAACGTGCTGATACCGCTTTCGGCGCTGATGCCTGCACCGGATAGGACTACGATCTTTTTCATATTTTTGATTTTTGGGTATTGCCCCACACAGCGCTCCTTCGTCGCTTGTGTGGGGTTAATTGCGCTACCGAGCTCTTGCCCCTAACGGGGCTGCTTAAGGAATAATGTTTAATAATAATATTCTTGCTCGCAACTACTAACTACTAACTGCTAACTGCTAACTGACTTCGTCGCCGAAGGCTACGCCGACGGCGCGGGCGGTGGTCACGAGGAAGTCGTCGGGTTTCACCAGGTGCGGTTCCTTAACGGCTTCTTCAAGAGGGACATACGAAATACTATTGTTGCGATAGACCACGAGGTTGCCGTACTTCTTCTCCTTCACGAGATCGAAGGCTTTGACGCCGAACTCGGTGGCGAGGATGCGGTCGTAGGCCATGGGGGTGCCGCCGCGCTGCAGGTGTCCGAGCACCGTCACGCGGATGTCGTGCTCGACGCCAAGGTCGAGGAGCTCCTGTTTCAGCACGTCGCCGACGCCGCCCAGCTTGATGTGCTGGTCACCCACTGCTGTGGGCGCCTTTCCGACAACATCACCGCCGACGCGTTTCGCGCCTTCAGCAATGACGATGTTGCAGAAACCCATGCCGTTTTTATAGCGCATCTCTATCTTCTTGGCAATGGCCTCAGGATTGTACGGAATTTCGGGAATAATGCAGACTTCCGCACCGCCGGCTATGGCCGTGTGCAACGCAATCCAGCCCGCATCGCGACCCATCACCTCCATGATGAAGACACGGTTGTGGCTCTCGGCCGTCGTCACCAACTTGTCAAAAGCCTCTGTGGCAATCTGCACCGCCGTCTGGAAGCCGAAGGTGAAGTCCGTGCTTGACAGGTCGTTGTCTATGGTTTTGGGTACGCCCACCACGGGAATGCCGAGTTTGAGGAGGTCCAGCGAGATGCGTTGAGAACCATCGCCGCCGATGTTGATGATGGCGTCGAAGCCCATGTTCTCGAAACGCTTCTTCATCAGCTGGGAACGATCCTCCATCACCCAACTGCCGTCGGGTTGCCGCACCGGGAAGTGGAACGGACCTCCTTTGTTGGTAGTTTTGATGATGGTTCCGCCTTTCACGTGCAAACCGGAGACCACACTTTCAGTCAGTTCCACAATCTCCACGTTATCCTTCAAGATGCCGTTGAACGACTCTATGCAGCCGTAAACATGCCATTCTTCACGTTCTTGGGCAGCTCGTTTCACGATGCCGCGAATCACCGCGTTCAGTCCGGGACAGTCGCCACCGCCCGTCGCCACTAATATCCTTTTTGCCATTGTGTTGTCAAAATTCGGTAATCATTAAATATGGACGCACTCGCCGTATGCCACTGCCACCGCTTCCATAACAGCCTCTGACATTGTGGGATGCGGGAAGACGGACGCAATGATTTCGGGACCCGTCATGCCTTTCTTGCGAGCGGTGACAGCTCCGGCGATCATCTCGGTGACATTGTCGCCAATCAGGTGGCAGCCTAACCATTCGTTGGTCTTCTTGTCGAAGATCACCTTCACCATACCGTCGCGGTTGCCGGAAGAAGCGGCTTTGCCGGATGCGGTGAACGGGAACTTGCCGATGAGCACTTCCCTACCCTGCTCCACGCAAGCGCGCTCGGTAAGACCCACGGATGCGATTTCGGGGGTCGTGTAGGTACAACCCGGAATGTTGCCATAATCGACGGGTTCGGGGTTATGACCCGCGATCTTCTCCACGCACACCAGCGCTTCGTGTGATGCCACATGCGCCAATGCGGGGCCGTGCACGATGTCGCCGATAGCATAGACACCCTCGACATTCGTGCGGTAATAGTCATCCACGGTGACTTTGCCGCGCTCGAACGCCACGCCGCACTCTTCGAGACCGAGGCCTTCCAGATTGGTGGCCACACCCACAGCGGAAAGCACGATGTCACAGGTGATTTCCGTAATCTTCTCCTTGCTATCCTTAATGGTCACAACACACTGATCGTTAACCACTTCTACTTTCTCCACAGCTGCACCGGTCATCGTCTTGATGCCGTGTTTGCGGAAACAGCGGGCGAGTTGCGCGGCGATATCGTCGTCCTCCACAGGCACCAAACGCGGCATGTACTCCACGATGGTAACTTGCGTGCCCATGGTAGCGTAAAAGTAAGCCAGTTCGCTGCCGATGGCGCCTGAACCCATCACCACCATCGTCTTAGGCAGTTCGGGAAGCGTCAATGCCTCGCGATAGCCAATGATTTTCTTGCCGTCTTGCGGCACATTGGGCAGACTGCGGGAACGCGCACCCGTAGCGAGAATGATGTGCTTTGCCTCGTAGAGGGTTTTTGTACCGTCAGCGGCAGTCACTTCAACCTGATGATTTCCAGCGAGTTTACCAAATCCGGCAATCACATCCACGTTGTTCTTCTTGAGCAGGAACTGCACGCCCTTGCTCATCTGTTCAGCCACACCGCGACTGCGTTTCACCACGGCTTGGAAATCAGGGGTGACAGTGCCTTCGAGGGCAATGCCGTAGTCAGCAGCGTGTGACATATATTTATATACTTGCGCACTCTTCAGCAATGCTTTGGTGGGAATGCATCCCCAGTTGAGACAGATGCCGCCCAGTTCAGCGCGCTCCACCACTGCGGTTTTGAGGTTCAACTGACTGGCCCGAATAGCAGCCACATAGCCGCCAGGACCACTTCCGATCACGATAACATCATAGTTGTTTTCCATATTTCTTTATTTTATTTATTTCTGTTCGACATTTAAATGCTTTTGGCTGTCAACTGCTACTGTTCCCTACCCCCCTACTCACTACTTCCTAAAAAACGCGGCAAAAATACGCAATTTTTAGACTTCCCGATGATACGATTCAGGGAAATCTCAAATTGTGATGGTCATGTTATTCATAGACGGCCAACCTAAACCCTCAACAGACACGCACTTTAGGATTTCAGCAGATTTTTCAACAAAGAAAGGGCGGCTGCCTCAAAGGGCGTGGTGCTGTCTGAGGCAGCCATCTTTTTGAGGTCGTTCATAAACCCAGCTCTCTGTTCGTCGGTCTTGAGATATTCTGCAGCCGCCTGCATGATGGTTTCCACCCGTTGGGCGTCATTGTCCTCTTCGAACATTTCCTCCACATGGTCAAACGACTCGCCTGCCATTTTGGCGTTAATCAATTTCTGTTCTTCCTTACTGGTTTTCATATCCAGCGCTGCTACATACAACAGGGCGTAGAGCTCAAATTCTCGAATGTTTTGAAGTTTCATAATGAACGTTTTAAATTTGGGTGCAAAGTTATAAAATTATTGAATTATGAAACCATCAATTTCATTTTGTAAAAGACACCCTGTTTCATTTCATACAACAAGCCATACATTTCATACAATTACAGAGAAGAAAAGATTGCGGCTATTGATGTAAGAGGTATTTTTGCGGCCATTTTCGTGGGAATTCATCCAAAACCATTCAATTATAAAAAAATTCATTATGGAAAAGACCGAAAAAGACATGAAAGAATTCAATGAAAAGGAAATGGAGCCGTCGGAAGTGAGACAAGAGCTCCAAAATGAAAACGGACAGGCAAAATCCGCAGCAGACATGCCCATGAAGGGCAAACTCTCTCTCAAAAGGGTGATTATTGGTCTGTTTGTGACCGTCGGCATCGCGGTGCCCGTCATCATGCTGTTCATCCATAAACAGCATGAGGAAGAGTATTACGACTATGAGTATGGTGAAGAACCGTCGGACGGCTATGTCGCTTACAGCGGCGGCAGCAGCGACATCGTGAATCCCGACACCAAGGAGGTTATCGTCAAAGACATCGACTGGTGCCACTACTCTGACGGCAACGACGAACCGCCCATTGTCCTTTTTGCGAAGAACGGGAAACGGGGCTATTGCAACATCGCCACCGGTGAAGTCATCGTGGAACCCACGACCTACACGAAGGCGTGGATTTTTTCGGAAGGACTCGCCGCCGTCGAGAAGAACGGCTACATCGGCTTTGTCAACACCAGCGGTAAGGTCGCCATTGACTTCAAATATTCCTACCGTGGCAACGATCTCTATGCGTTCGTCTTCCACGACGGGCACTGTGTAGTGGCGGATTCGTCGAACAAAATCGGTGTCATCAACACCAAAGGACGCTGGGTCATCAAACCGAAATACGACCATGTGGAAATCACCAAGGATTATGCGGTTGTCTATAACGACGGGGAATTCAAGAAACAGGTGGATTTCCAAGGGAATGTATTGCAAGATGGCATCATCGACGACATCAACGAGCTCTACTACAACATGCAATACACCAACCTGCAAACGGGCGAGCCCCAGGAAGGCTACGCCAAAAACAACGATTATTATGAATATCAGGTCGGCTATTATTCCGGTTTGATTGACAGCAAGGGCAAAATCATCACTCCGCCCATCTACACTGACATTTCAGGCATCACCCCCACCCTATTCCGCGCATGCCTGAAAGACAATTTGTCCATCGTGATTATAGACACTAAAGGAAACGTAGTTTCCACGACGGGAAAATAAGACGAAAAGCCGGATAAGGGAGAGCGAAATTGTCAACGACGGCGTGAAAATATCCTAATTATGATGTTTTCACGCCGTCCTCGTAATAAGGCGGTGCTGAAAAAACGTATTGTTTACCAATCAGTTACCGCCAAAAAACAGAAAAATTAACAGATATTAAGATTTTTATATCTTTGCGGCCTTAATAAATGTTAAATTCAACGATATGCAAGAAAGTAATTATTTCCCGTCAATGCTACCTGCCGAGGAGCTCGCGCAGGTGAAGTACATCCCCACACTTCCCGAATTTGTAACTTGGATTGAACAAAAATGGTCCGATCTTCCGTGTCTCTCCGACACGGTGAACACTTATACATACAGTCAAGTCTGTGATCGGGTGGCACGCAAACGCGCGCTCCTCAACAGCTTCGGTCTGCAAAAAGGCGATAAAGTCGCCATTTTAGACAACTCCACCACCGATGCTGTGGAGTATTTCCTCGCAGCCACTTCAGGCGGCTATGTGGCCATCAACTTGCCGGCCATGCTGCCCGCGCAAGCTATCGTCGGCTGCTGCATGAAATTCGGCGTTAAGGTGCTGGCCGCCGGCCCATCCTTCCTCGAAGCCGTGAAAGAGGCCCCCTGCAAGGTTATCGCCATTTCAGATATGGCCGACCACACCGCACCGGTTGTCACGGTTGACAAAAACGATCCCGCCGCCATCTTCTTCACGGGCGGTACTACGGGTGCGCCCAAAGGTGCCATTCTGCCCCACCGTGCTTTGATGCGCGGCGCACTGAACGGCCTCTACGCCCCGGGGCACCAACTCGGTTGTCAACGTTACGCCTGCGTATTGCCGCTCAGCCACGTTTTCGGATTGATTTTCAGCACTTTGTCAGTGCTCTACAAAGGTGCTTCCTGGTACTCCGTCGGCAACACCAAAGACACTATCGGCAAGCTGCCCGTAATCAGACCTACCATGATGGTGGCTGTCCCTGGCATCTGCGAAATCTTGCTGGGACTGGTTAAAATGTACGGCAAGCCCTTCCTCGGCGGCGAGCTGAAGATTATCATCTCCGGCGCTGCCAACGTGCCCCCGAAACTCATCGGAGAGTTCGACGAACTGGGTATCAACCTCTTCGGCGGCTACGGCATGACCGAAGGTGCTAACCTCACCACCGGCAACATCGACGTGAAAACCAGACCCACGTCTGTCGGTAAACTCTATCCTGAACAGGAAGCCAAGGTGGTCGATGGCGAATTGTGGTTCCGCGGCGACAACACCTTCCTTGGATATTACGGCGACCCCGAAAAGACCGCCGAAACCCTTACACCCGACGGATGGGTCAAAACCGGCGACCTCGTCCGCTTCGACGAAGACGGCTTCATGTACATCGTGGGACGCATCAAGAATCTGATCATCCTCTCCAACGGCGAAAACATCAGCCCTGAAAGTATCGAGGAACCTTTCTATAAGGACAACAAACTCCGCGACTGCCTGGTCAAGGAAGACGAAATGGATGGCCGCAAAGTGATTGCCATCGAAATCCTGCCTCGCATCGACGAATTTGGCAACGCTCCTTGGGAAGAGGTCGAAGCCTACTTCAAAGAACTTGTCGGCAAGGTCAACGCCACACTGCCGAGCACGCATCAAGTCAGCAAAATCACCGTGCGCAAGGAGGACTTCAAACGTACTGGCGCCCTTAAAGTATCACGTAATCAATAAATCAATGGAAAGAGAAGCTATCTTAAAAGAATTGAAAGAGATTCTGACCCTCATAAAGCCCTCTATGGATCTGACTACGGTCACGGAGGAGTCACAACTCGTCCGCGATGTCGGTCTTGATTCCCTCACCATCCTGCTGCTCAGCCTCGCCGTTGAGAACAAGTTCGGATTCAAATTCGAAGGGACCCCAAAATTCGAGACCGTAGGCGAAGTGATTGACTACATCACGGCTCATTCCACTATTTAGTTTATGGTATAGAGTTTAAGGTTTAAGGTTTATGGTTTAAGGTTTATGGTTTAAGGTTTATGGTTCAGGTGGTTTAAAGCCTACTCCCTATTCCCTACTCCCAAAAAAATTAAAATATGAATATCAATATCGTCAAGGTGGAAAGTCGCAAGCAGCTGAAGCTGTTTGTGACTTTTCCCCTTCATTTATATAAAAATTGTGAAAACTGGGTGCCCGCCTTGGAAGGCGATGAATACGACACCTTCAATCCTGAGAAAAACGGGGCTTACGACTTCTGCGAAGCCGACTGTTTCCTTGCCTATCGCGGGGATGAAATCGTGGGGCGCGTGGCCGCCATCATCAACCACAAAGCCGATGACGAGCAACATCTCGTACGTTTCGGCTGGCTCGACTTCATAGAAGACGAAGAAGTCCTCAAAGCCCTGATTAACACTGTCGCTGAATGGGGTCGCCAACGCGGACGCACCGACATGCGCGGCCCGTGGGGATTCACCGACATGGACAAGGAAGGCTTGCTGGTGGAAGGTTTTGAGCACCTGAGTCCCTTCACCTGTCTGTACAACTATCCCTACTACGGCCCCATGCTTGAGAAACTCGGATTCTCCAAAGATGTGGATTGGACCCAACGAACCTTGGAAGTGTGCAAAACATTGCCCAAAATGTTCGAGTTCTCTAAATTGATCGAGGAAAGATTCCACGTGCACGTTGTCCAACCGAAAAGCATGAACGACATGGGCAAACGCTACGGCATGGAAATTTTCCACATGTACAACGAGGCATTCGCTCCCCTGCATGGTTTTTCACCCCTGACAGACAAGCAGATAGATGCATATCTGAAGACCTACGTGCCCATTTTGGACAAGGATTTCGTGGCAGTGGCCGTCAACGACAAAGACCAGCCCATCGGATTCCTTTTCTGTGTACCATCCCTCTCCAAAGCGGTGAGAAAATCCAACGGTCGTCTCTTCCCCTTCGGCTTCATCAACATTTTGAAAGCATTGAAGAAAAACGACACCTTGGAAGCTTTGATTATGGGTGTAATGCCTGAGTATCAACAATGTGGCATCCCTATGTTGATGTTCAAATATCTGCATGAAAACTGCATCAAACGGGGCATCGACACTATCATCATGAACCCGCAGCTGGAGGACAATTACAAGGTACAATCGTTATTCAGCGAATATACCACCCATCCGTTTATGCGCAGACGAGCGTACAAACGCGCGGTTTGTTACAATTTATAATAACTACCCAGGATTTTCGCGAACCATTTGGCGGGCAGGATGCGCTTCAACAACACTGAGAGGCGTTGTTCGAACGAGGCTACCACGTATCCTTGTCGCGGGTTGTTTTTACGGATGATTTGGCTGATTTTGCGAGCCAGCACCTGCGGTTTCAGGCCGCCGGTTTCGTCGTGTTCCACCTTTCCCATAGATTCGGCATAGGTCTTATAGACTTGCAGGGCTTCAGCATTGCCCGTTTTTTTCCGGCTGGCGGTGAATCCCGTCGAGAAATCGCCAGGACGAACCACAACCACTTGGATGCCAAACTGTTGTGTCTCAAGTCGCAGGGCTTCGCAATAGCCTTCTATGGCGAATTTACTGGCGGAATAGAAACCTTGGAACGGCAGCCCCATTACGCCGCCGATAGAACTCAGCGCAACGATTTTGCCTTTCCCTTGCGCACGCATATAGGGCAGCACAGCGGTCACAAAATGCACCAAGCCCATGAAGTTGGCGTCCATCTGCTCCCGAATTTCCTCTTCTGTGGCAAACTCCACTGGCCCACCGATACCCATACCTGCGTTATTGACCAGCACGTCGATGCACCCTTCTTTCTCAACCACCTGTTGCACAGCACTGTTCACAGCTTCGCGGTCGCGGACATCCACTTTCAGGTAATGCACTCCTGGCAAAGGCTCCACCTCACGGCGCACCGTTCCATACACCGTGTGGTCTTCCTGCGCCAGCAGTCGGGCGGTCTCCAAACCGAAACCTGACGAAATGCCAGTAATCAGAACAATCATGACTCCAAAACTCCAGCTTCCTTAAAGGCTTTGGTGATTTTGTCGATAGCTTCATCCACCTGCTCGTAAGTGTGGGTAGCCATCAAGGCGAAACGAATCAGCACATCGTTCTCGGGCACTGCGGGCGCGATGACCGGCGTGACGAAGACACCATCCTCCAACAGGCGTGAGCAAAGCCAAAAGGCTTTCTCCGAATTCCGTACAAACAGCGGGATGATGGGCGTTTCACTACGGCCTGTGTCAAAACCGCGCTCTTTGAATTGTTTGTGGGCGTAGTTGCTCACGTCCCAAAGATGCTGGATGCGCTCAGGTTCTTCCAGCATAATATCAATAGCCCTGCTGACTGCTGCCACATTGGAAGGCGGCATACTGGCACTGAAAATCAGCGAGCGGGCATTATGTTTCAGATAATTAATCGTGTCGGCATCGGAAGCGATGAAACCGCCCAACGAACCGAACGACTTCGAGAAGGTACCCATGATGAGATCCACCTGGTCGGTCAGGCCAAAATGGCTGGCCGTTCCCCTCCCTTGATGTCCCAAGACACCGATGGAATGGGCATCGTCAAGCATGATTTCAGCATCGTATTTCTCGGCCAGTGCCACCATTTCGGGCAACGGGACAATGTCGCCCTCCATGGAGAAGACACCGTCTGCCACGATTAGTTTGACAGATTCGGGTTCGCATTGCTGCAGGCATTTTTCCAGGTTCTCCATGTCGTTGTGGGCATATTTTATCGATTTGCCGAATGCCAGACGACTGCCTTCGATGATGGAGGCATGGTTGAGTCGGTCGAGCAGCAGGTAGTCGTTGCGGCCGCACAAGGCGGAAACCACGCCGAGATTCACTTGGAATCCCGTGCTGAAGCACAACGCCCCGTCCTTACCCACCAACTTGGCGAGTTTATCTTCAAGTTCGACATGAATATCCAAAGTACCGTTGAGGAAACGCGAACCAGAGCAACTGGTGCCGTATTTGTCGATAGCAGCCTTGGCTGCCTCTTTCAGGCGCGGGTCGTTCGAAAGCCCCAGGTAGCTGTTCGAGCTGAACATCAGCACATCCTTGCCATCAATCTTCACCACCGTGCTTTGTTCCGACTCTATCGCCTTATAATAGGGATAAATGCCTTTTGCTTTCGCAATCTGCGGCGCCCTGTATTGCGCACATTTGTTTCTTAGTAGATGATTTCTCATATTTAGTATATTCTTCTGCAAACTTAACGATCAAACTATGCATAATCAAAAAATCAAACAGGTCTAGCTATTCCCTCATTTTTCTGATTTTCAGTTTTTTTAACATTTCTAAGCCTCACTAAACCAATCAATTTAAGAAGCGGCAAAGATACATAAAATTTGTGTACTTTTGCCGTCGATTTTTAAATAAGCTTTTTGCATAATAAAAATATTGTATATAAACGTAAGATTAGGAATATGATTTTTGTAAAGATTTACCGGTATTTCACGCACCACAAATTTCTCTTATACTCGCTTATGGTGGTAAGCAGCGTCGTTTTTGCTTTTTTCGCGGCGAAGGCGCATTTCGAAGAAGATTTGATGAAACTTCTGCCAAAGACCGAGAAGTCGGAGTGCGATTTGGTATTCGGCAATGTGAAAGTAAAGGACAAACTCTTCATGCAAATGACTGGTGCGGAGCCAGAAGTGATGGTCGGATATGTAGATGAACTCATGGATTCCATTCTCACCAACGAAGAGGGCATCGCCAACACGCTCTATCGCCTGGAACCCGACATGGCCCTCAGTGCGCTTGATTACGCGATGATGCATGTGCCGTCATTCGTGGACACGACGATGTACGCCCGTTTTGACTCGGCCATTGCGCACGCCGACGAGACGATGGCACGCAACTACGAGATGATCATGAACGACGAGACCGGCATGGCCAGCGAGTTGGTATCCACCGACCCGTTGGGATTGCGCGAATGCCTGATGCCCGATGTCTCTGGCGGCATGGGATTCACCCTCATCGACGGGCATCTCTTCTGCCCCGACAGCACCGTGGCTTTGATCTTCATCTCTCCTGATTTCCAGACTTTCAACTCTCAAGAAGGCGGTAAATTAATCAACCATCTCCGCAACTGCATCCAGCAATTCAACGAGAAACATCCAGAAGTGGAGGTGCTGATGCATGGCGCAGTTGTGGAATCCGCCAACAACGCCAGCACCATGAAGCGGGACATAGCCCTCACCATTGGAGTCTCTTTGGTGCTGATTCTCCTCTATTTGTGTCTCAGTTTCAAGAGCTACAATATCATTTGGCAAAATCTGCTGCCCATCCTCTACGGTACCATCTTCGCCCTGGCCTGCATGTACTGGATCAAGGGCGGAATGTCGTTGATGGCGTTGGGTGTGGGCTCCGTGATATTAGGCGTTGCGCTCAGCTATTGCTTGCATGTAATTGTGCATCAGCGGTTTGTGGGTGATGTGGAACAGATGTTGAAAGAAGAGGCCGTCCCCGTTTGTCTCGGCTGTCTCACCACTATCGGCGCGTTCCTTGGCCTGATGTTCACCGACAGTGAACTGCTGAAGGATTTCGGCCTGTTCGCCACCTTCGCGCTCATTGGAAGCACCTTCTTCGCATTGGTTTTCCTGCCCCACTTCCTGAATGTCAAGGATGCCAAACACAGCAAAAAAGCGTTCAAATTGATTGACAAGATCAACAACTACCCATACGACCGCAATCCGATTATTATCACAGCCTTGTGTATCGTCATCGTCGTCGGGTTCATCTTTTCCGGCAAGGTGCAGTTTGACAAAGATTTGAAAAACATCGGTTATGAGAGCGAAGCTTTCAAGAAATCCCAACAACTGTATGCCGAGAAAAACGATCACGGTGGTGTGCAGCGGTATTATGCGATAACGGCTGCGGAATTGGATGAGGCATTGGATGCCAACATGGCGATTTCGACCACATTGGATTCTTTGCGCAAGACTGGCGACCTGATCAACTACACGCCGGTGGCATCGCTCTTGTTCCAGTCGCAAGCGGAACAAGAATGCCGCATTGCCGCTTGGAAACGTTATTGGACCCCCGAGAAGGTTGCACAAGCGATGGCCGCCGTGAAATCCTCCGCAGTGAAAAACGAACTCTCTCCCGACATCTTTGTCCCATTCCAAGCCCTGGTCGAGGCAGAATACGAACCCGGCAACCTCTACGAATCAGGCATTATTCCCGAGGGACTGCTCTGCAACTTTATCGAAGAAACCGATGGTAAATACCTGATTTTCAATGCTCCGCAGCTAAACAAGGACAAAGTGGGCGAGGTCAGCGATTTGGTCGCCTCCAGACCGCATGTGGTGGTGATGGATCCCTTGTACTACACAGGAGGCATGATTGCCCTGATTCACAAAGACTTCAAAATGGCATTGCTCATTTCGTCCATCTTTGTGTTTGTAGTGCTACTCTTCTCATTCAGAGATCTTTTGATATCACTACTCGCCTTCATGCCGATGTTCCTGAGCTGGTATGTGGTGCAAGGTTGGATGGCGATTTTCGGACTGTCGTTCAACATGATCAACATTGTGATTTCCACCTTCATCTTCGGAATCGGTGTCGATTACAGCATTTTCGTCATGAAAGGGTTGATTAACAAAGAGTGCATGGAGGAAAGCAAGCTGTTGGAATACCACAAGGTGGCCATTTTCTTCTCAGGCTTTGTGTTGATTGTTGTGATGGCGGCCATGTTGTTCGCCAAACATCCCACAATCGTCTCCATCGGCGAGTGCGCATTGATCGGCATGATCTCTACCATCCTGATCACCTACACGTTACAGCCATTATTCTTCCGTTTGCTCATGAAAATCCCGTTCATGAAGCGGAGAGTGGAGCAACTCGGTCAGAAAGCATGATTTTTCTCTTTGACAATTCAAAAAAAAAGTGTAATTTTGCACGCCCAAAAAATTTGTATAATTTCAAGGGTTATTTGTATTGTTAAGAGATTGAATAAATGAAGAATTTTGTGATACATACGTTAGGATGTAAGCTGAATTTCAGCGAATCATCCGCGATTGCCGCCGAACTGGAAAAACGCGGCTGGGTTCAAGGCGGCGTGCCTGAAATCGTCATCGTGAACACTTGCGCAGTGACTGGTTCTGCCGAGAAGAAGACCCGTAACCTGGTTTCCAAACTTCACCGCGAAAACCCGTTGGCCGCCATCATGCTCATCGGCTGTTACAGCGCCCTCAAGCCCGAACTGCTCGAACGTTGGGCCGGTGTTGACAAAGTCTTCGGCAGCCACAACAAGATGAGTGTCGTCGATTACATCGTCACCCGCGAAGTGAAACCTTCTCCCAACTTCTTCGCCACTTACTCCATCCACGATCGCACCCGTTCGTTCCTCAAGATTCAGGACGGATGCAATACCCACTGTACCTACTGCACCGTATGGATCGCCCGTGGCAAGAGCCGCAGCGACACCATCGACGGCGTGCTCAAGAATATCAAAGAAATTGCAGACCAGGGGGTTCACGAAGTGAATCTCACCGGCGTGAATATCGGCGACTTCGGCCGCGGCACCAACGAGGATTTCACAAAGCTCATGAAGGCCATTGTGAAACAGAAAGCCATCGAACGGGTGCGCATCTCCTCCATCGAACCAGAACTGCTCACCGACGACGTCATCAAATTGGTGGCTAAGAACGAGATGCTGATGCCGCACTTCCACCTGCCGCTGCAGTCAGGCTGCGACCGCATCCTCACCGAAATGCGCCGTCGTTACACCACCGAACAATATGCTGAAAAAGTCAAGAAAATCAAGAAGTTGATGCCTGACGCTTGCGTCGCATGCGATGTCATTGTGGGCTTCCCCGGCGAAACAGACGAGGAGTTCGAAGAGACTTACAACTTCCTTTCCGACCTGCCCATCAGCTATATGCACGTGTTCAGCTACTCCCGTCGTCCTCGCACCGCCGCCAACATCATGGAGGATCAGATTTCCGAGGATGTGAAGAGCGAACGCAGCGAACGCCTGATAGCCCTCTCCAATGAGAAAAAGCGTATTTTTTACGAACAATGCGCCGGCCAAGAACGTCCTGTGTTAGTGGAATCACAGATAACTGACGATATGCTGTCCGGTTTCACCGACAATTACATCAGAGTGCAAATTCCTTATAGTGAAGATATTATAAACACTATCCAAACCATCACTGTAGATCCATGTCGCACCGTGTTATAAGACTGCAAAACGGTCTTAGGTTGCTGCACATCCCCACCGCGTCGCCCATTTCCCATTTCGGCATCCTCATCGATGCCGGTACGCGTGACGAGCCCGAAACACATCCGGGCTTGGCTCATTTTGTGGAACACACCATCTTCAAAGGGACAGAAAAGCGCAACGCTTATCGCGTCATCAACCGCATGGAGAGCGTCGGCGGCGACCTGAATGCCAGCACTTCCAAGGAGGAAACCGACTTCTATGCCTCCTTTCTTTCGCCAGACTATCCCCGCGCGGTGGAACTCCTCGCAGACATCTTCTTCCACGCGACTTTCCCGAAAAAGGAAATCGAGAAGGAGAAAACCGTCATTTTCGAAGAGATCAACTATTATAATGACAGTCCTTCAGAGCTGATTTTCGACGATTTCGAGTCGTTGGTTTTCCATCAGCATGATATGGGCAAGATTGTCTTGGGCACGAAAGAGAGTGTGCAAAACATTCACCGTGAAGATGCTATGGACTTTATCTCAAAGAATTACACATTGGAGAATGTGGTGTTAGCCTCCGTGGGCAATATTTCCACCGAAAAATTGGTAAAATTGTGTAATAAACACTTCGGTAACAGCAAGTTAACGGATGGCACACGCCGCCGGAAACCTTTCACGAATTTTCAGCCGCATACCCGCAACGTACGCAAAAGCACCTCGCAAACCAACGTGGTCACCGGAACCCTCGCCTACGATATTCGCGACCCGAAGCGTATTCCTTTCATGCTGTTAAACAACATCTTAGGCGGTCAGGGACAGAACACGCGCCTCAACATGAGCGTGCGTGAGAAGATGGGACTGGCCTACACCGTGGAATCCTACTTCAACGCTTTCTCCGACTGCGGACTCTTCAGCGTCTATTTCGGGTGCGACGCGCACGAGCGCGACCATTGTCTGAATCTCGTGCATCGCGAAATGGAGAAACTGAAACGTCAGAAACTGGGTTCTATGCAACTCTATTATGCTAAAAAACAGTATCTTGGACAACTGGCACTCTCACAAGAGAGCAAACTCAACGAACTGCTCGCCGCAGGACACTTGGCACTCTTCTACGACGAAGTTTCCGACATGAACGAGGACATCCAAACCATTGAAAACATTACCACCGAACAACTCAGCGAAGTGGCTAATGAAATATTCGACCTGTCACGTTTTTCCACGCTCATTTTTGATCCTGAAGAAGAATGATTTCCCTATATTCCAAGCACTTAGAGAATGCCGTTAACGAGATTTCCAAACTCCCCGGCATCGGAAAGCGGTCAGCACTGCGACTCGCCCTGCATCTCATCAAGCAGGATGAAGCCAACGTGACACTGCTCACTGACCGCATCAACAAACTCAAGAGCGACGTGGTCTATTGTCGGCAATGCTACAACATCTCCGACCACGACATCTGCGACATCTGCGCCAATCCGAAGCGCGACGCGGGGGTCATCTGCGTGGTGCAGGACATCCGCGATGTCATCGCCATCGAAAACACCCACCAGTATCAAGGTGTGTATCACGTCCTGGGCGGTGTGATTTCTCCCATGGACGGCATTGGCATCCAGCAACTTACCATTCAACAACTGTTCGAGAGAGTGAACGCCGGTGGTATCAAGGAGATTATCTTAGCGTTGCCCGCCACTGTAGAGGGTGACACCACCAACTTCTTCATCTACAAGAACATACAAGACAAAGTCCCGACCATCACCACCATCGCCCGTGGTATCGGCGTTGGCGAGGAACTGGAGTATGCGGACGAGGCCACACTGGGCCGGTCAATTGTTGCGCGCACGGAGTTTGAGAGGGCATACAACCGCAATGAAGAATGATTAATTATGAATTATGAATTATGAATAATAGGTTTGATTCTTGCTTGTAGCGGACTTCGTTTTTAGGTTTTGTCGGGTGGATATTATAATTGAAGAAAGGATTCTTATGATTTCAAGGTTTTCCTCATACATGCTCTCGAAAATTCTTTTACTGATATAACCACTTTCAAACAACAGTTCAAGCCAATAGCACGTTTCTTCAGCTTCCTTCTGCGCTATACTCATTTTTGCAATAAAATCTGGTTTTGACTGACCTCTACTACCCTCTCGAACATTTGCACCAATACTCGTGCCACTGCGTAAAATTTGTTTTGAGATCACAAACTCTTTCCTTTCAGCGCACAAATACTTGTACATCTTAATAATCCTCAAAGCATACGCCTTACTTTTAATCAAAATTACATTATCAGTTTTCATAATAGAAATATATTTTGTTAAACATACAATCCTCAACGAACAACCCCTAATATTATTGTATTAAAAATAATCATTCATAATTCATAGTTATGCAATACGATTTCAACACTATCCCCGCCCGCAAGGGTACCTTCTGCGTGAAGCACGACATGACCCGTGAGGTTTTCGGGACGGAGGATTTGCTGCCGATGTGGGTGGCGGATATGGATTTCAAAACGCCGGATTTCATTCTGGATGCGATACGGAAGCGTTGCGACCATGAGGTGCTGGGCTATACCTTTGCGCCCGACAGCTACAAAATGGCCGTGCTGAACTGGTTTCAGAAACGTTACGGTATCGCAACGAAATGGAACAAGATGCACTTCATTCCGGGCATCGTGCAGGGCATCGCTTTTGTGCTGCAGACGTTCACCGTCCCAGGCGACAAGGTGCTGATTACCACGCCGGTATATCCACCATTTATCAATGTGCCGCATCGCACAGGACGCATCTTTGTAAGCAGTCCGCTGAAGACAGTAAACGGTCGATTCACGTTCGATTTCGAGGATTTGGAACGCAAGGCGCAAGGCTGCAAGGTGATGATTCTCAGCAATCCGCACAATCCTGGCGGCACGGTTTGGACAAAAGAGGAACTGTCGCAGGTAGGCGACATTTGCCTCAAGCACAAAGTGTTGGTTATCTCGGACGAAATCCATGCCGACCTCACCTACCCTGAATTTCATCACACCTCTTTCACCACAGTGTCGGAGGCGGCGTTACACAACTCCATCACCTTTTTCGCTCCGAGCAAGACCTTCAACATGGCGGGACTGGCATCCTCGGTTTGCTATGTGCCGGACGAAGAAATCCGAAAGACGTTTTTCGGATTCCTGGACCACAATGAGCTTTCATTAGGGAACATCTTCGGTTATTACGCGGCGGAGGCGGCTTTCGCGCACGGAGAGGAGTGGTTACAACAGTTGCTCGAATATCTGCAAGGCAACATCAACGCTGCGGAACAATTCCTGAAAGAAAACTGTCCGGAGATCACCTTCATGCGCCCGCAAGCCTCCTTTTTGTTGTGGATGGATTTCCGTTCTTGGCACCTTTCGCAGAAAGATTTGGAAAGAAAATTGATTTACGATGCCAAAATCGGTCTCAACAACGGCACAGATTTCGGTCCGGAAGGAGAGGGTTTTATGCGCATGAATATCGGCACAAACCGCGAAACAGTGATGGAAGGACTGCGACGGATTTGTTCAGTTAGGAGTTAGCAGTTAGTCGTTAGCAGTTTTCGGGGTAGCACATTCGGCAATGATTAAAACTTATTGAAATACAACACCTTAAGTTTTCTAGAAGGGACAAAATGTGCGAAGCAAAATTAAATCGACACAAGCGGATCGCAGTGTGGGAATAAAAAAAATCCGGTCATAAGACCGGATTTTTTGTGGTGCCCAGGACAAGAGTCGAACTTGCACGGGAGTACTCCCACTACCCCCTCAAAGTAGCGTGTCTACCAATTCCACCACCTGGGCTTGAAAGACGCGGCAAAAATACAATTTTTTTGATATGATACACCACTTTGAAAAAAAAAATTTTTGTATCGAAAAAAAACGTATATTTGCCGACAAATTAATTATAATGGCTCAGAAGAAGGTTTTATTCATCACACCAGAGATTTATCCCTATTTTCCTGAGGGGTATATCGCCAATATTTGTCGTTTTCTTCCCCAAGGCATCCAAGAGAGAGAGAACGAAATCCGCACTTTCATGCCGAAATTCGGTTGCGTAAACGACCACAAGCACATGTTGCACGAGGTCATCAGGCTGTCCGGACAAAATATCATCATCGAAGACACCGACCATCCGTTAATCATCAAGGTGGCCTCATTGCAAAACGTCAGAATGCAGATCTACTTCATCGACAGCGAAGACTTTTTCAAACGGAAAACCCAATATCACGATGCCGACGGTGTGTTTTATCCCGACAACGACTCGCGCGCGATTTTTTACGCCAAAGGAGTCATCGAAACGGTAAGGAAGCTCGGTTGGGATCCGGACATCATCCATTGTCACGGCTGGATTTCCGCCCTTGTGCCGCTTTTCGTGAAGACTGTCTATAAGGATGACCCGTTGTTGCAAGGCACTCAGGTCGTCTATTCCATATTGCCCGACGAATTTCCCGACAAGTTCTCGCTCAATTTTGCGAAGAAACTGAAACAAACCAACATCCCTGCGTCAGGACTCAAACACTTCCGCAAAGCCGGCTACGACCAAATCGTCCAAGCCGCCATCGATTTTTCAGACGGTGTCGCCCTGACGAAAGACATCAAGAAGAAACTGCTGACTTACGTCGAGAAGTCCGGCAAACCGGTGCTGCAACATCCCGATGACGACAACTACGTGGACATGTACGATGAATTTTACGATGAACTTCTAGCCGCCCGAGAAACAGAATAAACTAATGAAAAGAATCCTGCTTTGCATTGTAACAGCGCTTTCATGCGCCTTGTTCACAGCCTGCACGAATGAGGTTACACCCATCGGACTGGATTTGATCGACAACCAGGTTGGCACGTACTTTGTGGACACGATAACCCTCGAAGCTTATTCAATGCTGGAGGACACCATCAACACCACCCAATCGTCAGCCGACATTTTAGGGCATCTCAGCGACCCCATATTCGGCCAAAGCAGCGCAGGCATATACACACAACTCGCGCTGTCGGGATCTACCGTCAACTTTGGCGCCAACCCCATCATCGACTCGGTGGTTCTCACGTTGCAAATATCTAGTTACTACGGAGATACAAACTCATACGTGGGCATTAAAGTTCACAAACTGACCAGCGATTTAAGCACAACGGAACAATATTACCAGACCAGCACTGTAGGATACGACCCCAACATATTGAACTACAGTCTCACTGGCTATAATCTGCGTCCCAGAACTCCTGTTGTGGTCGATACAGCGTTGATCAACGCGCATTTGCGTATTCGTCTCTCCCAAGACTTCGGACAAGATATTCTGAATCGTCAACATGAGATAAACAACAACTTCAACAGTTTCCTCAAAGGATTGTATATTGAAGCCACTTCCCACACGGGCAACTGCGGTTATATGCTGACCACCAACATGAACAGCGCTCTCACGGGGTTGACCGTGTATTATCATAATGACAATGAATATAACAAACGATACACCTTCCCATGCACCGAGAACTGCGCCCGCTTCACGCATTTAGACCACAACTACTCCGCTTCTTCTAATGACTATTTCATACAAGAAGTGCTGCAGAATCAAAAAGTTTTGGGTGAGGATGTTCTCTTTTTGCAAGGTGGCGGCGGTGTGAAAACACGCATCACGTTCCCCTATCTGGAAAACACCTTTGATCAGTACAATGATCGAACCATCATTCATCGCGCCGAACTGGTCATCACGAATGTGGATCCCAACGAAGTGTTTTTGATACAGCCTAACTTACTGACCATCCAGGGCGTACGCAAATCCGACGGTGCCATCCGGTTCCTGCCCGATGACGACTACTACACCAATGCATCCTACTTTGGCGGCACATACGACAGCAAGACCCACGAGTACCGCTTCCGCATCACGAACTACGTGCAGGAGTTAATCCTAAAAGAGGGCGACTGGAACAACTATATCAACTTGGTGGTACGCGGCTCTGCCGTTCGTCCACACCGCCTTGTTTTCGACGGAACCGACCCTGACTCCCCCACCCGATTGAGACTAGAAATTGCGTACTCTAATTATTAATCAAGGATGGATAATTGACGGAAAACCGCATTGACAGGGAAAACAATGCGGTTCAACAAATTAACATAACGTTGGTGATAATTTTATAGCGGTTATATCAAAAAAAAGTGTATTTTTGCCGCTCGAAAAAATCAAATAGAAATATAACAAAAAAAGGATAAAAAATGTCAAGAGTTTGCGAAATTACTGGGAAAAAAGCGATTGTGGGCAATAACGTTTCTCACTCCAACATCAAAACGAAGAGAAAATTCAACCCCAACTTGCACACCAAAAAATTCTATGTTCCTGAATTGGATGAATGGATTTATTTGAAGGTGTCTGCGCATGGTTTGCGCAATATCAACAAAAAAGGTATTTACCAATGCCTGATCGAAGCCAGCGAAAAGGGAATCTTATAATCTTTTCCTGACTTAAGAACAAAAAAAGGACTGCTGCAAAAACAGCAGTTTTTTTTTATTAAACACAATAATTCCGACAATAATACGTAATACATATTCAAGTTCATACAGTTTGAAACGTATTATATATATTACCTTATTATTGCTGACGACAGTGGCCTGTTTTGCGCAAAACGCTACTGTCAAGGGAGTTATTTCTAATGAATTCGGGGATCCCGTCGAGAACGTCATCATCCGAGGTGTCAATCTCGAACAGCAGACCATCACTAACGAGTACGGCCAATACAGTCTTTCCGTGCCGTCAGGACGTGATATTCAGCTGTTTTTCCAACATATAAGCCACCACGACACGCTGATCACCCTGCGGCTGAAAGCCAAAGAGGTGCGCACCGTCAACCTGACGCTGCCCATCACGGGAGAGCGTCTAGAGGCCGTCAACATCCAAGGTGCCGTCGATAACGGCTATATCCAGGTGAACCCCAAGCTGACATTCCAGCTTCCCTCCCCTACCGGCAGCGTGGAATCGCTTATCAAGATGCTGCCCGGCACATCCTCGAATAACGAGCTGAGTTCGCAATACAATGTGCGTGGCGGTAACTTCGACGAAAACCTGGTGTTTGTCAACGGAATACAGATTTACCGTCCCTTCTTGGTGCGCAACGCACAACAGGAAGGTCTTAGCTTCATCAACAGTGATTTGACGGGCAATGTGATGTTCTCCGCCGGCGGTTTTGATGCGAAATATGGAGACAAGATGTCTTCCGTGCTTGATGTCACCTATCGCGAACCCACCCGTTTTGGAGGTTCCGTGTCTGCCAGTTTACTTGGCGCCACGGCACACGCGGAAGGGAAAACCGACCACTTCTCTTTCCTGGTGGGACTCCGTTTCAAGTCCAACGCCTATTTGCTGAAGTCTTTGGAGACTTCTGGCAACTACAAACCGCGTTTCTTTGACGCACAAATGCTGCTTAATTGGAAAATCACCCCTAAGTTGAGTGTCAGCCTGTTAGGCATCTTTTCCAACAATTACTATCTTTTCCAGCCCGACAGTGTGAGCAAGAACTTCGGCACTTTAGAGAATTCCCAACGTTTGCGTGCCTTTTACGAAGGTCAGGAGGTGGATCGCTACCAGAACTACCTCGGCGGCCTGACTTTCACCTACCAACAAGACCCAAACAACCTTTACCGCTTGATTCTTTCGTCATATTACGCCAAAGAGAGTGAGACGTACGACATTTTGGCGCAATATTGGTTGAACGAGATCCGTTTGAGCGGTGACGGCTCTGTGGAGGAAGGCGATGCGTTAGGTTACGGTTCTTACCTCGAACACGCGCGTAACCATCTCACTTCCGTAGTTTCCGCAGCTGACCTCCAAGGTGTGCACCACCTACCCGCGAACAACAAGTTGGAATGGGGCGTGAAGGCGCAAAACGAATACATCCAAGACCGTATTACCGAGTGGATCATGATAGACTCATCGGGTTATACGTTGCCCATGCTCCCCACGACGCCAGGCGAAATCGTTGTTTTTGGCGATTCCGCGCGACAGCTCACTTTCGGTGACAACCATTATCTGAAATCCTTTAACAATTTGAATACCTGGCGGTTCACAAGCTACATCCAAGACACTTGGATGATCGAGGGCGACAGTCTGAACCGGTTCACCCTCACGGGCGGTGTGCGTTTCCATTACTGGACCTACAACCCGAAAGAGTTCACCGTTTCACCGCGCTTGGCGTTCATCTACAAGCCTCGTTGGAAGCAAGATTGGCAATTCAGTCTCCGTACTGGTCTCTACTACCAGCCGGCCTTTTACCGCGAAATGCGTTACGCCGATGGCACGCTCAATCCCGACATCAAGTCGCAACGTTCCGCGCAGGTGGTGTTAGGCAGCGAGTACCGTTTCACGCTGTGGAGACGACCGTTTAAGTTCATTGCGGAAGCTTATTACAAGCACCTCTCCAACCTGATCACCTACAACGTGAACAACGTGCAAATCATTTACAGCGGATATAACAATGCGAAAGGTTATGCGGCGGGTCTCGACATGCGTATTAGCGGCGAATTCGTGCGCGGGCTGGAGTCGTGGTTTTCTGTATCCATCATGAAGACCATGGAGGATGTCATCGGGGACTACACGACCGATGCAAACGGCAACGAAGTCGAGGTGGGTTACATTCCGCGCCCCACCGACCAGCGGGTATCCTTCAACCTCTTCTTCCAAGACCACATTCCGAGTTTCCCGCAGTTCCGCGTACATCTCAACTTTGTGTTTGCCAGCGGTTTGCCATACGGTCCGCCCAACTCCGAACCGGCCATGCGCGTATTCCGCACCACCTGGTACCGCCGTGTTGACTTGGGTCTTTCGTTCATGTTATTGGAGCAGAGTCGCGACCGCATGAAACACAAATCCGCATTCCTGCGCAGCATTCGCAACGCCGGGTTCTATGTGGAAGTTTTCAACTTGCTGGGCACCAACAATGTGTCGTCTTACATGTGGATCACCGACATCCACAACTTCCAGCGTCCCATCCCCACTTATCTCACGGGACGACTGATTAACGTAAAGTTCATGGTAGAGTTTTAGCGCACCTTCCACTCGTCATGGTACGCTGTTCACCCATGCCGAAAAATACAAAAGCGTAGTGAAATTACTGAAAGTTACGAAGCGGCCTTACGTGACAGGATGGGCATATTCCAAAAGAAGACTAAAACGAGAAAGACGCCTTGGTTTCCAGCAGTGGCTTGTCGTATTCGTCCACATAGCAAGAAAAACAGAGGTGGTTTTGGACATAATGGCGGTTTTTATACCGCGAATAACGTCAGGCAGCTGAAGTTTATTATGGGTTGCCCCCTAACCAACCAAATACTCCCCCACCGTCATCGTCTCCCTATCGAACTGCACCCCGACTTTGACGACTGTGCAGCCTTCGGTCTCGTAAGGCAGGAAATAGCCTTTGCTGTTGATCTGATCCATGGCTTCCTGCGCTGTGCCGTTCACCTTCAGCTCGAAGACGTAGGTGGTGTCGGGCATCCAGACCACAAAGTCAATCCTGCCGCCCGCGCACTTCACTTGGGTACGGGCATAGAGATTCAGCATGTTGAATATCAGCCAGAAGGTATATTCATAGAAGCCCTCGTAGTTTTTCACCTCCTTCAGTTTTTCCTTGAAACCCTCCACGTATGGGATGCCAGCAAGGAACGCTTTCATCTCCTGCATGGCAGCATGGATGTCATTCCTGTCTAACGCCCTCCAAAACTTGAGGGCGAATCCATCTTGAACACTACTGCCATCCAGTCCCGTATAGCTCGGAATCAAACCGTCGGTAAGTCCCACACGCACTTCGTTGTTGGGAATGGCGAGAATGTAGGAGTTGGATCTCCGGTCATAATCCTTGATGGTGAGATAGCCGCTTTGGTAAAGCAGCGGGAGAGCAGTGGTCATGGCCTCTGTGGGTCTGTCAAAGGAAGATGCTGACGCTTCAATGTGATCCATGGTGGTGATGTCGGTGCGGAAATGCTGCATCTGACGTATGAGGAAGGTTGGAGTGCCACTGTCGAACCAGTAGTTGGCGATATCCCTTTGATTGAAACATTTCAACAGGCTGAAGGGATTATAGACATCGGGGGACATCTTGGCAAAACGGTAACCGTCGTATTGCCGTTTCAATTTGGCATGCATCTCTTCGGGGGTGCACTCGTACTCCCTAGCCAGCATGGCGATGTCGGGAGCCATCTGGATGGCGAACTCCTCCTCCGTGATACCGCAGATGGCGGCGTACTTGGAGTCCATCGAGATGTTGGTAAGGTTGTTGATGGTGGAGAAGATGCTCAGCTGCGAGAATTTGGTAATGCCGGTGATGAAGCAGAAGCGGATCATCCCCTCGCACATTTTCAGTCGTTGGTAAAACTCTTGCATCACTTCGCGGGCCGCCTCTAACCGTTCCGGGTCGTGAAGCACATCCAACAGCGGAGCGTCGTATTCGTCAATGACGACCACTGCCTGGCGACCGGACTTCTGAAAGGATCGCTGGATCAGACCAGCCAGTCTCATGCCCGGGGAGACCTCCGTCTCGTTTCTGCCGTAGTCCTTCTCAAAGATGGCGAGTTGTCTCACCAGCTCCGCTTTGACCTGTTCGACGGGCAGATGCTTGGCACCGCTCAAATCGAAATGGAGCACGGGATATGAAACCCACTCCGTTTCCAGATCCATGATTTTCAACCCCTCGAAAAGTTCTTTCTGCCCTTTGAAGTAAGAATCCAAGGTGGTGGTCAGCAGCGATTTTCCGAACCTGCGCGGACGGCTGAGGAAGACAAAGGGACTCTCCTTGGTCATCTTCCAAATCAAGTCTGTTTTGTCAATATAAAGATAGCCTTCTTCGCGGAGGCGGGAGAAGGTCTGTATGCCAACGGGGTATTTGCGATCGGGTTCCATCAGTACGGGTTTTAACGGCGCAAAGATACAAAAAATCCGTGTTGGGCGAAATGTTAAACGCTTCAACCCCGTAAATTTCTTTGAATTTTAGCTGTTGATAAATAAGCAAGTCATTGCTATGTCACCCGTCCTCACCTCTGTTGTCTCTTCCGCTTCAACACCCTGCTCTCCTCACCGTCACGGGTGAGGGAAACTCGCACGGTGACCTCCTCGACGTGGGGTGACGACTTCTTCACACGAACGAGTTTGGAGCCAGGCTTGGGGGTCATGAACAATTGTGTCCAGTAACCGTCGAACTCACCGGCCCCCATACAGGTGAAATCCTTGCTGATGATGGCGGCGCAGTGCCCCGGCGAGTTCATCCATGCATTCACGACCTCTTCGGCGGTCTCTTGCCCGAATCCGATATTTTCGCCTTTTG
>CAMKLG010000016.1 GCA_946413585.1 uncultured Bacteroidales bacterium
TGAGTATGCCTTTTCTTGACTATGAAAACCTGCTTGCGTTGACCGGTTTTCTCACTCAAAATGCAAAAGAAGTGGAGGAAATGTACCGACGCATGGTGTTCAACTATTTGACTGACAACAAAGACGACCACTGCAAGAATTTCAGTTTTTTGGTTTCAAAAACTGGAAGTGGCCGATATTCCTGGCATCTTGCGCCCGCATACGATTTGACGCTGTGTACGGAGGGATACAATGGAGAGCATGCAACATCTGTCAACAGGACAGGCACCCCCACCCTACAAGACATGATAGCTGTCGGAACAAAAAACAAGATGAGCGCTGAACGCTGCCGTGAAATTTTCGAAGAGGTCAAATCAAATTGCGATGACCTGCTATTATACAAAATCGAAGAAACATAGAAAATGTATCTTTGCCCCACACCCTAACCTATTAACCTCCTAACCTTTTAACCTTTTAACCTTTTAACCTTTTAACCTTTTAACCTATAAACCTTAAACCCTAAACCAAACATGAACGAACTAAACAAACAAATCATAGACGTGCTGGCAAACAGCACCGAGAAACTGAACCACAAGCAGATTGCGGCCAAGATGAAGATCTTCGACAAGAAAGGCCGCGCGGAAGTCATGAAGGAGCTGGAGAAGCTCATCAACGCCAAAGTCGTGCTGAAGGCGGGCCGCGGCAAGTACAAGCTGAACAGCAAGTTCCAGGACACCAAGACCACCGGCAAGCACTACATCATCGGCCGCGTGGAGCAGAAACGCAGCGGCATGGCCTTCGTCATCCCGCAGGGCAAGCAGGACGACACGCCCGATGAATCCACCACCGATGACATCTTCGTGGCGGACGGCAACCTCGGCAACGCCCTCAACGGCGACCTCGTGAAGGTGGTCCTCTTCCCCGCCCGCAAAGGCAAACGCCTTGAAGGTCAGGTGGTCGAGGTCGTGCAGCGCAGCAAACGGCAGCTCGTCGGCACCATCCACATCAAGCAAGGCATCGCCTTCTTCGTGCCCGACAACACGATTCTGCGCCGCGACGTCATCATCCCTGGCAAGCATCTGCGCAAAGCCAAGACCGGCGACAAAGTGGTGGTGCGCATCCTCGACTGGGCGTCCGGTCACCGCAACCCCATCGGCGAAGTCCTCAACGTGCTCGGCAAGCCCGGCAGCAACGACGTGGAGATGCTCAGCATCCTCGCCGAGAGCGACTTCCCTGTCTCCTTCCCGAAAGCCGTCGAGCTGGAGGCCGAAGCGATTCCCACGGAAATCCCTGAAAAGGAGATCCTGCGCCGCCGCGACTTCCGCGACGTGACCACCTTCACCATCGACCCCGCCGACGCCAAGGACTTCGACGACGCGCTCTCCTTCGAGGTGCTCGAAAGCGGCCTCTACCGCGTGGGCATCCACATTGCCGACGTCTCCTACTACGTGAAGCCCGGCAGCGGCATCGACCAAGAAGCCTACAACCGAGGCACCTCCGTCTATCTGGTTGACCGCACCATCCCGATGCTGCCCGAAGCGCTCTCCAACAACCTCTGCTCGCTCCGTCCCGACGAGGACAAGCTCTGCTACAGCGCCGTCTTCGACCTCGACGACAAGGCCAAAGTCCACAAGGAGTGGTTCGGTCACACGGTCATCCGCTCCAACCGCCGCTTCAACTACGAGGAGGCGCAGCAGATCATCGAGACCGGCGAGGGCGACCTCAGCGAGGCCATCCTGCAGCTGCACAAACTCGCGCAGGTGATGCGCAAGCAACGTTTCGACAACAACGCCATCAGCTTCGAAACCGAGGAGGTCAAGTTCAAGCTCGACGAGAACGGCAAGCCCATCGGCGTCTATCTCAAAGAGCAGAAGGAGGCCAACTGGCTCATCGAGGAGTTCATGCTGTTAGCCAACAAGCGCGTGGCCGAAAAGATCGGCAAGAAACGCAGCGTCGGGCAGCCTGAAAACGTCTTCGTCTATCGTGTGCACGACAAACCGTTGGAGGAAAAACTCGGCACATTCAAGAATTTCGTCAAGAAGTTGGGCTTCGACCTGAAGACCACTTCCACGAAAGCCTTCAGCAGCTCGCTGAACAAGATGCTGGAGGGCGAGAAGGGCAAACCCGACTACGACATGCTGAGCAAGCTCTCCATCCGCATCATGGCGCGGGCCATCTATACCACCGACAACATCGGGCACTACGGCTTGGCGTTCCCCTACTACACCCACTTCACCTCGCCCATCCGCCGTTATCCTGACTTGATGGTACACAGATTGTTAGACCGTTACCTGGCGCACCAGCCGTCGGTGAGTAAAGAGCAGTACGAGGACTACTGCAAGCACTGTTCCGACATGGAGCGGCAGGCGATGGAGGCCGAGCGCAACTCCATCAAGTACAAGCAGGCCGAGTACCTGGCCGACAAGATCGGGCAGGAGTTCGACGCGGTGGTGTCGGGCATCTCGAAATGGGGTGTCTATGCCGAACTGAAGGAGTCGCATTGTGAGGGTATGATTCCGATGCGCAGTTTCGACGACGATTTCTACTATATTGACGAAGAGAACTATACGCTTGTGGGATTGCACCATGGCAAGAACTTACGCTTCGGCGACCCGGTGCGTGTACGCGTGGTGGCCGTCGATATCATCAAACGGCGCATGGATTTCGAAAGGGTATTGTAATAAGAAAAACACTCACACTTTGTAGAGCCGTCAAATTATGGCGGCTCTTATTTTACCAGCGTTACGGTGCCCGTTTGTTCTAAAACGGTGCCGTCAGGTATCTTGTATTCAACGTAATAGACATAAACGTTCATCGGGGCGACCACTCCATTAATGCGGCCGTCCCAACCTTCTTGCGGATTAGTGGTTATAAAGACACATTCTCCGGTGCGAGTGAAGATGGAGAAACGGTACCCATCAAGAGACACAAATGAATTGATGGGTTTGAAAACGTTGTTGTTCGCGCCCAAAGGCCGAAAAGCATTGGGAAAATACAATGATGGGGGTTGTATGAGTGTAATATAGTTCGAGTAGCTGGTTTCGTCAAAGCCGTAGCTGTTTGTATTTTCTTGAGCTTCAATGTAATAAACGAATTTCGATCCCGATTCATATAAGGATGAAATATCGTCGGGATAATTGTTTTGGAGGCCGGGAGGAACATCTCCGATGGTATTGAACAGCTCTTCGCTTTCCACTTTCCGCATCACATAATAGTTTGAAACGCCACCGTCCCAGTTCTCGTAGGCATGCCAAGTGAGCAGGTTGGTTTGTGCGTTGTTCTCACCTGTAAGCAAAATGTTGTGGGAAATGTTGGAATAGGCGACCTCCGCACCGCATTCGTTGACCAAATAAGTGCGATAATAGTACAAATGACGGCTGAAGTCCGCTAAACTGTCGTAAAATATGTATTCTTTGGTGCCAGAAACGTGGCTTACCGTCTTGAAAGGTTCGAAATCAGTGCCATTTTCACTCCGCAAAAGCGTAATCGTTTCGAACGGAAGCGTGTCACCGCTGGTCAGCACTTTGATCTGGATATGGTGGTTGTCAATAACCGAAACGGAACGAATGTAGGAGAAATCCTGCGCTTCTTCCGCTGAAATCTGAAATCTGATGCGGTTGGAGCTCGCTGTGATGGTTTCCCCGTTATTGACCACGCGGACATAGGCAAGGTAATCGTGGTTGAACTGTAGATTTCCAATCTGGAAATTGTTTCCCGTGGTGTTCCCAATGAGATTCCAGCTCTGCCCCATGTCAGAGCTGAGGAAAATGTCGTATCGCAAAATTTCGTTGAGGAGGTTCGTGTAGGTGCTCCAATGGATGGAGGCGGATTTTTGGCATGCGTCGGTGGAATTCAGCATTAACCGCATGTTACACTGTTGGTTGTCAGTCAGCGCGGAGACGTTCCCACAGGAGTCCATCGCAGCAATCCGATAGAAACGAGAGTCCAAACTCGGATCCATCACGGGATCAATCCAAAACGTCTGGTCATAAACCGTATCGTAGGGGATGGTGCCGTTGGGGTTGACATAATAGATGATGAATGCCATCATGTAAGGCTCCGTGCCGTGAAAACCCAACATAACCTCGTTGTCAGAGGTCACCGTAACGCTGTCCAACATGGGAACGGACGGGCTGATACTGTCCATCAGATGTGCAGTAGCAATGGTGGTCATGAATGGACAACGTTCGTTTACACCGTAGAAGTTGGTGATACTTACCTGATAAGAAATGAGGGCATCGCAAACATCTGAGGTGTCTATGTATGTGAATTGGGTGTTGGGTACTGATGCACATGGGGTAGGGGGAAAGTCGGGCTCAAATTCACGTTTCTTGTAGATGTCGAACGTGCTACCCCAGGAATTGTCCAGCACAGTGGTGGGCGACTCCCACTCAAGCCGGGCCATCGTGTTGTTGGCAATCGGGGTGACCGTGATGTTGATAGAGTGGAGGGTGTCGGAATAAAAGGCAGCTCCAGTGGAATCCACTGCCTTAATGTAACAGAAATATTCTTCAGCTACAGGAATGTTGTTGATGTCTTTGGATCCGTAGTCGCATAATGTAAATGTCTGAGTCTGACCCACATGGCCAGAAAGACTGTCGCAAAGAATGTTGTTGATGTAGAAATAGTAGGTCTTGAAGTGGATGCAATCCCCGTTGCTGCTCCATGCCATTTTCATTCGCTGATTATTGTTCATCAGCTTGAGACACTGCATCTTAGGCGGTTGCCATGCCCAACAACTGACGGTGACGACCATCAGCAAAACAAACAATAATTCTTTTTTCATCCGTTTCATTCGTTAGCTAAATATTTACCAACGATGATTTGAGTGAATTTATTGTAAGAGAAATGCTCTTTTGCCAAAAAAATGATTTTTTCGGCAGTAATGTCTTTTATTTCAGTAAGATAGCGATGCATTTCAGTCTCGTCTAATCCGAATCGATACCAGTAGGCGTATTTGAGCATGGTGTTCACGGAGGTGTCGGTGGCACGCAGCTGAATACCCACCATATAATTTTTCACCATCGTGAGCTCGTCTTCGCTAACAGGTTCGCACTGAAGACGTTGCAGCTCTTCGAAGCAAGCGTCAATGGCTCGTTGGGTCTGATCGGCGTTTACATCACTGCTGATGGCAAAAATGGATTGCCGTCCGAAGTAGGTGCTGGAAGCCGAAATACCATACGTAAGTCCTTGACTTTCACGTAGATTCTGCATTAGTCGCGAACTGAAGTATCCGCCGGTGAGCGTGCTCAGCACCGAGAAGGCACTACGATCAGGGTTGTTGAATCCCATGGACGGAAAACACAGCACCAGAGAGGATTGCAGGCAGTTTGGCATGGGTTGGAAGACCGGTTGGTTGCTCGGTAGGGTGACGGGAATGTTGGGCAAGGTAGGTGCTGCTGTGCCGTGCGGAACCGCCGACCAAGTGCGTTCAATCGTCGCTTCTGTTTCGGCATCCAGATTACCAGTGACGAAAAGCGCGACCCTTTCCGCACAAAAAGTATCTTTGTGGAATGCTTGTAATTGGCTGGTACTGATGCTGTTGATAGTCTCACGGGTCGAGAAACTGGATACGGCAGGGAAGGTGTCGCCCAGCATCTCCCGCCACATCAGCCGCCATGAACAATAGTCGGTTTTCTGCTCGTTATAGGCCAGGTTTATCACCTCCTTCTCCTTCATGATTTGCAGATTTGACTCTCGATAAATGGGTGATATACAGAAAGATGAGATGATGGGCAGAATGTCTGAGATTTTGTCCTTCGGTACCGAAATCATCAGCTGGACGTTTTCCAATCCTACATTCACGGTGAAGTTTGTGCCGTAATAGTCCAATTTTTCGGAAACCTCCTCGGCCTGCAAGTCGGGTGCGCTTTCCCGAAGCAGCGAATAGGCAAAGTTGCAGATATTCTTTATCGGCTGATAAAGAGAACCTGTTTTCACCTGTAACAGAATGTGTATCAAGTCTAAATTGGGGTTTTCAAAATAGAATACAGGAATGCCGTTTGATAATTGGCTCTGCCGGGGCTTCATCATGGAGAATGCCTCTATCGGCTGGATTTTCGGGGGAATGGATCTGTCTATGGGGGTCATTACGGTATTAAAAGTATTTGTCCTTGTTGCTTTTGGTCTTTTCCTTCGCTGTCTTTGTATTTGATGATATAGACATACATGCCTTGCGGCAAGGTGCTGCCGTGCAGTTGTCCGTCCCAACCGATATTGATGTCGCGGGAGTGGAACAGCAGGTCACCGTTACGGCTCATGATGGTCATCTCAAAATTGCGCGGTTGAAAGTTCGCTTTTATGTAGAACAGGTCGTTCAGCCCGTCGCCGTTGGGCGTGAAAGCCGAAGGAATGAATAATTGGTCTGATTCAGTCTCTTCGGGCTCTGTTTCAGGTTCGGATTTGGAAGTGATGACTTCACTAACTTCTTCTGTCTCAATTTTTTTAGAACTTGATTTGGGCGTTTGATGAACGATGGTCGTCGGTTTATGGACTTCAGTTGTTGACGGCAAAACGATGGACGAAGGTTTTGCGGTAGTTACGGGATCTACTGATTCTTCATCCGTTTTTTCAGCAACGGTGGCTTGTGTTCTGGCTGTGACAGCGGAAGTCAAGGTAGTGCGTTCAGAGGTAGCCGCGGCAGTGGTATTTTTCACTTTTGCAGGGGTGGCAGTGGTTGACGTACTTTCCGAAACCGTAGCAACAGTGAAAGGCTCATTATGTTGCCTTTGAGATGCAACGTCTTTGTTTACAGTGGTTTCTGTTGTCGCTGTGGCTTCCTGAACAGGTGCTTCTGATTCGTGGGAAAGCGTTTTTACCAAAATAGGGATGGCGATGAGTATAGCGACGAATCCCGCAATGATGCCTGCACGGCCTTTCGGTGAGAGCCTAGGCTTTCGTCCAAATTTCTGGATATAACGCTTGTCTTGGAGAATCGCCGACCATTCTTTCTCGGTGACGGGCGCCTCCAAGTGACGTAATTCTTCTATAGGGTTGGTACTCATATTCTTACTCATAGTTGAACTCTTCGTTTTTCAGATATTTTTTTATGCTTTTGCGCAACATTTGTTTAGCTCGAAAAATCAGACTGCGAACATTGGTGGGTCCTTCGTCCATGATCTTACTGATTTCAGTTTGATCCTTCTCCTCGATGACAAAGAGGTTGAAGGCGGTACGATACTTCGGAGGCAGTTTCTGAATATGCTCCAGTAACACGTCCATCGGAATCCCATCGTAGTTGGGATTCTTGTCGTCCACGGGCTCTTCTATCGGTAAATGACTGGAAAGCACAGTGTTGTGGCTTTTCTTGTAACGCCACAAATCAATTGCCTTGTGGGATGTGATCGTCTTCAGCCAACCACCGAGCGTCGTGATGTGGTCATATTCATCGAAATGAGTCAGAATATGCACAATCACATCGTGGAAAAGGTCTTCGGCTTCCTGCGTATCAGACGTATAACGCAAACATACGCCCTTGATCATAGGGCCGTAGTTGTCGTACAGCATCTTTTGGTAGGTTACATCGCCCTTCCGACAGCCATTAATGATTTCTATCTCTTCTTTTGTCAGCATTTCTTCTTAAAGACTAGGACGAAAAAGGCGTGCTTTTGTTGCAAAAAAAATGAAAAAAAATATCGTTAGGGTTAAAGGTCTAATGAAAGTTGTCTTTTGAGGTGGAAACTTCTTCTATGATAAGGTGTTAGACCGTGTTGATCTACTGCGGCGATATGTTTCGGAGTAGGGTAGCCTTTGTTATGTGCCCAATCGTAAGCGGGAAATTCCTCGCTCAGGCGGCTCATCAGTGCGTCGCGGTAGGTTTTTGCCAGAATGGAAGCCGCTGCTATGGAGAGGTAGGTGGCATCGCCTTTCACCACACATCGGTAGGGGATTCCCCAACGGTCGGTGAAACGGTTGCCATCGACTAAAATGAGCTCTGGTTTGGGGGTTAACTCTCCGATAGCGAGGTTCATACAATGGATGGACGCCCGCAAGATATTCATTTTGTCAATCTCCGTTTCCGACACTTCAGCGACGGCAAAAGCGAGTGCATCCCGTTCGATAATTTCTCGCAAAGCATCCCGCTTTTTCTCCGTAAGTTGCTTTGAATCATTGATTTCTTTGTTGGTGTATCCGTAAGGGAAGATGACAGCGGCGGCACATACGGGCCCGGCTAAACAGCCGCGTCCGACTTCGTCGCAACCGCATTCCAGAAGTGGAGTAGGGGAAAAATTGGATTTTAAAGCCATAACAACACACAAAAGGCCACCAACAAAATATCGAAAACAAATCGCTGACGTTTCGGAACCACTGCCACAGAGAGGTAGATGGAGATGGGCATCAGAAGGTAAAGCAACGCTCCATGCATCGACATATTGCCTAACCACATAAACACCAACATGCTGATGAATAACAGATGAATGTTCGTGAAAGCTTGTCGAATCACAATCAACTTGTTGTCTAATAGTTTTTTACCTCGGATAATGAGATATACGACAATCAGACAGAAGTAAGAGAGGGTGATGTAATCCACAATGCGAAGATGTGGAATCTCTTTGGCAGGAACGAAAAGAGTGATATCACGCCATGATTGCAGAAATGCGGGCATCGAATCGAACAAAAAGGCAAATGAAAAGGCGTACAAGTACGGGAAAAGCAATCCGATAAACAGGATGACGTTATCTTTGAAGGGGGTGATATTGTTAATGGCGATAGTTAAAAGCAGAAATAAGAAAATTCCAAAAGCGCTGATATCCAACATGGTAGCAATGGATATGGCCAAACCGAAAGTGAAAATGCGGTCTTTCGCCCTCGACGCAGATTCGTTAGGAAAATACAAAATCATATTCAACGCAATAAAGAAAGTAGTCAGAAGCGCAGGACTGAAAGTGTCAAGAAATTTACCGAAGTTGAGCATGAGAAGTAGAAAAATACCGGGCATGTAAGTGCGGTTATCGTAGAAATGATTTTGTTGAAATATCTTCATCACCCCGTAGGTCATGGTCAACACGATGAGAAGAGTCAGGGTACGAACCACAACAGGACTCCATGTCCAAAGTTTAGCGACAGGGTGGTAGAGGAACATGGCCCCTTCGGCGGGCATCAGAGTCATGCGCGCAAATATGTTCCAAACAGACCATCCGATCAGCAGGATCAAAATGACGAGTTGCAGGTTAAGATTCTTGTTTAAAAGATGGAGCATATATCAGGAAATTCTGGCGTGAAAGTCTGAAAAACAGTAGGTAATGAGAAAGGTTTCTTAGCTTTGAAGTCTTTAGCATAAAGATTCCGAAATGAGAAACTGCCCGCTTCTTCCAAAGAAGGAATAATACTCATAAGTTGTTCGTCTTCAATATGATAAAGCCCATTGTCAATACGACAGAGGGCATCCTCAAAAGTCATCCTGAAATAATAGTGCATACGCTCTACGGTCAGAATTTGAGGCAGCTCCAGTCTTTGGGAAATTATCTCCAATTGCGCCTCGGAGAGGTTTTCGGGCAGAGGAACCACCACGACACTGTTGAAAAGGCAGGCCATCAAAGCAGCGTAGGCAGTTAAATCCTCCTTTACCACAATGCCGATACGAGAAATGGACAAAGCATCCAACTCGTTCATGATCGGTGCGATACGTTGTGCAAGCTGTGCGTAGGAATAGACCTGCCCGCCGATACGTGCCACAGTGATGTCCGAATGTTGTTCGGTTTGCCGAATGTAGGGCTCTATGATGTTTTGGTAGAACATTCGCTTGTAGTTTAGGGTTTATGGTTTAGAGGTTAAACGGTTAGAAATTTAGCGCAAAAATACTATTTTTTTGTACATTTGCGGCCTTGATGAATGGAAGAAACTCTATTTATGAAAAAGAAAATTTGGATATTAATATTGCTGATTATCTGTGTGTTACAGCATGGGTGCCAGAAAGAAATCGAATTGAATCTTCCCGAGTACCAGTCAAAATTGGTGGTGGAAGGTACCATTGAGAACGGTTTTCCTGCTATGGTCATGCTTTCCCGCAGTATTCCTTATTTCTCGGAGGTGAATCTGAATACTCTGATGAACGAGGTCCTCGTGAATGGTACCCAGGCAAGAGTGTTCATTACCTCAGAAACGGGTGAATCTGAAGAGTTGACGTGGACCTTGACACCAGAAGCTCCTTATTATGTGGCTTTTGTGGGTAAGAATGTGATTGGGAAGGAACAAACACACTATACGTTGACGGTGGAGTATGACGGACAAACCTATACTGCTGAAACTTATGTTCCCAAGACTTTTGATTTGGATTCCATTGGTTTCAATCATGACATGGAAATGTTTGCTGATACGATGGCTTCCATTCGCGCTCTGTTTTCCGATCCTGCCGATGAAGTCAACTATTATGCTTTTTTTTGCAAGGTGAAATGTCCGAAGATGCAAGATCGTTTTTGGGTCTGCAACTTACCGGTCGCTTTTGATGACCGCCCGATCAACGGACAAACGGTCAACTATGAGGTTGCCCGTTACGGCTATTCCACGCTGATGTTAGGCATGATGAGCGAGGAAGACCGTAAAGCTTTCGCCCGTATGACTTTCCGACCCGGAGATACGGTGGTGGTCAAGCACTCACAGGTGGATCACCACACGTACGAATACTTGATTTCGGCGGGCTCAGAGGCTGCCTTTGGCTCTAGCCCGTTCACCAACCCTCTCCCGACAGAGACCAACTTCAACAGTGAGAATGTCATTGGTCATTGGAGCGGCTATGCCTCCAGATTCGATACGCTCGTGTGGGAGTGCGAGGACTATTGGGAGCTTTATGGGGATTAGAACCTAAAAAAAAGTGCGCCGTTTCCGACGCACCTTTTCGATTAGTATTTGTAGAAGCCTTCACCGGTTTTACGGCCAAGCAGTCCGGCGCGGACCATCTTGCGCAACAGCGGGTGAGGACGGTACTTCGGATCGCCAAACTCTTTGTAGAGTACTTCCATGATGGCGAGGTTCACGTCGTTGCCGATGAGGTCGGCCAAAGCGAGCGGACCCATGGGGTGGTTGGCACCCAACATCATGCACTTGTCGATGTCTTCAGCGGAAGCGATACCGTCGGCGAGAATGCCTACGGCTTCGTTGATCATCGGGATGAGGATGCGGTTCACCACGAAACCAGGAGCTTCGTTTACCGGAACGGGAGTTTTGCCAATTTCGGTGGTCAAATCGACGATGGTCTTGGCTACATCCTCAGAGGTGAGCTGACCCTTGATGACTTCCACCAATGCCATTCTGTCGGCAGGGTTGAAGAAGTGGCAGCCGATGAATTGGCTCGGACGGCTCGTGCAAGCGGCAATCTCTGTGATGGACAAAGAAGAGGAGTTGGTGGCGAAAATCGTTTCGGGTTTGCAGATTTTGTCAAGCTCCATGAAGACTTCCTTTTTGAGTTGCATATCTTCTACGGCAGCTTCAATCACCAAATCCGCATCTGCGAAAGTGGCGTAGTCGGTGGTGGTGGTGATGTTGCCGAGAATGGCGTTCATCGCGTCTTCCGTGATTTTGCCTTTCTCCACGAGTTTGGCGTATGATTTGGAAATGGAACCCATTGCCTTGTCGAGGCTGGCTTGGGTTCTGCTCTTCATGACCACGGGCATTTTAGCGGCGAAAGCCTTGACGATACCTTTGGCCATAGTACCTGTACCTATAACACAAATTTTCATAATAGATGTATTTAATTTGGTGAAAAATGATTATTCGTTGGTGAATTTTGCCTCGGTTTTGGTGAGGAAGGCGTTCATGCCAATCTTTTGGTCTTTGGTGGCGAAGCATCTGCCGAACATACGGCTCTCGAAGTCGATGGCCTCGTCAGCGGGCAGGTCGTACTCTTCGTTGATGCATATTTTCGCGTAATTTACGGCGATGGGCGCGTTTTTGGCGATGCGTTGTGCCAAAGCGATTGCCGCATCCATCAGTTCTTCGGGTTCATAAACAGCGTTCACTAATCCGATGCGCAATGCCTCGTCCGCTTTGATGGCTCTACCGCTGAAAATCAGTTCTTTGGCAATGCCCATGCCCGCGATTTTAGCTAAACGGTAGGTGCCAGAGAATCCGGGGATGATGCCCAAGCCGACTTCTGGTTGCCCGAATTTGGCACGGTTGGAGGCGAGTCGTATGTCACACGCGAGAGCCAACTCGCAGCCTCCGCCGAGCGCGAAGCCGTTCACCGCCGCGATGACGGGAATGGACAGCGTCTCGATTTTACGGAACACTTTTGCGCCGAATGCGCCGAAACCTTCACCTTCTTCCGCATTCAGCGGTTGCATTTCCGAAATGTCCGCGCCTGCAACAAAGGATTTCTCACCGTCGCCGGTAATGATCAACACACGAATATCCTTGTCCATATTGGAAAGGAAATCATCCATCTCTTTTAAGATGCTGGAATTTAAAGCGTTGAGGGATTTTGGTGCGGAGATAGTTAACGTACAGACCGCATCAAGGGCGTCTATTTTCAGGAATTGATAATTCTGCATATCTTAGATTTTAAAAGTGGGGCAAAGATACAAAAAAAAGTGCCGATTGGCACTTTCTTTTTAACGTTTTTTCTTTCCTGCATTCACAGGCCCGGTTGTATCTTTCTTCGCCTCTTTTCTCTTTTGGGTTATCTCCCTTTTGTATTTGTATTCCAAATTGTAAAGGTCTTGTATGTGCTTGGGAGTCAGGATGGTTTTGTATTTCTTGTAGTAAGTGGTCTCCAAATTCAGGAGTGTCTTGCGCAATTCGAATTTTTGGTCTTGAAGGTAAGAAAGCTGTTTGTCGGTCAGTTTTTCTATGATTTCTTTGTTCGTACCTGGCGCACCCAGTTTTATGCCCTGTTTCTCCAGATTCTTACGGTAATCATTCATGGCTTTCATCTCGTCGTTGAGGTACTGCTCATACACACTCCAGAAACTTTGGCTCTCTTTACTGGCTAGAGATAAGTTCTCTTTCATGTAAGACAAGCGCTCCTGAGCCATGGTTTTGGGAGTCTTCTCCTGCGCGAAGAGTGAGGAGGTGGCTATAGCTATGATAATCAGCGAGATCCAAACTTTTTTCATGATATTAGATTTTTGATTAGTATTCATAATTTTGATAATAATCTAACATGGCCAATTCCTCACTGTAGTAATCTTCTGCCACCAGCTCTAAGGCCTCTTCTTCTTCTATGTTTGCGGCAATTTGTTGGTTTTGAGTGATTTCTGTAGATTGTTTTGGCGTATTATAGGTAAAGAAGATTCCGATGGCCACTGCAATGACGGCCACGGCTGCCACGGCCGATGAGATGATTGTTCTCTTTTTGCGCTGCTCCTGATGGATATTTTGCATGACCCTGTCTGGCAGCTCATCAAAATAATTATCCGGAACCTGGTAGTATTCCTTTTTCTCTATGTTTTCTAAATCGATCATAACAAATGTGAATTACAAAACTAATGACTTCGGAATATTTAAAAGGTTAAACGCTCTGAAATATTTTTTTTGATTTTTTCTGCGGCGAAATGGTAAGAAGCTTTCAGCGCACTTTCGGAGGTGTCGAAAATCTTGGACATCTCGGCATAGGGCGTTTCGTCATAGTAACGCATCGTGAATACCGCACGTTGTTTCGGCGGTAACTTGACAATCTCTTCTTGCAGGATTTGTTCTATCTGGCCTGGCGAAAATGTGCTGGTGTCTGCCTGACTAATCAGCAGGAAGTTGGTGTAATTGTCGTCATCCAGATTCAGCAGTTTCTTTTTCTTCTCAATGTATGTCAACGCCTCATTAATGCAGATTCTTGATATCCAAGTCTTTAGGCTGGATTCGCTTCTGAACTTGTCGAGATTGCGCCAGATTTTGATACATACGTTTTGCGTGACATCGTCAGCATCCTCATGGATGGTGACGATGCGCCGCGCACTGTAATAGATGTGCTTCTGGTACTTTTTCAGCAACATTTCGAAGGCCTTCTCTTTGGTCTTATCGTTACTGAAGAGCGACAAGATAAATTCGTCGGTAATTTCAGGCATATTCTGATAATCAGTTATTTGCGACTAATGGCTTTTTTGCAAGCCTCCATGATGTGCTCCTTGTCCAGACCGAAGTGAGCCATCAGTTCATCGGGAGTGCCGCTTTCGCCGAAGTGGTCATCCACACCGATCATTTCCACGGGTGCGGGCAAATTACGGCTCAGGCATTGGCAGATGGAGTCGCCCAGACCGCCGTTGAGGAAGTGTTCTTCCGCTGTGACGGCGCAACCGGTTTTCTTTACGCTGGCAATCACCGCTTCCGTGTCTAACGGCTTGATAGTAGCAATGTTGACGACTTCAACGGAGATGCCTTGCTCCTTCAGCGCGTTGGCGGCTTGCAGCGCGGGAAACACCAAATGACCCGTTGCAAAAATGGTCACGTCGCTGCCCTCCTGCATAACGTCAGCCTTTCCAATAATGAAGGGTTTTTCTTCCGTGAAGTTCGGGACGGACGGGCGACCGAAGCGCAGATAGACGGGGCCGTTGTATTCGGCTGCCGCGATGGTTGCCATTTTTGTCTGGTTGTAGTCGCAAGGATTGATGACCACCATGTTGGGCAACATTTTCATCAGTCCGAGGTCTTCCATCATCTGGTGGGTGGCACCATCTTCACCGACGGTGATGCCGGAGTGCGATGCGCCAATTTTGACGTTGAGGTTCGAGTAAGCCACCGTCATGCGAATTTGGTCATAGACACGACCTGAAATGAACCCTGCAAATGCGCTGGCAAACGGGATTTTGCCGCTCAACGCCAGTCCGGCGGAAATACCGATCATGTTCGCCTCGGCGATACCGCATTGAATAAAACGCTCCGGATAGGCCGCTTTGAAGTCGCCCATCTTCACACTTCCTGTGACATCTGCCGTTAAAGCAAAGATATTGTCATTTTTTTGCGCTGCTTCCATCAAGCCTGCGCCAAACCCTGAACGGGTGTCTTTCATCGTGAAATTCTCAATGTTAACCATGCCAAAAATTTTCGGCAAAGATACGAAATTTGAGAAAAGAGAGTTATCTTTGCGGCAATTATTTGTCGGTTATTTTGATGAGAGATTTTTTGCGCTTATTACTCTGTATGCTTTGCGCCAGCTGCGTCGCGAAAATGTCGGCACAGCAGGCGGGCGATTTGCACTTCCGTCATATCGATGCCGACAATATGGTGATACGTCTGGATACCTGCTCAATTGATCCGCAAACATTTTATATACAGAATGTTAGCTTGTCTCAATATCGTCTGGATCCGTTGACTTCGACCCTCTATTTGCGCGATTCTGCATTGTTAGGTACGCGCATTTTTGTGCAATATAAAACCTACACCTTCGACCTGTCAAAGCCTGTTGCGCACCGCTCCTTACGGGAGGTGGAACCCGGTAGGAGAGGGCACGAAATCGCTGAGATCCCATCGACACCGTTCGCTGATTTGCTGAATGACCAGTCGTTATACACCAATGGTTCTATTTCACGCGGTGTTTCAGTGGGAAATAACCAGGATTTGGTGCTTAATTCATCGCTTAACTTGCAGATTTCCGGAAAGTTATCTGAGGATGTTGAGATAATGGCCTCTGTGACAGATAAGAACATTCCTATACAACCCGAAGGGAACACCCAAACGCTTCAAGACATAAGCAGTATCTTTATTACTGTGAAAATCAAAGAGATGGCGTTGCTCAATGCCGGTGATGTGGTATGGCACTGCGATAGTGATAACTTCCTGAAAGTTTCTCGGAACATGTTGGGATTGAATGCCATGGTGCGCTCGAAACCCAAGGAGAAGGTCAAAATGTTCAACCAGGCAGGTGGAGGTATGGCCAAGGGTAAGTTCACCCGACAGACGGTGACGGTGCAGAATGGCGTGCAAGGTCCTTACAAACTCTACGGTGCCGACGGCGAAGTCTCCATCTTGATGGTCGCCGGTTCGGAGCGGGTCTATGTGGATGGTCAGCTGCTGACGCGTGGTGCGGAAAATGACTACGTTGTAGATTATAACACCGCGGAAATCACTTTTACTCCCAAGATGCTGATGACTGCTGAAAAGCGCGTTATCGTTGAGTTTGAGTATTCCAACCGACATTATTCTCGATATAACCTCTTCACGCAAAACGAGATAGAAGTAGATGGCAAGATTCCTTTCAAACTGCGCCTCAATCTTTTTCATGAGCAAGATTTGAAGAATCACTCTATTCAGCCAGAACTTACGGTAGATCATAAGCGATTTCTAGCGGAGTTAGGAGATGCAGGAGCTATCGCATATTACCCTGTGGCGGATTCCGTGGCCTATACTCCCGACCGTGTTTTGTATGAAAAAATGGATACAATCTACAATAATAATATATATACCATATATAAGTGTTCTACCAACAGTAATTCGCAGCTATATAGCCCTTCCTTTACCTATATGGGCACAAAAAAAGGTAATTATCAGCTGGTTAGCAGCACGGCGAATGGAAGAGTTTTTGCATGGGTCGCTCCTGATGGAGATATTCCCCAAGGCGATTATGAGCCGGTGTTGTTGCTCACCGCTCCGACTTCCCAGCAGATGGCTACATTGGGAATTGACCTCGCATGCCGTAATAATACTTTGGTAACCAGTGAATTGGCGATTTCTCATTATGATATTAACACCTTTTCGAAGCACGATCGTCAGAATGATGTGGGGCTTGCCTATTTGTTGAAGGTGAATGATGTGGAAAAGTTCGCCTCTGACAAGGATTCCTTACCGTGGTTGCTCACAAGTCATGCGCAATTGCAATACATACATCAAAACTTTACTCCATTTGAGTCTTTTCGTGAGGTGGAATTCGCACGTGACTACAATTTGGCCTCTGATTACGCCCATAATTGCGCCGAATGGTGGTTGCAGGCAGGAGTGGCATTCTCGAAACGGAAATTCCACCAGTATCTCTACGACTTCCATTGGTTTAACCGCGTTGGTGAGGTGAATGCGTTGCACAATGAGTTGCAAACCGATGATTATTGGCAAACGTGGCATTTTAAAACTCGCAACAGCTTCCTTCTGACTCGCGATTCCATACAGAAAAGTCGCTACTGGGTGTCTCGAATCCAACTCGCCAAACAGTGGAAGTGGATAACGGCTGATATAGACAACTTGTTGGAATACAATGTGTTTCACGATGCTGAGAGTGGAATGCCAAGGCTTAACAGCTATGCATTCAACGAGCTGAACGCAGCCCTACGAAGCCCAGAAAAAGCAAAGCACCAGTGGCTCTTGGGTTATAAGAATCGTGTGGAATGGACTCCTGACAGTCTGCACATGCGTCCCCATTTGCTGGTGCATGAGTTCAAAACGCAGTACCAATTCGCGCAAATTAAGAACCAAAGTTTCCTGTTGAATGCCACCTATCGTCGCCAATCGATTTTCGATTCTTTGCAGAAGGGACATGCAGAGAACTATTTTGTTGGTAATCTGCAATATACAGGAAGATTCTTGCACAACGCTTTGATTATCAACACTTACTATGACGTAGGGAGCGGCATGGAACTGAAAAAGACCTTTACCTATATCAAAGTGGCGACGGGTCAAGGCACGCATGTCTGGAACGATTATAACGGTAATGGCATTCAGGAATTGGATGAATTCGAAGTGGCAAAGTTTGTGGATCAGGCTGACTATGTGAAAGTTTGGATTGCGGGAACGGATTATGTCAATGTCTATCAGAACCAGTGGACGCAGAGTGTCCAGCTGCGTCCGGCAGCTGTATGGGCTAATAAGAAGGGCTTCCGCAAGTTCCTGTCTCGTTTCTCCAACGTGCTGTCTATCAATACTTCTCTGAAACATAAAACCAGAATGTTCATCCCATTCTCCTTCTCGGAGACAGATTCGAATCTGGTGGCGAATCGCACCAATATCACGAATACCTTCTCTTTCAACAACAGCAGTTCAAAATTCGCGTTCGACTTTATTGTACAAGATGCTTCCAATACACAGTTTCTATATTATGGATTAGAGACTAATAAGGTTAAGTATCAGGAAGTTATATTGAAGAGCACGCCGATAACCCCTCTGTATCTACAAACCTCTTTCCTGCATAATAACACGTTGAATCACTCTACTTACTTCTCCTCAAGATGTTATCAAGTGGAGTCTTTTTCGACGGATTTATTGGTCAGATTACAACTATGGAACCGATTGACGGCTTCTGTCGTTGGGCAGTATGCGCACAGAGTAAATCGGCAGGGGGTAGAACATGTGGATCGCTACAGAGCGGAACTATTGGCTGAATATCGCATGTTAGAGAAGGGAACCTTTTCATTGTCAGCTGAATACGTCTATTTGAAAGGAGATGTAGGTCAGAACTCTTCCGTTTCCTATTTCTTAACAGAAGGTTTGTCGATGGGGCAGAACCTGCTTTGGACTGCTACATGTCAGTTCTCTGTCACGCAGTTCCTTCAGTTGTCTGTGCATTATCAGGGGCGAGCGATGCAGGGGCATTCGGTTATCCACACGGGAAATGTCACGGTGAGTGCCCTGTTTTAACCCCATCTGGATTATCCCAGAAACTTTTATTTTACGTTAAATATCTGATATTTAGTTTATTGTGTTTAATTGACGTTGTAATTTGTTGAAATTCAGACGTTTGTTGAAACGGTGAGTAATATTTTGAGAAAATTGTTAATTCGAGGGATTTTATACCGAAAAATATGCTATTTTTGGCACTTCAAAAAAATTTGGTAAAATGTATTATGTAACTTTTTGAGTGGAGTGGTCGTATAGAATAAGAAATGACATTTTTTCAATGTTGAAAAAGTTGTGTAATACATTGATTGTTAGAAAATTAATGTAGAACCCAAGTCATATAAAGTATGAGAAAGTATATACAAAAAGTTGGTCTGTTGGTGCTCTTGGCAATGTCTGCGATGATGTCAGGTTTTGCTCAAGATGATGCGCAATTCACCTTTTTTCCGTGGGTGACATCCTATTATAACGCCGGCGGAATAGGGGAGCAGCATAATACTTTGTGTTTTACGGCAGACTATAATAACAAATATCTGGGGTGGGGAGATCTCTCCACAACAGCCATCACCAATGATTCGGCAAAGCATACGGCTCCCCAGGATTTCCTCTTCAGTGTGGAATCGTATCTGAAGAAACTGCATGGTTCTTTGGGACTTGTGCTCGTACATGACAGACTTGGTTTCTACAGCAACACAGGTATTAAGTTAGGGTATGCTTATAAATTAAGAGTCGGTGGGGGAAATCTCGGCATCGGTTTCCAAGCTTCGTTATTTAACCAGAAGCTGGATGCGAGTGGACTTCGTCCAACTCAGGAAGGAGACCCGACGCTTACACAGCTTAACGAATCCACGTTGGATTTTGACGTTAACCTTGGCGTATTGTACAAAACAGACCAATGGTATGTTGGCTTGGGTTGGACGCAGATTGCAGCGTTGTTTGATAAGAAACAAGCGCTTCGTTTGTCAGGCGAATATGGTTCTAGACGTTCGTCGCAACTCTATTTGCATGGCGGTTACACATGGGTGATGCCGTTTAACCCGAACTGGGAATTGCTTCCACAGGCTTTGGTGAAGACCGATTTCAGTACCTTCCAATGGGAAGTTCTGGTGTTGGCTCGTTACAACGGTGTATATTGGGGTGGTCTTGGCTATCGCTTCCAAGATGCTGTGTCACTGGCCTTTGGCGCACGTCCGTTCTACAACTCATCCAACATATATCTTAAAGGTTTGGACTTGGGTATTTCATACGGCATCACGGCTAACAATTTAGCCTATAAAAAGAACAGAAGCTTTGGTGATGTTGAGGTCGTAGTTCGCTATTGCTTTGATATTTACAAGCCTGAGGTCTTCTCTGGTTACGGTAATTCACGTTATATTTATAAGAACAGATACTAAAAATCAACATAGTAACGTTAATAACGATATTGAAATAAATTAAAACAGAAAAAATATGAAACGGGTAATCATTCTTTTCGCAGCGGCATTCATCTTCATGGTGTCGTGTCAGAACGGCGGCGACGGTCAGCTCGTCGGCGTGAAAGACCGTCCGGAATTCTCCGACCTGGAGCCTTTCGGCATGGTGTATGTCCCTACCGGCCACTATGTGATGGGTGGTGGTGACCAAGATGTTCCGTTTGCTCTCACCCAGCAGTCTCGCAACGTGACCGTTGCCGCTTTCTGGATGGACGAGACGGAAATCACCAACAATGAGTATCGTCAATTCGTGTATTGGGTGCGCGACTCTCTCGCACACGTGCTTCTCGGCGATGCTGAAATCACCGAGGCTGAGAAATACGGCCACTATCTGAAATATGATAAGGGTGAGAATGAGGGTGAAATCATTGAGCCTAAGTTGATTAACTGGAAGGAAAAGATTCCTTGGGATTCTGACAATGAGGAGGTGCAATCCGCTTTGTCTCCTTTGTTCAGCAAGTTAAACACCCGTTTTTACCACTATAGTTCCAAGAGATATAACGTCTCAATGTTCAACTATGAATATTGGTGGTTCGATTATCGCAACTATAGAGATCCTAAGGATCCCGACAACTTCGGTGCTTCTTATAAGGAGTTTGAAAAAGAGGGCAATGACTACGGTGGTATCTACGCCAACCGTCCCAGCAGCATGGGCAACGGCTACCAGCGCTTCATCAAGCATGAGGTTGTGAACATTTACCCTGATACCTTGTGCTGGGCTCACGACTTCGTCTATTCTTACAACGAGCCGATGATCCTGAATTACTTCAACAACCCGCAATATGACAATTACCCGGTTGTGGGTGTTAGCTGGCGTCAGGCAAAGGCATTCTCCAGCTGGAGAACCCAATTGCGTATGTCATGGCTTTCCGGTAAGGAATACGCTTTCGAGCACGAGTTCCGTTTGCCTTCCGAGGCTGAGTGGGAATGGGCTGCTCGCGGCGGTAACTCTCTCGCCTCCTACCCGTGGGGCGGTCCCTACACCGTCAACCAAAACGGTTGTTTCTTGAGCAACTTTAAACCGCAACGCGGTAACTATATCGCTGACGACAACTTCTATCCTGGCATCGTGGCACATTATCATCCCAATGACTGGGGCTTGTTCGACATGAGCGGCAACGTGGCAGAATGGTGTGAAGACGCATACGACGAATCCGCCACCAACTTCACCCACGACATGAACCCGTCTTACGTCTATTATGCTGCGAAGGACGATTCTCCCGTGAAGAAGAGAAAAGTGATCCGCGGTGGCTCTTGGAAGGATGTCAGCTACTATACTACGGTGTATGCCAGAACCTACGAATATCAGGATACTTGTAAATCCTACGTCGGTTTCCGTAATGTGCAGTCCTTCATGGGACGTCAGAGAGGCGACAACAACAGCAGAAGTGCTTCTCACGTTTACTAGACCAAACAATCGAAATTTTCATCAAAAACATAAATCATTAACTTAAAAAAATCAAACAAATGGGTAAAATTGATCAAATCGTTAGATCGAAAGCTTACAAAAACGGTATGGCTAAATTGTACGGCTGGGGTGCTTCAGTCGTCATCATCGGTGCATTGTTCAAAATTTTGCACTTGCCCGGTGCTAACATCATGCTTATCTTAGGTATGGGTATTGAGGCCGTCATCTTCTTCTTCTCTGCATTCGAACCTCTGCATGTGGAGTACAACTGGGCATTGGTTTATCCCGAGTTGGCTACTGGCACTGATATCGAACTCGAAGAGGGCGAGAAGAAATCCCGTCGTGAGAAAAAACAAATGGTGAAAAACGATGCGTTGTCCACCACTCAGGCTTTAGATAAAATGCTTGAAGAGGCTAAGATCGGTCCCGAACTGATGGAAAGCTTGGCAACGGGTATGCGTAACTTGAGCAACAACGCTCAAAAGCTGGCCGGCGTTTCCGATGCCGTTGTTTCTACCGACAACTATACCGCAAGCCTTCAGAAAGCTTCTGAATCTGTGCGTAATTTGACCCTGAAATATGACAAGGTCGCTGCTAATCTCGATACCGATGGCGGCGCAACCGCAGCTTATATCGAAAGCGTTAAGAAAGCAACCACCGCTGTCGCCCAATTGGCTGTCGCTTACGATCAGACTGCCAAGTCTATGGCACAAACCAATAGCTTCAAGGCTGAGATGGATAAGTTAACCGCTAATATCTCCAAGTTGAGCAATGTTTATGGTAACATGCTCGCTGCAATGAAATAATTCTCGTTTAGTTCAAAACCATTACTAACTAAAATTATTTGAGATATGGGTGCAACAAATTGTCCGGAAACCCCGAGACAGAAAATGATTCAGATGATGTACCTGGTGTACACCGCCATGTTGGCCTTGAACGTCTCTGCTGAGATTTTGAACGCCTTCGTGGTCGTGGATGACACCCTGGTGACTTCCACCAACATCGCAGCCAACCAGAATGCCAATGATTATCAATGGTTCCTGGCTCAAAAGACTATTTTGGGTGCGAAAGTTGACGATGCTTACAATAAGGCTCAGATTTTGAAGAAAGAGTCTGACGCTATGGTGAAATTCATAGAAAAGATGCGTAACGACCTCATTTTTGCCGTTGATGGCGATTCACTCACCGATGGCAAAAAGGGACCGAAAGAACTGAAAACGGTAGCTACTATTGTTAAAAAGGATAACTTCGACGTTCCGACAGACTTCATGATTCGTCAAGGTAACGCGGCGAAACTGAAGGCTGAAATCAAGAAGTATAAAGCTAATGTTTTGAAACTCGCGAAGAAGGAAGACCAAAAGCGCCTCGAAGAGGGTATGGGTCTGAACGTGGATGCTACTTATACCAAAGATATGAATACCGTATCTTGGGAAGAGCATAACTTCGATCACATTATCGCTGCCGCTTCCGCCACCCTGTTGAACAAGATGGTCGGCGAAGTGAAAAACGCTGAGTCGATGATGCTGAACTACTTGAAAGCATCTATCAGTGCTGACGACTTCAAGTTCGACCAAGTCAGTGGTCGTTCTATCCCGAAATCCCAGATGGTGTTCTCCGGCGACGCTTACGAAGCCGACATTATTGTGGCTGCTTACGATAGCAAAGCTACCCCTGAAGTTTGGTACAAGATGGGCGCAGATACGTTGACAGTTGACGGTATCGGCTCTGCTACCAAGTTGGAGGGCGAGAACGGTCTTGTGAAACTGAAAATCGGTACCAGTGGTACAGGTGAACAGAAATATGCTGGCTTGATCAAGGTGGTCGGTCCTGGCGGTGAGGCTAAATATTATGGCTTCAAGGATAAATACACGGTATTGCAACCTTCTGCAACTATTGCAGCTGACAAGATGAATGTGCTGTATGCAGGTATTTCCAACCCTGTGTCTGTGTCTGGTCCTGTTGCTCCCGACAAATTGAGCGTTTCCTTCCCGGGTTGTAACGCTTCCAATCAGGGCGGTGGTAAATTCAATGTGAGTGTGCCTACCAGCTTGATAGGAAAGACGGTTCAAGCTACCGTATCAGCCAAGGTTGGTGAGAGCAGCAAGACTTTGGGTCAAACCACTTTCCGTGTGAAGAAAGTTCCGGATCCGCGTGCCGTTTTGGGTGCTAATATCCGTGGTGGTAAACGCGCTAAAGCCGAGTTGTTGGCTAACCCGCTGATCCGTGCAGCTATGGGTGATGATTTCGTCTATGACTTGAAATGGAAAGTCAACTCTTACCGTGTCATCATCGTGAGCAAAGGTATGGAGGAACCTGCTATCGTTTGTCAGGGTAGTGCTTTAAGCGAGAAGGCTAAATCCGCTATTCAGAAAGCTTCCTCTAACACCGTTATCTATTTCACCGACATCAAGGTCTCTTCTGAGGCTGGCTCTCGTACTTTGGACGAATTCTCGGTTCGTATAAGATAATAAAAATCAAAAAAATACAATTATGAAAAAGTTACAATTAATCGTAATGATGTTACTGGCCGTCTCCTTTGCGTGTGCGCAAGAGGATGAGACTGACGGCAGTACGATGGAACAACCTATCCGTAAGCCTGTGGAAATGCCGTGGGAGCAAGTGAATGTCGGTGATTTTGCAGAACCGATCGCTTACCCGCCGGTACGCCAGGCTGACGTGATGTATTATTGGACGATATGGCGCACGATTGACCTTCGCGAAAAAGTCAATCACCCGCTTTACTTCCCGACGGAAGTGCGTGGTACTTGGCGTAGCCTTGGTCAGACGATTTTCGATGCCGTTGACTTCGATCATCCAGAAAAAACAGAGGATGTCCTTACCCTCTATAGTGATGAAATGTGCACGTTCCCCTATTCACGTGATGAACTTTCCACCGTTTTGACACAAACATTCACCACCACTGATTATGACATCGAAACGGGTGAGGAAATCGGCACAAAAGAGGTTGTTCAACAATTTGAGGCAAAGGAAATCATCTCCTATAACGTGAAAGAAGTTTGGTATTTCGACAAACAGTATTCCACTTTTAGAGTTCAAATCCTTGAGATTGAACCTATTATCGAATACGAACGTCCGACCAACAATAACAACATCTTTGATGATGAGCAGCCGCAAGATGAAGAAGACGTGAAAGCCAATATGACGAAGAAACGCGTGGGTTACATCTACTACAATGAACTTCGTCCTTTCTTGGCTAGACAAGAGGTCTTCAATGTGAAGAACAATGCAGCGCGTCTCTCCTTCGACGACCTGATCACATGGAAGCGTGATTTCTCCAGCTTGATTTACAAGGAATCCAATGTGTATGATCGTGATATTTCCGATTACATCGCCAACTCTCGCGATCAGCGTATCGAATCCGAACGCATTACTGACAAATTGCGTACTTTCGAGCACGACCTTTGGGAGTTTTAATTGACAAAAACTTTTTCATAATTTGCAGAAAAACGGACGCGCGAGTGTCCGTTTTTTTTATTTTTGCCGAAATACATTTTTATGATAGTCATTATCGGCGCTGACGGTTTTTTAGGGAAATGTGTCTCTGCAAAACTGCGAGAGATGCCGTGGAAGGGCAAGCCTGTGATGCCTTTTCACGACAGGGATGCCTTTTTTGATTTCCTTCCTTCTCATTACCAAGAGGTTGACTGGATAATCTATTGTGATAAGCGGGAAAAAGTGGAAAAACATACCCCTTTCCGGATGGAGTATGTGCGACAGTTATGGTCGGTGGCGGCGAGCTATTCCGTGCCGTTGGTGTACGCTTTTTTTCAGCCCGATAAAGATGTTTTCACAGATTTTCAGCCCGAGTTTTTTGCGACTTGGACAAAAAAACAGTATCGTAAGCCGCCCTATTGGTACATTTTTCGACTGAGCGAGGTCTATGGTCCCAATGATGGGGAAGTGTCGGAAGAAATTTCGCGAGTGCTACAATGGTATCGCGTCATTTTGGAGACGGGTAGGGTAGAGCTGAAGGGCAAACAAGGTTGTGGAGATGACACGGGCGTTTGCCGGGATTACGTGTATGTGAAGGATGTGGTGCGGGTGTTGTATTGGTTTATGACGCATCAGCCGGCAAGCGATGTGTATGACATCGGAAGCGGTTTCGCCCGGACGGACATGGCGGTGGTTCATGCGATTTTCCAGGCTTTGAGATGCGAATCCAAAGTCGAATCTCCAAGGAATGAACCCGAATCTGCCCCATTTGTGGATTCCGTTTTCTTGCCGAATCTTTCAAAATTGCGGAGTATAGGATATAAGAAAGATTTCATGACGGTTGAAAAAGGGGTGAAATCCTACGTGCAAAGGTATCTACAATCGGGAAATAAGTATGTATGAACGATTGTTGATAAAAATTTTTGAAAGATGTTTTTTTTCATCGCTACTATATCAAATATTTTATATCTTTGTACTTAATTTTTGGTCAGACCAAAAGATACATTTTTATTGAACTTTTAGTTATTCATTCATGAAGAGAATTACGGATAAAGCCATCTATCAGACGTTGAAAACAGTGTTCGGATTTGACACTTTCAAAGGGGATCAACTGAAGATTATCAAGACCTTGTTGAAAGGGAAGGACTGTTTTGTAATCATGCCTACCGGCGGCGGAAAGTCTATGTGCTATCAACTTCCGGCATTGATGAGTGATGGCACGGCCATTGTGATTTCGCCTCTTATCGCGCTGATGAAGAACCAAGTGGATGCCATCCGCACCTTTGGTACCGACCGCGGCATCGCCCATTTTCTCAACTCTTCACTTAACAAGGCGGAGATTGGAGAGGTCAAAAAAGATTTGATTTCCGGCAAAACCAAGCTGTTGTATGTGGCGCCAGAGTCACTCACCAAGGAGGAAAATGTGAATTTCTTCCAAGATATCAACATCTCGTTTTATGCTATTGATGAGGCTCACTGTATTTCCGAATGGGGCCATGACTTCCGTCCGGAGTATCGCAATATTCGCAAAATCATCCAACAAATCGGTAAGGATGTTCCGGTAATCGCTCTTACAGCCACCGCAACGCCTAAGGTGCAGAGCGACATTCAAAAGAACTTGGGCATGGATAAGGCCGAGGTGTTCATTTCCTCTTTCAATCGCCCGAACCTTTATTATGAAATTCGCGAGAAAACGAAAGATGTTGACAAAGAGGTGGTTAAGTTTATCAAAAATCACCCGGGAAAGTCAGGCATCATCTATTGTTTGAGCCGTAAGAAAGTGGAAGAGTTGGCTGTGCTGTTGCAAGAAAATGGCATTCGTGCGTTGCCGTACCATGCCGGTTTGGACTCCAAAACGCGTGTGCAGAACCAGGACGATTTCCTGATGGAGAAAGCCGATGTTATCGTGGCCACCATCGCATTCGGTATGGGTATAGACAAACCCGATGTTCGTTTCGTGATTCACTACGACATGCCTAAGAGTTTGGAGGGCTACTACCAGGAGACGGGACGTGCCGGTCGTGACGACGGTGAGGGTCTCTGCATCGCTTTCTATGATCAGAAAGATCTTAATAAATTGGAGAAATTCTCAGCCAAAAAGTCTGTTTCTGAGCAGGAAATTGTGAAACAACTGCTTGCGGAGACGGCTTCATACGCTGAATCCACGAACTGCCGCAGAAAGCATTTGCTGCACTACTTCGGCGAGAATTATACGGAAGAAAACTGCCATAATTGCGACAACTGTAACCATCCGAAACCGAAAATGGATGCTTCTGAGCAAATCCAACTGCTCTTGGAAGTGATATTGGCAGTGAAACAGCAGTTCAAAGAGGATCAGATTGTCGATATTATCTGTGGTAATAAGACGACCTCCATCTTGAAATTCCACCACGAAAAACTGAAACAGTTCGGCGAGGGTATGGATTATGACGCGAAGTTCTGGTCCAACGTGGTGCGCGTCTCTATTTTCGACAATCTAATAGTCAAAGACATAGAGAATTACGGTCTTTTGAAAATTACCGATAAAGGTAAGAAATACATGACCAACCCTTATCCGATTATGGCCATCAAACCTCATACCGAAGAGGACGATGATGACGATGATGCTGTGGATGCAGTGGCCGGCAATGTGGAAGATGCTTTTGACACAGTGTTGTTCAGCTTGTTGAAAGACCTTCGCAAGACCATCTCCAAGGAGGAGAACCTGCCGCCGTTCATCATCTTCCAAGATCCCTCGTTGGAGGACATGTGCATCCAATACCCGATCACGATGGAGGAGATGACCCGCGTGGTGGGTGTCGGACCAGGCAAGGCACAAAAGTACGGCCGTCGTTTCATTGACCTTATCAAACAGTACGTCGAGGAGAACGAGATTGACCGTCCGCAGGACTTTGTGTTGAAAACGGTGGCCAAAAAATCTGCCAACAAACTCTTTATCATTCAAGGTATTGACCACAAGATCAGTTTCGAGGACATCGCCATTGCCAAGGGTTTGGACATGGACGAATTGCTCACCGAAATCGAACATATTGTGGCATCCGGCGCGAAAATCGACATCTCCTACTACATCGACGAGGAGATCGAACCTTACCATCAAGAAGACATCATCGACTATTTCGCGAATGCCGATACTGACTCCGCAGAGGAAGCCCTTCGTGTGCTCGGCGAGGACGAGTACTCTTTGGACGAAATCCGCATCATGCGTATCAAATACCTCTCGGACGTTGGTAATTAATAAATAAATGGATTGAAAAATATTGTAAACAAATATGGAAGAAAATTTCGAAGAGAAGAACGAAGAAATTAAGAATGAGGTTGTAGAGAACCAAGCAACCGTAGTGGATGAAAAAGGGTTTGTCGTAGATGATAAACCTGCAGAAGCCCCTAAAAAAGAAGACGTTAAGCCTGCGAGTGAGAATGGCTGCGCAAAGGTGCATTGGATTATAGAGGGTGTGTTGGCAGCCGCAGTGATTGCGCTGTTTATCCTGCATTTCGCTGGAGGCCAAAAGAAAGCCGCTGTGGTGCAAAAACCGGCGGAAGTCGGCACCGGCGAGGTGGTTTTCATCAACATCGATTCTGTGAATGAAAACTATGAGATGATCAAGATCTTGAAAGATACGCTTGAAGCGGAACAACAGAAACAAGAGCTGGTTTTTGCGAACCGACAGAAAGCGTTGGAGAACAAGGCGGCAAACTTTGAACGCAATTATAGCTCCGGTTCCTTGACTCCTCAACAGGCTCAATATGCGCAACAATCCTTGCAAGAAGAAAGTGCACGCTTGCAGAAAGATTACAGTAGTTTTCTAGAAGATTTCCAGGCACGTTATGCTGCTGCTCTGGAACAGATGGCGGATTCGTTGAATGCGGCAGCCAAGCGTGTGAATGCGAACTACAACGCTTCGTATATCTTTACGTATCAGAATGGTGGGCAGTTGCTTTACGCTGACCCTGCGCATGATATCACCATTGAAGTGTTGGACGAGCTGAACAGATCGTTTAAGAAGAAAAAATAATGATTCTGGTAGAGGTGCGCTGAGCTGCGTCTCGAATTACGGAAAAAGATATGGAGAAAGAAGTTAAACCCTTTGGTACGGTTCACATCGTGCTTTTGTGCGTGTCATTTGGCCTTTTGGCTGCGGCTTTGGCATGGTTGGCGTGCTCCAATAGTGCGAAAAAATCCCGACTGGTGGATTCTGAGAAGGCATTCTTGGACAGTCTGCACATTTTCCCGCCTATCGATTTTGTGGATTCGCTCTATTATCCCGCTGTGCTGAGCAAATATGAAGATGAGAATCCGAAAGTGATGGTTTATTACACACTTGACAGTCTGGGGAATCCCACAACAGAGGTGGCACACGAGACCCATTTTTACGATAATCATCAAAAGTACATCGATGGAAATCGTCAGGATAACGAGCGTGATGGATTATGGTATGCCTATTACCCTGATGGCACTGTGCAAACTAAAGGCTTTTATGTGGATGGCAAGGAAGATGGACGCTACACAGTCTATTATTCTAATGGAAATGTAAGATACACAGGAATTTATGATCATGGGGTGAAAGTGGGTGAATGGCGTTTTTATAACGAAGATGGCGAACTGGAGAGGACGGAAACGTTTTAGCTGTTGGCCTTTAGCTGTTCGCCATTCGCCAATGCCAACAGCAGAATGGCAAATAACCAACAAGAATAAAAATAACAACATAATAACAAATAATTAATAATATTAATCAAATAAAAGATACTATGGAATTACCATTTGCAGAAGCGTGGAAAATCAAGATGGTTGAGCCCATTAAGAAGTCCACAAGAGAACAAAGAGAAAAATGGCTTGAAGAAGCCCACCAGAACATTTTCATGCTGAAGAGCGATTATGTTTATATTGACTTGCTGACCGACTCTGGCACCGGTGCCATGAGCGACCGTCAGTGGAGTGCCATGATGATGGGTGACGAAAGTTATGGCGGCGCCCGTTCTTTCTACCACATGAAGGATACGATTACGGAACTTACGGGTTTTGAGTTTGTCATTCCGACTCACCAAGGACGTGCTGCGGAGAACGTGCTGTTCAGTTATTTGGTGAAACCCGGTCAGGTGATCCCTGGCAACGCCCATTTTGACACCACAAAGGGCCATATCGAGAGCCGCAAGGCTTTCGCTATCGATGTCACTGTTCCCGAGGCTTACGACACCCAGCTGGAAGTTCCATTCAAAGGCAATGTCAGCTTGGAGAAGTTGGAGAAGGTTCTACAAGAGAACAAGGGCAATGTGCCGTTCATGGTGCTCACCGTCACGAACAATACCGTTGGTGGACAGCCTGTCAGCATGCAGAACATCCGCGAGACCTGCGAACTTTGTCACAAATATGGCGTGCCCGTCAACATTGATAGCGCCCGTTTCATCGAAAATGCATACTTCATTAAGACCCGTGAAAAAGGCTACGAAAACAAGACTTTGCGTGAGATCTGCAAAGAAATGTTCAGCTATGCCGATAGTATGACCATGAGTGCCAAGAAAGATGGTTTGGTCAACATGGGCGGTTTCATTGCCACCAATAAGAAAGAGTGGTACGAAGGTGCTAAGCTGTTCTGCATCCCGTTCGAAGGTTTCTTGACCTACGGTGGTATGAACGGACGTGATATGGATGCGTTGGCTGTCGGTTTGAAAGAGAACATCGAGTTCGACATGGTCGAAACCCGTATCAAACAGGTTCAGTATTTGGCTGACAAGTTGGACGAATACGGTATCCCTTATCAGCGTCCTGCTGGTGGTCATGCTATTTTCGTGGATGCCGACAAGGTGCTCACCAACATTCCGAAGGAAGAATTCCCGGCTCAGACCTTGACCTGCGAGCTCTATCTTGAGGCTGGTATCCGTGCCTGCGAGATCGGTTACGTGTTGGCTGACCGTGATCCTGTGACCCGCGAGAATCGTTTCGGAGGCAACGACTTCGTGCGTCTGTGCATCCCGCGTCGCGTCTATACGAACAACCACATGGATGTGATTGCCGCTGCCTTGAAGAACGTTTACGATCGTCGTGACACGATCAAGCGCGGTTTGGAAATCACTTGGGAAGCTGAGTTGATGCGCCATTTCACCTGTCAGTTCAAACGTCTTGGCTAACAGTTGGATACGATGCTTATTGTAGGGAATGTCCTCGTTTCGGAAGAGCTTATCGACAAAAACTTCTGCTGTGATTTGGCACAGTGCAAGGGAATTTGTTGTGTGGAAGGAGATAGCGGAGCGCCCGTGGCTCCTGACGAAGTGGCCGAATTAGAGGAGTATTATCCTGATTACCAAAAATATATGACAGAAGAAGGTGTCGCCGTAGTGGATAACGGCGGCACTTTCGTTTTCAATGGCGGCGACTCGTTTGATACCCCTTTGGTGGAGAGCAATGACGCTTGTGCGTTCGCTTTCTTCGAAGACGGAGTGGCGAAGTGCGCTATTGAGAAATGCTTCCGCAATGGCGAAATCCCCTTCCGCAAGCCCATTTCGTGCTATCTTTATCCCATAAGAGTCAGCAGGGTGGGGGATTACGAAGCCTTGAACTACGACCATTGGTCCATCTGCAAAACCGCCGTGGAGAACGGCAACCGTTTGAAGTTGCCCGTATATCAGTTCCTGAAAGAACCCTTGATTGACAAATATGGCGAGGAATGGTATGCGGAATTGGAGGAGATGGTCAGGTTACGGAATGAGAACGCCTCGTCATTGTAGAGCCGCGATACATGGTGTCTCTATAAAGACGGGGAAATTTCTTTGTTTGTATATATCCATATTTTTGTATCTTTGCCGTTTGAAATAAAATAGAGAAACAATATGAAATTCATCGTATCAAGCGACCTCTTGTATCGCAATTTAAGTGCCATCAGCGGCGTGATGGGAACGAACAGCACCATGCCCATCTTAGACAATTTTTTAGTGACTATTGAAGGTAACCAGTTGAAACTCACGGCATCGGATCTTGAATCCACGATGACATCCGTAATTGAATTGGATAACGTGGAGGGCGAAGGTTCAGTGGCGGTTCCTGCCAAAATTCTGCTTGAGACCTTGAAGCTGATGCCGGACATGCCGTTGGTTTTCGCCATCGACGATGAGAACAACATCTTGAAGTTCTCTTCCTCGAATGGTGAATACGGCGCACCTTGTTTCCCGAGCGATGAATACCCGGTTGTGAAGCCGATAGAAGAACCCAAGAGTTTCGACATTCGCGCTTCAGTGCTGCAACGCGCTATCAGCAAGACCATTTTCGCAACAGGAAACGACGAGTTGCGTCCCAACATGATGGGTGTGCTTTGCGAGTTGGCTGCTGAAAACATCACGTTTGTGGCTACGGATGCGCATAAACTGGTCCGCTATCGCAATAAGGAGGTGAAAACCGAGGAATTCTCCACATTCATCTTGCCGAAAAAGCCCATTGCGCACCTCAAGAACATTTTGGGAAATGCGGATACCGTGCATGTTGAATATTCCGAGAATACACACCATATCCGTTTTGCTTTCGGTAATTTCGAACTCTATTCCTCTTTGAAAGAAGGTAAGTATCCCAACTATGAGGCTGTTATCCCAAAGGAGAATCCGAACGTGTTGACCATTGGACGTGACGAATTCTTGAAATCCATCCGTCGTTTGGGAAACTATTCCAGCCAATCCACCTTCCAGGTGCGTCTCTCCTTGGGTGAGACAGGATTGAACCTGACTGCTGAGGATATGGACTTCTCATACAAGGGCGCGGAGAACATCCAGTGTGAATATCAGGGCGAACCGATGGATATTGGCTTCAATTCTCGTTTCTTACGCGAGATGATTGAGAACATCGATGCCGACAACATTCAGATGTCATTCTCCAAACCGCAGCGTGCCGCACTCATCTCACCCACCGTTCAACACGATGTGAACGAGGATGTGCTGATGTTGATTATGCCGGTGATGCTGAACTACTAATGGGCCGTTTGCTATTGGCTGTTGGCTTTTAGCTAACAGCTAATGGCCAAAAGCCAACAGCTAAAGGAAAACCGAGTTGTCGCGGCCGCGAGGCTGAGGAAAGTCCGGGCAACGCAGAGCACCATACTTCCTAACGGGAAGGCACGCGCGAGCGTGACAGACAGTGCAACAGAAAGGATACCGCCCGCTTGTCGGGTAAGGGTGAAAACGTGAGGTAAGAGCTCACGCCGCCGTCAGTGATGCCGGCGGGGGTAAACCTTATGGGTTGAAAGACCAAATAAACCGGGGCTTGAGGGCTGCTCGTCCGACCCGGAGGGTAGGTTGATAGAGGCATACGGTGACGTATGCTCGAGATAAATGACAACACAAAACAGAACCCGGCTTACGGGTTTTCCTTTTTTTTACCACCTGGGTTTAAAGGCATCTTCGATATGTCGTATCTCTTGCCCTTGGGGATTGTTAATGACCGAGATGATGTCAAAACGGATTTCCTTGGTCACATTCTTGAATTTTGAATAGTATTTTGCTGCGCTGATAAGATGCTTTTGCTTATTGTAGTCCACAAACACTTCTGGGGAGCCCAGACTCGAGGTTTTGCGCGTTTTTACTTCCACGATGACTAGGTAATCGTCGTTTTCCGCAATGATATCTACTTCCAAGTGGCCGCAACGCCAGTTGCGCTCTAAGATGTTGTAATTCTTTTGTTGTAAGAGTTTTACGGCTAGGTCCTCTCCGTAACTACCTTGTATTTGCTTTTCAGTTTTCATTGTTCGTTGTCTTTTAATTTCCACGCTGCAAACGTACACAAATTTTTTTCACAAAAGTCACGCATTCCCTCTTTTTTTTGCGAAAATCATTATCAAAAATTTACAATTCAAGTTTGAATAGTTAAAATTTGTGGCTATCTTGTTGATTCTCAGAAATAATTTTTTTTTGAAAAACTCTTGACAGCCGCGTTTTGATGTTGTATATTTGCAGAAGGAAAAACGATTTATGGAAACGATTGAAAATTTTGTGGACCATGAAAGAAGAATTCTTGCACTATGTGTGGCAGCATCGCCACTATGATTTCAGGGACTTGAAGACCTCTTGGGGGCAGCGATTGAATGTGATGTTCCCGGGGTATCTCAACCACGATGCGGGTCCTGATTTCCTGCAAGCGGTTGTGATGATAGACGACGTGCGCTGGGTTGGCAATGTCGAGATACATTGTCGTAGCTCTGACTGGTTGCGACATAAACATCAGGAGGACGACAAATACAAATCTGTGATTCTGCATGTGGTCTATGAACATGATAAGGAAATCCAACTCGACGAGAACGAGATTGTTCCGACATTGGAACTCAGGGAACGTATTCCCAAGGGAATGTTTCTTCGTTATGAGTCGTTGATGAAAGTGCCAGATTTGTTACTCTGTCGGTTCCAGTCGCTGAATGTAGATCCTCTTATTATTCAAAATCAGTTGTCGGAAGTGCTGGTTGAAAGGATGATGCGTCGTCAGAGCGGATTCCAAAACACGTTGGTGAACTGTCAGTCGGATTGGAACGAGTTGATATACAGGGTGATGGCGATCGGGTTTGGGTGCAAAAAGAACGGTACGGCGTTTGAATTGTTGGCGCAAAGTTTGCCGTATCGGATTGTGAGGTCGCATCTGGCGTCACAGCTACAGGTGTATGCGCTTGTCTTCGGGCAGTCAGGGTTGCTGGATGTGGAAGAATCTGACGAGTATTCTGACCGTTTGCGCTACGAATACGACTATTTGCGCTATAAGTATCGGCTCACTCCCATTGGGGCGCATCAATGGAATTGGTTGCGGCTGCGTCCGCAGAATTTTCCGTCGTTGCGATTGGCGCAGTTCGCCCAATTGCTGTATGAAACAGGCAATTCACAGATGGAGAGGGTTTTGTACTCGCCTTACCCGCAAATTCGGCAGTGGCTTTCTGTGGTGCCCGACGATTATTGGGAAAGCCATTATCAGTTAGGGAAGGCGACCGTTGGACATGCTTCGGCGATAGGGGCTACCACTGTTGACTTGTTGATAATCAACACGGTGGTTCCATTGCGATTTTGTTATGCTCGATTTACGGGAGATGATGCGATGCAGGAGGACGCTTTGTCGCTTTTGGAGGAGGTTCGCTTTGAGGATAACGTGACAACTCGAGTTTTTGCCGACAGTGGATTCCCCTGCGGGAGCGCGTATGATTCGCAGGCGCAACTCGAATTGATGGAGCAGTATTGTGCGAGGAAGCGATGCCTGCAGTGTAGCATAGGGGAGAAACTAGTGCGGATGTAGGAATTATTCTTTGTCTATGAGGACGGTGAAAAATAGGACGATCTTGGAAAATGACCCCCCCCCAGGAAAATGAACTCTGCAATAAAGCAGAGGTACAAAAAAAATAGAGCCGCATAATATGACGGCTCTATGGGGATGTCAAATCCGGCAGGTCTTATTCGTTGACCTGAGGATTGTCGATATTGTCGTTTAACGCATTGTGAACTGATCCTTGATGGCGTTGATGTTGTCGTTCACCGCTTTTTCGAGTTTGTTGACACCGATGACGGCAAAGATATAGCCGAGACCGATGAGAACAAGGCCAAGGCCAAACAGCCAGGTGAGGGTAATGCCGGAAGCGTCGAGGTGGTAGAGGCCGAGAACGCCCAACACGGCACCGGCGATGCCAAGAAGCATGAGAACCCACCAGTAGGGGAAGCCGTATTTCTTGTAGTCGAAACTCTGGACGAACTGCATGATGCCTTCGAACATGATCCAAATGGCGAAGATGATAGGCAGCGACAGCGTCACGGCTAAGGGGTTACAAAGGAAGAAGATGCCGATGATGACCATCAGCAGGGCGGACAGCATGCGTGTGCCGCTGTTCGGCAAGAACTTTTGGGTGCGCAGGGTGAACACCAAGCGGGAGATACCTGCGACGAGGGTGAAGCAGCCGAGTAGCATCGCCATGGAGAAGAGGGTGGCCGGCGGATTCACGAAACACATCACGCCAGTGGCGATGAGCAGAATGCCTGTGATGACTAACCAAATTTTAGTGCTTTTTTTCATAATGATAAAATTTAATTTGAACTGTTGATTTCAGAAAAATGTACCGGCAAAAGTAGGAATTATTTTGTTACGTTGTTCACTTTCAACTTCATCATCATCCCTTTCATCGCTCCTTCATTCGCCCCTCGTTGTCTCATCCTCCGTCAATGTTTCCAGGAACGCTTTCAAATCTGCAATGTCGTTCGGGGTGAGGCGGGTTCCGCCGTCATTAACATGGTGCATTAAGGGGCTGATATAGGGTGAATTTTGCACTTCAGAGTTGTAGAATTCCAGTACTTCGTCAAGTGTTTGGAAGCGGCCGTCGTGCATATAAGGGGCGGACTTGGTGACGTTGCGCAACGAGGGGGCGCGGTAGGCACCGCGGTCACGCGGGTCGCCGGTGACGCTGGCGCGGTCGTGCGCATCTGCGGGTTGTGCATCCAAGCCGTTGTTGTAGAACAGGTTGGTGGTGAAAAGCGGGCTGCCCGCACTGCCATGGCAGTGGAAACAGTCGGCACCCTCCTCGGTAGTGAAAAGCACATAGCCGTGCAGTTCTTGCGGGGTGAGTTGCTCCTGTCCTTGCAAGTAACGGTCGAATTTGCTGTTGCTGGAGATGAGTGTGCGCACATATTGGGCGATGGCCTTCTGGATGCGCTCCATCGTGATTTCTTCTGTGCCAAAGGCTCTCTTGAACAGCGGCGGATATTTTCCGTCGGCTTTGATGGCAGCCACGGCACTCGCTTCCGAGCCGCACATCTCGTCGTCGGCGACAATGGCCATGCGTACGATATCCTCGATAGTGCGCATCTCCTGATTGAGGTTGTCGTTGGAAATCAAACCGTTCCAAAGGTAGCCTTCGTGATTGAAGACGAGGTTCATTAACGGCATGACGTTGTGGAGGGTTGCTTTGCCCGTGGTTCGCCCGCGCGGTTTTCCGTCGGGAAAACGGGGATTGTCGCTGCCGAGGTCGTAGTTGCATTCGCGACGGTGGCAGGTGGAGCACGACATCAGTGAATCGGGCTCGTTGCCGGTGTATCCGCAGAGGTGCGGGTCGTGGAAAAGCATACGGCCGAGTTCCACACCCTCAACAGTCATCGGATTGTCGGCGGGAATGTTTAGCGCCGTAGGAAATCCCTTGGGAATCTGGAGGTTGTATGGGGTAGGGGGGATGGTGTGATCGTGGCAGGCGGCACAGAGGATCAGGAGGATGAGGAGAGTTGCGCTACGCTTGCGAGACATGCCCCACACTGCGCTTCGCTTGTGTGGGGTTAATTGCGCTTCGCGCGTCTTGCCTCTTCGAGGCTGCTCAAGGAAGTGGTTTGTGATAATCATTCCTCGTCAAACAGACCCAATTGTAATCCTCCACCGTCATTGTCGGTCGGGATGTCGGTTTTGTCGGCGGAGATGGTGTTGAAGATGTCCTTGGCGATTTCCTCATCTACTGAGGTGACCGGTTCTACGTCTTCGGGGGTCTCTTCCTCAACAGGCTCCTCTTCGGGTTCTTCATAGGGTAGAGGATCGGTGAATGTCACGGACTTGATGTCGTTGAAGCTGAGACGTTTGCCCTTGGCACGAGCGGTGGAGAGATCCACCAATTCGGCGCAGGCGAGAACCTCTTTGCTGTCACTGTCGGATTTCTTGTCGCGATAGACCACCTCAATCTGTGGCAGGTAGTCGATAGAGTATGCTACCAGTTTGGCGGTGCCGTCGGTGGGGTAGAAGTCGATCTTCTTCATCAGCGTGTCGGGCTGGAAACGCTTGATGAAGTACTTCTTCTCTTTCTTCAGCATATAGACAGCGGTGATGATCATGGAAGGTTTCCACTTGCGGATGATGTCCAGATCGTCTTCGAAGTGCAGCGAAGTTTCGTAACCCGTGATTCGGTAGTTGCCCGATTTATAGACGGTTATGATTTTGTCATCTTCGTGGAAGGAACCGATGAGGTCGCCGCGGCCTTCAGTGTTGAGGCGCATCACGGCGGATTCGAAATAGACATCGATGGCGCTGAGCGTGGAGATGCCTTTTTGTGCGAGTGTGATGCTGGCGACGGGGTAGCGGGTGACGATATTTCCGAGCGCAGCGCGGTTCTTTACGGCCAAAGAGCCGAAGTCGAAGTCGAATTCACGTTTCTTGAGCTTGGGCTTCGGTTTGAGCTTTACGCGTACCACTTCAGCCTCGCCGTTCGGGTTTGATGTGAAATAGAGGACTTTGGCGGTAGTGCTGCCTTTCACGAGGTCGTATTTCTTGTCGCGGGTGACACCGCCCACGTTGAAACGTTTCGCATATACAGGACCGTTCACGCCGGCGGAGTATATCATGTTGTAGATTTGGCGGTCATCGCCGCGACGGAAGACCTCTGCGTGTATGATGTGCTTGCCCACAAAGTGCTTGTCGGCCACCTTGCTGATGGAGCACTCGCCGTTCTCGTGGAAAACGATGATGTCGTCTAAATCGGAGCATAGACAAGCGAATTCCACTTCGTCGTCCTTTTTGAGGTTGGTGCCGATGAAACCCTCCTTCTTGTTGACGTAGAGTTTTTGGTTGGCCACTGCGACAGTTGCCGCGTTGATGTTGTCGAAACTCTTGATTTCAGTAAGACGCTTGTAATCAGTACCGTATTTCTTCTTCAACTGCATGAAGTAGTTGATGGCGTAATCCACGAGGTGGTCGAGATGGTTTTGCACCTCGTCCATGTTGAGTTCGATTTCGGCAATTTTCTCTTCGGCGGCCTTGATGTCGAATTTGGAGATTTTGCGGACAGGTTTTTCGCAGAGGGCGAGGATGTCGTCGCGGGTGATCTCCTGGCGGAAAAGTTTACGATAGGGGTCGAAGGCACGCTCGATGCGGTCGATCTGCACGTCCCAAGAGTCGGCATCTTTCTCCAATTCCTTATAGATGCGTTTTTCGAAGAAAATCTTCTCCAACGAAATCTTGTGCCATTGCTGCCGAAGTTCGTCAAGCTCGATTTCCAGCTCTTTGCGCAACAGGTTAAGGGTGTTTTCGGTATTGATGCGCAGGATGTCCTTGACGTTGGTGAAGACGGGCTTGCCGTTCCAAATCACGCAGGCATTGGTGGAGTAGGTGATTTCGCAGTCGGTGAAGGCGTAGAGCGCATCAATGGTCTGGTCGGGGGAGACACCGGGTTGCAGGTGGAGGTAGATTTCGGCCTGTGCCGCTGTATTGTCGTCTATCTTCTTGATTTTCAGTTTGCCGCTATCGATGGCTTTGGTGATGGAGTTGGTGGATTCGGAGATGAGGTCTTCAGTGGTGGTGCCGTAGGGTATTTCGTTGATTACCAAAGTTTTGTTGTCAACGATGCTGATTTTGGCGCGGTTGCGGATTTTGCCGCCCTGCGCACCGTCGTTGTAGCGGCTCACGTCAATGGCGCCGCCGGTGGGGAAGTCGGGGTAGATCTCAAAATCCTCGCCGCGCAGGATGTGCACGGATGCGTCGATGAGCTCGTTGAAGTTGTGGGGGAGGATAAGGGTGGACATTCCCACGCCAATGCCTTTCACCCCTTGCGCGAGCAGCAACGGAAACTTGACGGGCAACGCGATAGGTTCGCGGTTACGGCCGTCGTAGGAAACTTGCCACTCGGTGGTTTTGTGGTTGAAGACCACCTCTTTGGCGAAGGGCGTGAGACGCGCCTCGATGTAACGGGGAGCCGCCGCGTCGTCGCCAGTGAGAATGTTACCCCAGTTACCCTGCGTGTCGATGAGCAGGTGCTTCTGTCCCATCTGCACGAGAGCCGCACCGATGGACTGGTCGCCGTGCGGGTGGTATTTCATGGTGTTACCCACGATGTTTGCTACTTTGTTGAAACGCCCGTCCTCCAACTCATCCATTGAGTGCAGGATACGGCGTTGCACGGGCTTGAGACCGTCATATACGTCGGGGAAGGCACGGTCGAGAATGACGTAGGAGGCGTAATCAAGATACCATTCGCGGTACATCGACTGCGCGAAAATCACCTTGTGCAAGCCTGACTCGTCTTGAGTACTCGTATCTGTATCTTCCTCAGGGATAATGATTTCACCCGAATTGTCAGTGGTTTCTTCGGTCAATTCATCGTCTTCAAATTCTTCAGCCATAGGTTTTGGTTTTTCAAGCCGCGAAGATACGATTTTTTTATGAAGAATGAAGAATGATAAATGATGAATGATGAATGATGAATGATGAATAAGGTAGTAGTAGTGAATAATATCTTTTCATCGTCCTTCATCGCTTTTCATCGTAAACCGTAACTCCAAAAATTGTACCTTTGCCGCTTGAATTTTAGTTTCAAGTTAACCTACAGCATGGACAGAAGTAAAGGTGCGTTTCAGGAGAATTTCAGGCGTAACTTCGGGTTCGAGCCGACGGTGAGCCAGGCGGAGGCCATGGAGCAACTCGCCGAATTCATCTATGGTAAGGGCGAAAATTTCCTGTTTCAGCTCACAGGTTATGCGGGCACGGGCAAAACCAGCCTTGTGAGTGCGCTGGTGAAGACGCTCGCAGGCATCGGGGTGCACATCGTGATGCTCGCCCCCACGGGCCGCGCGGCCAAGGTGCTCTCGCAATATGCCGGGCGCAAGGCTTACACTATACATAAGTGGATTTACCGCGTGGCAACCAAGGAGGGTGTGCGTCGGTTTGTGCGTCGTGAGAACAAGGACAGCCACACCCTCTTCATCGTGGATGAGGCTTCGATGATTTCCGCGCAGGGAGCCCAAAACGAGCTGGTAGGCAACAGCTTGCTGGACGACCTGATGGAGTTCGTCTATCTTGGCGACAGCAACAGGATGCTCTTCGTGGGCGACGATGCGCAGCTGCCGCCCGTGCACGCGGATGAAAGCCCCGCACTCGATGCCGACTACCTCCGAAGTGCCTATAATGTAGAGGTCTTCGGCTCCCGACTGACCGATGTGGTACGGCAGTCGTTGGATTCGGGTATCCTCTACAATGCGACGTACGTGCGCGATAAAATCAACACTGGCGACTACACTTTCCCGATTTTCAGTGGACGGAAGTTTGAGGATTTCCGAAGGGTGAACGGCGGCGAAATGGAGGAACTGCTCAACAAGCTTTACAACGACCACGACAGTGACGAAATCGTGCTGGTGACGCGCTCCAACAAACGAGCGTTTCAGTACAACAACGCCATCCGAAGTCGTGTGCTCTTTCGTGAAAACGTCATTGCTACCGGCGATTACATTATGGCAGTGAAGAATAACTATTACTGGCTGGATGAACTTTCCGAAGCGGGTTTCTTGGCCAACGGCGACATCATGGAGATTATGTCCATCAACAAGCAGCAGGAACTTTACGGTTTCCATTTTGCGGACATCACTGCGCGGTTGTGTGACTACCCCGATCACCCCAACGTGGATATGAAAATCATTCTGGAGTGCCTGGATTGCGACGGCCCGTCGTTGTCGCACGAGGCGAATCAGAAGTTGTATTATGCGGTGGCTGAGGATTATATGGACATATTGAATCCTCGGGCACGGTTTATGAAAATCAAGAATGACCCTTATTTGAACGCTGTGCAGGTGAAATTTGCCTACGCACTCACTTGCCACAAGACGCAGGGCGGACAGTGGAAGCATGTGCTCATCGACCAGAGCTACATTCCCGACGGCATTTTGGACAAGGAATATTTTCGTTGGATGTACACGGCAGTGACACGCGGCACGGAACGGGTGTATTTGCTGGGGTTCGAGGAGGAGGCTTTTGGGAATTAGGAATCGTTTATTTAAATATTTGTTTGATTTTTGGGTGTTCTGGAGTGGGGTTTTATTGTTTGTTGGTTGTTCATAACTTTTTTCTGAAGGGAGCGAATAAGAGTGTATTTTTGCATTTTGTTTTATTAAGAATATAAAACTTAAATTATTAATATAATTATTCACAAAATTAAAAAAAAGTATGAAAAAAATGCTACGATTTTTAATGCTGGCGGTATTGTTTTTGCCGTTTGCATTGAGCGCGCAAACCAGCGTGATGATCGGAGATACGAGTACGGCAACGGACAATACGTATCTTCCGATGAATTCGCTTTACGAGTATTCCTACTCTCAGCAGATTTACACACCTAGCGAGATAGGAACGGCTGGTACCATCCATTCCATTACCATATGGATGCGTGGTGCAAGTGACCTCCATACCATGCCTTTTGACATTTACATGTTGGAGGTTGAAGCTGGGGAGTTCGCTACTACTACCAGCTGGATTCCTGTTACAGCCAGCGATGTTGTGTATTCCGGTTCGGTTACTGTGCACAACACTACCGACTCTGCTTACACCTTTGAATTAACTGTGCCGTTTACCTATAGCGGTACAGGCAATTTGTTGATTTGTTTTGACAACAATTCGGGTGCTTGGAAGAGTGGTTTGAATGGCAAGGTGTTCCAAACGGAAGATGGAGTCAGTAGAGCCATGTATGTCCGTCGTGATGGTACGGATTATAATCCCCTCGACATGTCTGGTATAACGGCTACTGACAAGACTTCTTCAAGAAATGTTATTTCTATCAATATTACTCCTTCCGGTCAATTTTGTGAGAGACCTTCAGCTCTTATTCCTTCTGGCGTAACTGCTCATGAAGCAACCTTCACTTGGAACAGTACTGCTGGCAACTATGTTTTTGAATATAAAGCTGCGAATGATACTCTTTGGGCTGTGACTTCTCTTACTGACACTACCTATTCTTTGAGTGGCCTTATTTCGAACACTCAATACAATGCAAGAGTGAAGTCTGTCTGTGGTGTTGATTTTGAGAGCGGATACAAGAGTGTCAATTTCACGACTCTGATTTCATGTCCTGTTCCTACAGATCTTGCTGTCACCCTCAATCCTAATGCTTCAACAGAAGCAACTTTGAGCTGGACAGAGAACGGTACTGCTGATGCTTGGCAAATTATTCTTAATGATGATTCCACCAATATTATTACTGCCAATACGAATCCTTTCACGTTAACCAATCTTGTTGCTGATTCTGTTTATATGGCTAAAGTTCGCGCTTATTGCGACATGGATGATCAAAGTGTATGGAGCAACTCCATCCGCGTTGAACCCACTACTAAGACCGTTATAGGCTCAGGTAATGTCATCAACGGCTATTTGCCTACTTATATATATTATAAATATTCCCTGACTCAACAGATTTATACAGTCGCAGAATTGGGCGATCAAGGCCTTATCGAAAGTATTGATTTCTTTAACAATGGCAGTGTATCATGCACCCGTGACCTTGCCATCTACATTGTCAATACAGTAAAAGATACTTTTGCAAACACTGAAGACTGGATTAGCGCTACCGTTGCTGACCTCCAGTTCAGTGGTTCAGTGACATTTGCTCCTCAATCATGGACTACTATTCCGCTTTCCGGCTTTGTATATACAGGGTTGAACAATATAGCTATCATCGTTGATGATAATAGCGGAAGTTGGGAGTCTTCTGTCCCGTTTTTGGCTTTCAATGCCAATAATCAGGCTCTCAGAGTTTATGACGACAATGTCAATTTTGATGTGACGAGTACGGATCACAATGGTTCTTATGCAGCGGTTGAAAATTCGAAGAACCAGATCCGTATTGTAAAAGGTTCTTTAGGCGGTTGCTTGAAGCCTACAGGCCTTACTGTTAACTACACAGGAGGTAATGAAGCTCAAGTGACTTGGTACTCTGATGAAATTTCTTTCAATATTGATGTAAATGGTACTGTTGTTAACAACGTCACCAGCCCTTACACCTTGACAGGCCTTGATTTCGCCACCACATACGCTGTGTCAGTACAAACCGTATGTGATGCTACTACTGTTAGCGAATGGACCTCTCCTGTCAGTTTTACGACCCATGCTTGCTTGCCAGAAGATATGTGTTCTATTACAATCAATGGTACAGATTCATACGATGATGGTTGGAATGGCAATGCCATCAACATTATTCAAAACGGTGTCACAGTGGGTACCTTCACTCTCCCCTACGGTACTGGTAGTATGACTCATACGTTCAACGTTTGTCCTGGATACCCCGTGAGTTTCAGCTGGGTTACAGGATCGTACCCAGATGAAGCCGATTTCACAATCCTCGATGGCGGTAATGCTGCTGTGTTCTCTGCTAATGGCGATGATTTGGCAGACACCGTGTTCTTCACTTTGGAAACTCCTTGTCCGTCATGCATGCCTGCTTTGGGCTTGACCGTTGACGAGGCTACCCAGACCAGCATCACCATCAGTTGGACTGGCAATGCTCCAAGTTATGATTTGTATAATGGCGAAACATTTGTGGCAAATGTCACTACGAATAGTTACACATTCAACAATCTTGATGTCAACACCGCTTACACTTTCGGTGTGCAGTCTATCTGCTCTGCTACCGACAGTGCCGTGATGATGGTCATTGCTGCTACGACTTCTTGTGCTACCACGGCCATCAACTTGCCTTTCTCAGAGACTTTCGACCTCAACAGCCCCACTCGTAACTGCTGGACCAACGTTGATGCCGATAACGACGGTTATGCCTGGACCACTAATGAAGATTATACAGGTGCCGATTTGGAAAGAGCTCTTTCATACTCTTACCTTAATGCTACTCACTCTGCTTCGACCCCCGACAACTGGTTCATCAGCCCGAAGTTGCACACCGTTGCTGGTAGTCCTATCACCATGGAGTGGACTGTTCAGTCAGCTCCAAATTGGCCAGAAGAGCATTACGGCGTGTATGTTTCCACTACCACAACCGACACCAGCGCCTTCACGATGGTGAATGAGTGGACAATCACCAATGGTGCCCAAGAGCAGAAAGTTCTCGACTTGTCAGCATACGCTGGTCAAGATATCTACGTGGCTTTCCGTCACCACGACTGCACTGACCAATATGTTTTGATGATTGATGATGTTGAGATTTACGAAGGTGAGTATGTGCCTGATACCTTGACAGTGACCTTCGCTGTGAACGATGCTACCATGGGTACCACCATTCCTGCTCCTGGTGTTTACTCTTATATTGCTGGAGACACCGTCTATTTCGGTTCGCAAGCTAATCCTGGCCACATTTTCGAATCATGGGAGATTGTTCGTGGCACTACGACTACAGATACTCTCACGTTGAATTCCCAATACGCTAATGGATTTTATGTTTTAGCCAATACATGGATGAGTTATGGTAATATTACTTTCACTGCTAATTTCGTGGCTGGTCTTCCTGACAGCACCACGATCACATACGCTGTGAACGATGCTACCATGGGTACCACCATTCCTGCACCTGGCACCTACACCATCTATGTTGGCGACAACATGATTGCTGAAGCTGTGCCTAACGATGGTTATATGTTGTCTGCTTGGAGAGTTGATCTTTATGAGAGCGGAGTGCATATTGATTCCCTCACTATTACGAATGACATGGTCTATTTCAGCAACCCGATTAATTTTGGCTCTGTGAGTCAGGAATATGCTGATTATGATGTTACCGTCAATGTTACCGCCATTTTCGAACCTGGCTCCGCTCCTGTGGCTGATTCTTTGACCATCAATCTTACGATTAACAACCCTGCTCTTGGTACTATTACTCCTGCTCCGGGTACTTATACTTTGGCTGTGGGTGACTCAATAGTATTAGAAGCTTTCCCGAATGCTAATGTTGATTTCGTCGGTTGGCAACTTTCTGTTGCTGGTCAGACAGCAGGCACTGTCCCAACGAATCCGTTCACTCTTCCTATTACTGCTTCGGCTGCCCAATTTGGCGAGATTGATATTGTAGCTATCTTCGACGATGGTACCATTGCTCCTGACAGCTTGACGGTCATTCTCAACACTGCTGATGCAACAATGGGTACCACCAATCCTGCTCCTGGCATCCATAAGTATGCAGTGGGTGACGAATCTGTAATTACCGCGGTTCCTAACCCTGGTTACAACTTCCTCTATTGGATTGAGTCTGCATCGATAGCTGGTATGACCATGTATGACACGATTTATGCTCCAACGGTAAGCATGGTTGTTCCCCAGATGTATGCCAATATGACATTGTCTCTCACGGCTTATTTCGAGCCCATTCCGTATGAACCTTGCGAAACCCCGACGGGTCTTGCTGTTTCCTCTGTCGATGCTGAAAGTATTACCCTGATTTGGGATAATAACGACGCAGTGGAGAGCTGGAATGTTCGCCTTCGCGAGCAAGGCACCGAAGATTGGACTACGGAGGTTGCATACGAAAACGCTCATACCTTCCACGGCTTGGCAGCGCATACCACATACGAAATGCAGGTACAGGCTAATTGTGGTGGCGACAACACGAGCGACTGGACAACAACAGCTGTTCAAACCACGACCGATGGTCTCAACATCTATCTCGAAAGCAACGTGACGTTGTACCCGAATCCTGCTAAGGAATACATTGATGTTCGTATTGACGGTGACGTGAACGTGGTCGCCATGGAAGTTTATGATGTCTATGGTAAACTGATCAACACGGTCAACGTGATCGACAACATGACCCACATCAACGTTTCTGCTTTGGCCAACGGCATGTATTTCGTGCGCGTGACGACCGAACAGGGCGTGGTGACGAAGAGATTCGTGAAGAAATAGTTTAATGTTTAGGGTTTAATGTTTATGGTTTGAGAAAACTACTAAACTCTAACCCCTAAACAAAGGAGGTCGTTCTGGAAATTTCCGGAACGGCCTCCTCTTTTTTAAAAGTTATCAACAGTTGGTATCTGATAAGATAAAGTTGTATCTTTGCAGGCTGTATTTTATGATTTATAATATGTCGCAAGAGTCTTTTTAGAATTAACAACAACTAACTTTAATATTCACCAAACAAAAAAGTATGAAAAAAGTTTTACTATTGATGTTGACAATCATGACGTTAGGCTTTTTTGCCGCGCCGTTGTCAGCGCAGGATGAGTCATCGGTGCTTACCGTGGCTGACGGGTCCTCAACAAATGGCTACGTGCCCATGTATGGGTTGTACTTGGATGAGGCTCAGCACAATCAGATTATTTATCCTGAGAGCATGTTGGAAGACATGGTGACAGGCGAGATTTCAAAGATGAAATTTCACCTGCAAAACAGTGTCACAACGGCATTGACATCTACCATTACGGTGAGTCTAGGTACGACAACTACGGAAACCTTTACTTCCGGTACATTGGATGATGTGACGCTTACCCAAGTATATACGGGAGCGATCAACATCAGTGGCCAAGAGTTCACCATCACCTTCAGCACACCATTTACATATAATGGTGGTAATTTGCTGTTTGACATAACTACCACTGCCGCCAACTGGGCTACCACGACTTTCTTGGGCATCAATTCCAATGGAAGCAGTTACGCTTACAATGATGTCCGCAATTTCATTCCCAAAACGACATTCACCTACACGGGCGGTGCGTTGTGCAAAACGCCTTATGGTTTGACTTCTTCTGAAATCACGACTTCTACTGCCACTATTTCATGGCATGGTGATGACAATGCATCTTCCTACAATGTTCAATACATGCCTTCTTCTCAAACCGATTGGGCTAATGCCACTACCGTTCCCGCATATGACACGGTCGCCTACTTGACAGGTTTGCAAGCATCCTCTACATACAAGGTGAGAGTGCAGATTGAGTGTTCAGACAACACCCAGACGGTCTGGTCAGGAGTTCATACTTTTATAACCGATTGTGATATTATTCCCTTTACGGATTTATGGTTTGAAGATTTTGAAAGCACATATCAGGGCAGCAATGAGCAACGACCTCTCTTGTGCTGGGCTGTTCCCGTCCAAGATCCAACAACTAACGGACCTTTCGTTTATTGTGGTTATGGCGATGCATGCCATTCAGGAGTGAATTCTGTTGAGATGAAGGGCTATTCTGGTGCAATGAACATGGCTGTCCTTCCTGAATTTTCTGCTGATATTCATGATTTAAGACTTACTTTCTGGGCTACGTCCACCAATCCGGCGTATGGCACGTTGGAAGTGGGTGTGATGACAGATGCCAGCGACACTTCTACATTTGAACTGGTAGGTGTGTGTGGTATTCCAGGATCTCGTGGCAGTTCAAATGCTGGCAACGGAAATATTATGGGACCTTTCGATTTCAATACGGTGCAAGCCGCTTCAGGTAGAATTGCCCTTAGATTTACCAGTAACTATTCAGGTTCATACGGTTTGTCTTGGAACTTGGATGACTTTACGGTTTCTATCATCCCTGCTTGTGCTGAGCCTACGAATTTAGCCACTGGCAATGTGACTGCTACCAGCGCGGAAATCTCTTGGAATGAGGTGGATGGTACCACATACGACTTGGTTTATTGGGAAGTCGGTGACGAGGATACCATTCCAGTTACAGGTGTGATACTTACTGATAATGTTTACACGATAGACAACCTTGATCCCAATACCACTTATGGCTGGACATTGAGAACAGACTGTGGTGACGGCACCTACGCCAATGCATATCAGGTGCTGACTTTCACTACGCCCAACGTCCCCGTCGATCTTCCCTACGAGCAGGATTTCGAGACGGATCCTGAACTGATCACTGACTTCACTATCCAAGGTACTGGCAATAACCAATGGGCTATCGGTACGGCAACTTTCAAACCGGAAGATGCCAGCGACTCTACAGAAACGGGTCATTCCCTCTATATTTCCAACGACAACGGTGTGTCCAACGCTTATACACTCAACAGCACATCTTATGCATACGCCATTCTTGATGTAGCTTTCGATGATACACCGATGGAATATCACCTCACTTTCGATTACAAGCTTGAAGGAGAAGGTACCTCCACCAAATGGGATTATTTGTCAGTGTACTTAATGGATGGTAGTGCTATTGTTCCTACCGATGCAATTCCCTCTGGCACAACTTTGCTTTATCAGTCGAACTTTGTGAGTGATTGGACTCATCAGGATTACATTTTGGAAAATGTGGCAAATAGCTCCAAGAAGATTGTGTTCTTCTGGAAGAATGATAGCTCGTCTGGTACGAACCCGCCTGCTGCTATTGACAACATCTCCATAGTTGGCAATGCTTGTGCTCAACCTAACCAACTGACAGCCACAGGCATTACCACTGATGAAGCCATTTTGAGCTGGAACGAGGTTGGCAGCGCTACCTCTTGGACGGTTTACTATAAGGCTCAAAATGATGCTGATTACCAAGATGTTGCTGCAAATAACACTTCCGTCACGATTACAGGATTGAATGCTGACACCCATTATGAATTTTATGTGGTAGCAGATTGCGGTGCTGGGGAATCCAATCCTTCTAATGTCTATAATTTCAAGACCCAGTGCGGTGCGCTTACCAGTTTGCCATACACCACCAGTTTTGATGATTACATTAACATTGACGGTAGCGAATATGTTGACTGCTGGAGCCGTCTTGCATCTGATCCTTCTCACATGGTCTATCACATGAGTAGCACTACCTATTCTCATGCAAGTTCTGCCGGTTGTTTGGACTTCTCATACACACCTGCTTGCTGGACCACCGCTGTTATGCCTGCCTTTGACGCAAGCATTCCGGTGAACACGCTGATGATGGATTTCTGGTTGGATAAAACGGGCAACACCGGTACTTTCGAAGTGGGTGTGATGACGGATCCGTCCGATTCCACCACATTTGAGCTTGTAGAGACGGTGACCAGTACTATTAGTGGTAACTCTGCTCAATATTATGAACATATTTACGTCTCTTTGGCCTCCTACACGGGTAGCGGTCAATATATCGCTTTCCGCGTTTCTGGTGGTCAAAGTTGCGGTTATCGTCTGGATGACCTCATGGTATATGAGATTCCTCAATGTATGCATCCTTCTAACCTGCACACCACTTCTGTTGGCGAAACTGAAGTGACGCTGGCATGGACTGAGATGGGCGATGCTACTTCTTGGGTGGTCGCATACGGTCTTGAAGGTGTGGATCCCGATGAGGCGTTGACTGAAAATGCCGATCAGACTTCTATTACCATTACTGGTCTTACCTTAGGACAAACATACGATTTCTATGTGAAGGCTGGTTGCGAAAGCGAATGGGAAGGTCCTATTTCTATTGTTACTGGACAATACATTATGGCATCTACAGGTAGTGATACTTTGACCACATGTGGAGCTGCAATTTATGACGATGGCGGTCCTGATGGCAATTATAGCAACAGTTCCGATGTCGTTTTGGTGCTCTATCCTGCTATGGAAGGAACGATGATGATGCTCACGGGTACTTCCAACACGGAAAACAACTACGACTATCTTAAGATTTATGATGGTGTAGGTGTTGACGGTACACAATTAGGAAACTATACGGGTTCCAAAACTGTCTCTGTGATCTCCACACAAGGTCCTTTGACCATCCATTTTACCTCTGATAATATCGTGAACCAATCTGGTTTTGAACTTTTCGCTTCTTGTGTCAGTTGTTTCCCGCCGACTAACTTAAGCGTTTCGGATCAAGATCTGACAGGAGCCACCATTTCTTGGAGTGGTATCGGAACTGAATACGGTGTGTATGTCATATTGACCGACACTGCTTACTACACCACTACCGATACGTTCCTGGTTTTGACTGGTTTGGAACCAAGTTCAACCTACAGATTCATGGTTCGTTCTATCTGCGGTGCCGATTCATCTGATTTATCTCAGGCATTCAACTTCAGCACTTCTTGTGGACAGATCGACATCACAGAAGCTATCCCATGGTTTGAGAACTTTGAAAGCTATACAGGTGGTGTCGTGTCCCTTGGCGCTTGCTGGGCAACTCCTGAAACGCAACAAGTTGACAACGGTATGTCTCCGTTCGTTTATACGGATTGGGCAGCTTCCGCATATTCTGGCCAGAACACCTTGGAAATGAAGGGCGGTCCCACCATGGTGGTTTTGCCTGAATTCAGCAATGATATCAATACGTTGCGTATTTCCATGTGGGGTAACACCACGGCTTTCAATGCTGCTTCAGCCGGCACCATGGTTCTCGGTTACATTTCTGACGTTTATGATGCCACTACTTTTGTGTCTGTTGATACTATCCCTGCTACTGCATTCAACCGTACGGGTACAGATGCTCCTCATGCTGATTTCATTGGACCTTACGATTTCAGTGGTGTCACACCTCAAACAGGTTTGAGAATCGCGCTGCGCCTCACGGATGTCAATACTTCTACTACGGGTAGCTCCACCTCTTGGAACTTCGATGACATTACCGTTTCCTTGATTCCTGACTGTGCTTCTCCTGTGAAGACCAGTGTGACCTCAACAGATATTGATGGTCACAACGCCACCATTACCTTCACAGACAACGATCCTGGACACGATTCATGGACAGTTTATTACAAGGCATCTGATGATGAAGATTGGACTCCTGAGCTGGTTAGTGCAACTTCCGTAACACTTTCTGGTTTGGATCCCGAGACCACTTACGAAGTATATGTAGTGACCAACTGTAATGGTGTGGCATCTGAAGACGCTACCAATCATCATACCTTCACAACCACGGTGGCTTGTCCCGCTCCTACGAATTTGGAAGTTGCCGCTACAGCTACCGAAGCTGTTGTGACTTGGAATGGTACTGCAGACAGTTACACAGTTGTGTGTGGTGATAATACTGTTACCGCTACTGGCAATACTACAACTCTTACCGGTTTGGATCCTGCCACTAACTACATGGTGAGCGTTACTGCTGATTGCGGAGCAGATGGTGCCTCCACTCCTGCTACTATGTCCTTTATGACCTCTTGTGTGACCGTTGTCAACTTCCCATATACCGAAGGATTTGAGAATGGTCTTGGATGCTGGCAGTCTGTTGAAAGCACCAGCTCAAGCTACAATTGGGAGACTACTTCTTCAAGCTCCAATATTCCTTCAGCTCCAGAAGGCACGCAGTTTGTTTTGGCAAAGATGTCTGGCTATACTGCAAATACCGTTCGTTTGTTATCTCCCGTTTTTGACCTGACATCTGTTACCAATCCGTACGTTTCATTTGCTCACGTGCAGAAAGTTTGGGGATCAGACCAAGACCAAATGGCTGTATATTACAGAGCTTCTGCTACTGATGAATGGACGATGCTTACAGAATATACAAACGACATTTCTGCTTGGACGGTTGATTCTCTCGCATTGCCTTCACCTTCTTCGACTTATCAGATTTCATTCGTCGCTACTAATGCTTACGGTTATGGTGTCGGTATTGACCAAGTGGTGATTTTTGACAATGACGGTTCTTCTCCTGTTGTTATAGAGCCCACGGTTGTGACCAACCAAGCTTCTGCTATCACGCAGACTTCTGCTACTTTGAACGGTGCAATCACCAACCTTGGTAACCAGACGATCACCGCTCGTGGTTTTGAGTGGAAGGCCACCAATGGCGGTACCTACACGCAAGTGAGCGCAACAGGTACGACGATGACCTACAACCTCACTGGCCTGACCGCTGGTACGTCCTACACTTATCGGGCATTTGCTACAACAGCAAATATGACGACTTACGGCGATGAGGTGACCTTCATCACCACTGCTCAGGGTCAACCGACCGAGCCTTCTGCTACCACAGCTGACGCTACCAACGTTACCTACA